>QWHO01000063.1 GCA_021404945.1 bacterium CPR1
CTCGTCGACCAGGACATCAAGGACCTCGAGCAGGCCCTGCAGGGCCAGAAGCCCCAACAGCAGCAGCAGAGTGGCCAGAGCGGTCAGTCGGGTCAGAGCGGTCAGTCGGGCCAGAGCCAGCAGGGCCAGCAGAGCCAGCAGGGTCAGCAGAGCCAGCAGGGTCAGCAGAGCCAGCAGGGTCAGCAGAGCCAGCAGGGTCAGCAGAGCCAGCAGAGCCAGCAGAGCCAGCAGGGTCAGTCGGCTCAGCAGAATCAGCAAGCGTCCCAGGCCTCGCAGCAGGCCCAGCAGGCCATGCAGCAGGCCGGCCAGTCGATGCAGCAGGCCGGTCAGCAGCTTCAGCAGGCCGGTCAGAAGCAGCAGCAGGCCGGTCAGGCCGGTGGCCAGCAGGCCCAGCAGGCCGGTCAGCAAATGGAGCAGGCCGGCAACGAGATGTCTCAGACTCAGCAGCCCCAGGAGGGCCAGCCCAACCAGGGTATGCAGAAGGCCGCCCAGTCGATGCAGAGCTCGGCTCAGCAACTCGAGCAGATGCAGCAGCAGATGGCTCAGAATCCGCAGCAGGCGCAGCAGGCGGCTCAGCAGGCCATGCAGGATCCCAAGCAGATGCTCGAGGCCATGCACAACAACCCGCAGCTGGCCCAGCAGATGATGGAGCAGATGCAGAAGAACCCGCAGCTGGCTCAGCAGATGGCCGAGCAGATGCGCCAGGAGATGCAGAAGAATCCGGAGATGGCTCAGAAGCTGCAAGAGGAGCTGCAGAAGAATCCGCAGCTGGCTCAGCAGATGGCTGACCAGATGCAGCAGCAGGCCGCTCAGAATCCCCAGACCGCCCAGCAGGCCATGCAGGAGATGCAAAAGAGCAATCCCCAGATGGCCGAGCAGGCGGCCCAGCAGGGGCAGCAGCAGGCTCAGCAGAGCCCCCAGAACATGCAGCAAGCCATGGAGCAGCTGGCCAAGAATCCCGAGATGGCCAAGCAGCTGCAGGAGCAGTTGCAGAAGAACCCCCAGCTGGCCAAGCAGCTGATGGAGCAGATGCAGGAAGAGCTCAAGAAGAACCCTGAGCTGGCCCAGCAGATGCAAGAGCAGATGCAAAAGCAGGCCCAGCAGAACCCGCAGCAGGCTCAGCAGATGCAACAGGCCATGCAGCAGGCGATGCAGCAGAATCCGCAGCTGGCCCAGCAGATGATGGACCAGATGCAGCAGAACGCTCAGCAGAATCAACAGAGCGCCGAGCAGATGCAGCAATCTCTCCAGCAGGCCATGTCGAAGAACCCTGAGCTTCAGAAGCAGATGATGCAGGAGCTGGCCAAGGATCCCAAAGCCAACCAGGCGATGCAAGAGGCTGCCAAGAAGATGGCCCAGGCCAGCACGCCCGAAGAGAAGCAGCAAGCCATGCAGGAGATGGCGCAGAACAAGGACGTCCAGCAAGCGGCTCAGAACGCGCTCAAGAACAACCCGCAGATGGCTCAGGAGATGATGCAAGAGATGCAGAAGCAGGCTCAGCAGAATCCCCAGATTCAGCAGCAAATGCAAGAGGCGATGCAGCAGAACCCGCAGCTCGCCCAGCAGGCGATGCAGGAGATGCAGAAGCAGGCTCAGCAGAATCCGCAGCAGGCCCAGCAGATGCAGCAGCAGATGAAGGAGGCCATGCAGAACAATCCCGAGCTGGCTCAGCAGATGCAGCAGGCCATGCAGCAGAATCCGCAGATGGCCCAGCAGGCTGCGCAGCAGATGCAGGAGGCGATGCAGAAGGATCCCAAGCTGGCCGAGCAGATGAAGCAGCAGATGCAGCAGGCCATGCAAGAGAATCCCGAGCTGGCCAAGCAGATGCAGCAGCAGATGCAGGACGCGGCCAAGAAGGACCCCAAGCTGGCCGAGCAGATGCAGCAGCAGATGCAGCAGGCCATGAAGGACAATCCTGAGCTGGCCAAGCAGGCTGCCCAGCAGCTCGAGCAGCAGATGCAGCAAGATCCGAACCTGAAAAAGCAGGTCGAGCAGCAGATGCAGCAGGCCATGAAAGACAACCCCGAGCTGGCCAAGCAGATGGCTCAGCAGATGCAGGACGCGATGCAGAAGGACCCCCAGCTTGCGCAGAAGATGCAGCAAGAGATGGAAAAGGCCATGCAGAACGACCCGAAGCTGCGCGAAGAGATGCAAAAGCAGCTCGAGCAGCAGCAGCAGCAGCAGGCCAAGGAAGCCGCCGACCAGATGAAGCAGGCCGGCCAGCAGCTCGAGCAGGCCGCCAAGAACGAGAAGCAGTCGCCCCAGCAGATGGAGCAGGCCGGCAAGAACATGCAGCAAGCCGGCAAGCAGATGGAAGAGCTGGGCAAGAAGATGCAGCAGAACGGCCAGAAGGGCGGCGAGGAGATGGAGAAGGCCGGCAAAGAGCTGCAGCAGGCCGGCGAGAAGATGAGCGAGGCGGGCCAGAAGCTGCAGCAGGCTCAGCAAGAGCAGCAGCAGGGTCAGCAAGGTCAGCAGGGTCAGCAGTCGCAGCAGGGCCAGCAGTCGCAGCAGGGCCAGCAGTCGCAGCAGGGCCAGCAAGGCCAGCAGGGCCAGCAAGGCCAGCAGGGCCAGCAGGGCCAGCAATCCGGCCAGTCCGGGCAGCAGTCAGGCCAGGCCGGGCAGCAGTCGGGCCAGGCGGGTCAGCAGTCGGGCCAGGCCGGCCAGCAGTCCGGTCAGGCCGGGCAAAATGACCCCAACAACCAGGCGAACCAGAACCAGCAGGGTCAACAGAGCCAGCAGGGCCAGCAGTCCGGTCAGGGCAACCAGACCGGCAACGTGCCCGATCTGCCCAAGATGACCCCCGAAGAGGCCAAGGACCTGGCCAAGAAGGCCATCGAGAACCTGACCAAGGAAATGAACGAGAAGATGGAGTCGAAGAACGACGACGTCCGTCGCGGCGGCAATGCGCCTCCCCGTTCCAACCAGAACAAACAGAACCAGCAAAACCAGCAGTCCCAGCAGGGGCAACAGGGACAGCAGGGGCAACAAGGTCAGCAGTCCCAGCAGTCCCAGCAAGGTCAGCAGGGCCAGGGCAAGAACGACACGCCCGAGGTCAAGCACGGCGATCCCGCGCCCGAGGGCCAGCAGTCCGATGGCGGCCAGGGTGGCCAGACCTCCGACATCACTCTTCCCGACCTGGAAGAGCTGATCAAGATGAAGCAAGAGATGGAAGCCAAGTGGGAGAAGGAGCGGACCGACTACGACCGCTACCACTCCCAGGTGGCCACCTACGCCGACGAGCTCGCGGGCGAGCTGCGCAACTTCTTGCGCGAGACCGCCCGGCCGAAGTACAGCCGTCAGCCCACCGAGAAGGGCAAGAAGCTCTCGCTCAAGGGCGCCATGCGGGCCGAGGCCAACGAGTATCTCACCGGCCGGATGTCAAGCGACATCTGGCTCGAGCGTACCAAGCCCTCCAAGCGTGGTTACGAGTTCGAGTTCGTGCTCGACGAGTCCGGCTCGATGGGCGGCGACAAATGGCACAACGCCATCCGCGGCCTGATCCTGTCGAGCGAGGCGCTCGACGAGCTGGACATCCAGTTCGGCATCATCGGCTTCTCCAACGAGCCCAAAGTCCACAAGGAGCTCAAGGAGAAGTACACCGTCACCGAGCGCAACCGCGTGCTGGCCAGCATCGGCAGCGGCATGATGGGCGGCACCAATGACGCCGACGGCATCTGCGTGGCCATCCAGGCGATGCAGAAATCGGGCAAGACCGACTACAAGAAGACCATCATCGTCATCACCGATGGCGACGGCAAGTCGGCCGACGTGATGGCCATCCAGCGCATCCTGGAAGGCAAGGCCTCGCCCGACGAGCTGGCCTCCATCAAGCGCTCCTATCCCGAGAGCACCCACCACGTCGATTGGGACAAGGCCTTCAACTCCAAGATCAACATCATCGGGATGGGCATCGGAGAGGGCTGCTCGAGCGTCCAGCGAGTCTACGATGACAGCGTTCTTTGCCCGCATATCGAGAAGCTGCCCCGCATGTTGAGCGACTGCGTGCGCCAGCAGATCGAAGGAGAGGACGACAAGTTCGCCTAACCTTCCGCCAGGACCAGTCGGCACACGGCCCGAGCCCGTCTCGGGCCGTTCTGCTGCAAGCAAGCTGAGTGAATTGAGAAGCTGATGAGTGTAGACGTCAAAGAAGAGCGAGAGCGCATCCTGGCCTACCTGGTGCAGTCGCGCCGCACGGGCGACAACATCGCCATTCTGGGCGGTACCGAGCTGCCCGAGACCACCGTGTTCGAGTGCCTGCTGCAGGCCAACCCCGACCGCCGTCTGGTGCACCTGGATGCCACCCGCGCTCTGGATGACGCCCAGGTGGCAGCCAAAGTGAAGGAGGGCCTGGTGAGCAACGCCATTTTGCTGGTCACGCTCTCCGAGCAGGCCGGCGTGAGCGTCTTCAAAGCCCTGGAAGAGCTGCTTCAAGAAGACTCGCGCGATACGCCCGGGGTGGCTCGCACTCCTCGCCCGGCCAACTGGCAGCTGGTGGTGCACTCGCGCCCGGGCCCCTTCCCGTTCGAGGAGCTGTTGCCCGCCCGCCTGGCCCTGCCCTGATACGCCGCGTCCGGGGACACGCTTCAGAGAGTCGGGTTGGGGGAGCGGTCGTGCCCATTTCGCTGAAGTGCTCTGACACCGTTCTCCGGCTGCGCGACGCCGCTACAGGTCCGCCCGCCTACAATATTTTCTGGTGGCGGAGGCGGGGCAGGGGCTCCTCCGACGCAACAGGGGGGGCGTCGACTCAGTCGCCGGGAGGCTGGATGAGGCGAGTCAAACCCGCTCGCCGCTGGGGCTCGCTGGTTCAGATCCACCCCATCGGGCTGGACCGCCTATTCGATCTCGTCCACCCCGCCCAACTGGATCTCTCGCTGGAGCGCCTCGTTGGCGTGGGCCGGGCAGCCCTTGTCCAGGTAGGCCCGCACCAATCCGCGGTAAATGCGCGGGTTCTCCGGGTCGATGGAGGACATCTCCTGCAGCAGGCGCAGCCGATCATCCACCATGCTGAGGCGGTTGTAGAGCAGGAACAGATCGGTATAGTTGCTGCGGGTAACCTTCTTGGCGGCCTTCAGGTTGGCGAACTTCTTCTTGGCCGCTTCCACCTCGCGGGCTTGCAGGGCGGTCAGCACGTAGAACTTGTACTTGCGCACGACGATTTCGTCTTGCGGGGTCAGCACCTGCCACTGGTAGAGCCCTGCCTTGGCCATGGTGAAGGGCGCGCGGTAGGGGAATTTCCAGCGCGTCTCCTTGCTGGGGAACTCGTGCAAGAACTCATCCCATTCGTTGAACATCTGCACCCGGTACTGAGGAGTGCCGGCCAGCTGGCCCCACTGGAAGACGGGCGGATAAGCCCAGTTGGTGACACTGGCCAGCAAGAAGAGCTTCTCCTTCTCGTAAGCCCCGGGCTCCTCGGCCAGCACGAAGTCGGCTCCCTTGAGCTTGCGCATGAACATGTACGGGATGTCGATGGTGGCTCGCGAGCGGTCTCGGGCCGGGTCGCGACGAACGCTCCCCCCCTCGCTCACCTTGACCAGGTTCTTGAAGGCCACGTCGGCGGCGCTATCGGGATCGACGATCTCGAGATGATCGTCGAAGAAGAAGTTGACCACAATCTTACCCGGATTCCCGGTGCGGATCTGATCCTGCGGGCGCAGCAAATCCATCCAGTAGAGGGGGCGCCACTCGCCGTCGGGGCGCTTGATCTCGGCCGTGTTCCCATCGATCTGGGTGACGATGGCCACCGGGTTGTTCTCGGCCAGCTCGGTACTCTGGGCCAGGGCGGGCCAGACCAGCAAGCACAACAAAGCCACAAAGGGCAACATCACTCTCACGACCAGGGGCTCCTCTCAAATGTCTGGCTGCCGCCTTCGCCCCCCGGAGGAGCCGACCCTACCATCGCCTCAAGATGGCTCGAGGCCAAATTGCGCAGGTGCGGGTGGCTTACCCTCGCCTCGAGAGACTGGCGTAGAGCCCCGTCAGGCGGCGGACATAGGGTCCAATGGCGAACTCGCGGGCCGTCAGCCGGGCCCGCTGGCCCATCATCCGGCGCTGCTCGGCCTGGCCGAAGGCCTGCTGAAGCAGGGCCGCGTAGGCGCCCAGCTCGCACTCGCTGAGCAGACCGTCCTGACCGTGGGTCAGGGTGTCCTGAGTGCCGCAGGCGGCCACGGCCACCACCGGCAAGCCGCTGGCCAGCGCCTCGAGCACCACCAGGGGCTTCACCTCGGTGGTGGAGGTGATGGTGAAGAAGTCGGCGGCCGCATAGTAACCGGGCATGCGGGCATAGTCGACGCGGCCTGTGAAGCCTACTCGGCCCTCCAGGCCCAGCTCGCTGGCCAGCCGGCGCAGGTTTCCCAGCACCGGACCATCTCCCACGATGGCCAGCCGGGCCAGGGGAAAGTCGACCCGTGCGAAGGCCCGCAGCAAAAACTCGAGGTTCTTCTCCAGCCCGATGCGGCCGGCATAGAGGGCCACCACCTCCTGATCGGTGAAGCCCAGCGCTCTTCGGCTGGCTGTTCCCGCCACGTTCTCGAAGGCCGAGAGATCGATGGCGTTTGGGAGCACCTCCAGCCGGGTGCTGATGCGGTAGTCGCGCTCGATCACCTCGCGCATCACCGGCGAGGGACAGACGATCAGGTCGCAACGGGATGCATAGTCGACCACCAGACGCCGGCCCACGGCCTGGACCAGCTTCTTCTGAAAGGGGATGTAGTGGGCATACTGCTCATACTGGGTGTGAAAAGTGAACACCAGCGGAATTTTCAGGCGGTCGGCAAAGCCGATGGCGGTGCGACCGAGCAGAAAGGGGTGATGGGTGTGCAACACGTCGAGCTCGAGGCGGGGAATGCGCGCAAAGTGCGAGGGCGAATAGGGGCAGGGGAGAGGGAACTTGACCTGGCGCGAGAGCGAGAGCGAGCAGAAGCGGTAGACTCCCGCGTGGGCCTCGCGATAGCCCGGAAAGCGGGGGGCGAAGACGAAGGGGACGTGGCCCTGGGCGAGCAGTCCCTTGCGGATCAGATCCACCGAGTTGACCACCCCGCTGATGATCGGCCGATAGGCGTTGGTGAAGATTCCTACTCTCACGCCATTGCCGGAAGAAAGACCGTGAAACAGCTCCCCTGACCCGGGGTCGATTCCACTTCGATGTGACCCCCGTGGGCCCCCACGATGCTCTCCACGATGGCCAGGCCCAGCCCGGCGCCGCCTCGCCTTTTTTCCTTCAGGCGGGCGAAGGGCTGGAAGATGCTGCCCAGGGTCTCCCCGTCCATGCCGCTGCCCTGGTCGCGCACGCAGAATCGGACTTGCCCCCCTGGAGCGCCGCTGACCTCCATCCGGATGGTCGTGCCGGCGGGGGAGTGCTTGACAGCGTTGCTCACCAGATTGTTGACCACCTGCTCGAGTTTGCCCCGATCACCGCGCACCCGGGCACTGGAGGCGGCCAGGTCGAGAGTCAGTCCGGCTGCCTCGGCGATGGGTGCCTGCTGGTGCGAGATCCTGCTCAAGAGCCCGGCCAGATCGACCGGCTCGAGCTCCAGGCGCAACCGCCCCCTTTTGAGAGCCTCCAGGTCGAGCAGATTCTCCACCAGGCTCAGCATCGAGCGGCTGCTCTCCATGATGGAGTCAACCATGGGGCGCTCTCGCGCCCCGATATTGGCTTTGTCGCTCTGCAGATAATGCGAGTAGCCCGTGATCACGGTCAGCGGATTTCTCAAGTCGTGGGCCGCAATTCCGATGAACTCGCTCTGCCGCTCGCAAAGCTCGACGAGTTGGCGGGCCATGCGCTGCAGCTCGACCTGGCTCACCACCAGGTGGGCGAGCTCGGTGAGCGCTTGCACGTCGTCATCGCTCCAGGAGCGTGGACTCTGGTCGATGGTGCATAGCACCCCGAAGGGCTCTTCTCCCTTGAGCTGGAGGGGCACGCCAAGGTAGGCGATCACGCCCAACTCGCCGACAGCCGGATTGTCCTTGACCAGCGGGTGCTCGCGGGCATCCTTCACCACCAGAGGCTTGTTGCCAATGGCCACATGCTGACAGAAACTGTGGCTGAGCGGAGTCTGGGCTTGAGTTTTCAACGGCTCGGGCAGGCCGAATGAGCTCTTGAAGAATTGGCGGTCGTGATCGAGGATGGTGAACAGCGCCACCGGCACCCCCAGCATGCGCGAAGCCAGGCGGGTCAGCCGATCAAAAGCCTCCTCAGGGGGGGTATCCAGTAACCTGGTACGACGGGCAGCGTCGACCACCGCTTCGGGAAGACAGGTAACCTTCATCGCCCTGGCCTTAGAAGTGGATGGCTCCGGTGTAGACCTGCAAGCTGACCTGGGACAGGTCGAGGGCGACCATCATGCCGGGGGCCCTGCGACGGTCGACCACCAGGTAGGGCTGTCCGGAAACGTCGCGCAGGACGGTGACCCCGCTCGTCCCGACGGGAATACGTCGTCCGTCGGCCAGGTAGAGAGCGGTGGCACAGAGCAGGATGAGCGTGAGACAGACCAGCAGCGAGGCCTTGAATGCCTGCACCCAGACCCTGGAGGGGGTCTCAGCGGGAGCGGAAACACGCTGCGGGAGCCGCGCCATGAAAACCAGAGTTGGCCGTCCGGGGCCGCAAATCCTGCCAGCCAGGACCCTCGTGCCTGCGTGTAGAAAGCGAACCGAGCCAGCGCAAAGGTTGTGCTTCCCCGACAGTTGCGTGGGGGTGGGGTCGGGTTTCCTTTCATAGTCTCGCGAAGGAGGCGTTATGCCTTTAGTTTATATTGACGGAAAGTATCACGAGAAGGAGGACGCCAGGGTCTCGGTCTGGGATCACGGGCTTCTCTACGGGGATGGCATCTTTGAGGGCATTCGGGCCTATAACGGCCGGGTCTTTCGCCACTTGGAGCATCTCGAGAGGCTGTATGCCTCGGCCCGCTCCATTTTGCTGGAGATGCCCGTGCCGATCGAGCAGATGCGCGAAGACGTGCTCACCACGCTGCGCAAGAACGAGCTTCGCGACGCCTACATTCGCCTCTGCGTGACCCGGGGCGTGGGCGACCTGGGCCTGGACCCGCGAAAATGCGCCCGGCCTTCGGTGATCATCATTGCCGACAAGATCAAGCTCTATCCGGCCGAGGTTTACGAGCGCGGCCTTCGGCTCATGGTGGCCTCCACCCGCAAGAACGCCCCCGACACCCTGAGCCCCCGCATCAAGTCGCTGAATTATCTCAACAACATCCTGGCCAAGATCGAGGCTATCCAGGCTGGCTGCGCCGAGGCGGTGATGCTCGACCGCAACGGCTTCTTGACCGAGTGCACCTCGGAGAATATCTTCCTGGTCAAGAACGGAGTTCTGTTCACCCCGACTGCCGTGGTGGGCATTCTCGAAGGCATCACCCGCAGCGTGGTGATGGAGCTCGGCGAGCAGCTCGGCTTTCAGGTGCAGATGGCGTTTTTGACCATGCACGACCTTTACACCGCCGACGAGTGCTTCGTCACCGGCACCGGGGCCGAATTGATCCCGGTGGTGGAGGTGGCCGGACGCACCATCGGCTCGGGTCATCCCGGACCGATCTTCAAGCAGCTCTTGAAGGCCTTCCATGACCTGACCCAGGTGGACGGCGACCCCATTTACGACATCAACGGTCCGCTTAAGAAAGCAGCCGAGAAGGTCAAGTAGGTCGGCCTCCTGTCGTCGCTGATTTTTCCCTTTGACACAAACGAGGGTTATGCTATAATCAACCTCGTTGATCGGGGCGTAGCGCAGCCTGGCAGCGCGCATCGTTCGGGACGATGAGGCCGGAGGTTCAAATCCTCTCGCCCCGACCAGACCCACCCGGCTCTCCAGAGGGCCGGGTTTTCTTTTGGCGGCTGGCCGCGTAGGCGGTGTCGGCTCGGCGCTGCAGGGGGATCCTTCCCTGGGGGCCGCAGCCGATGCCCAGCCGCACGCGCTCGACCACGAAGCCGAGGCGGCGGGCTTGAACCAGGGTGCGCTGGTTGTCGAAGGTGACCTCTCCCACCAGGAATCGGTGGCCGCGCCGGGCTGTTTCGCGTGCGGCCTGCTCCACCAGGCGGTGCACCACCTGGGCTCCCCAGCGGTCTCGCTCCACGGCCAGGTCGTAGATGAAGCTCTGAGCTGTTCCCGTGAAATGATCCCGTTCCTCGAGCTGCAAGATCAGGTAGCCCACCCGGCGCTCACCTTCCCAGGCGATCAGGGCTACGACCGAGCCGTCCGAGCAGGTCGCTTCCAGATCGGCCAGGCTGTGCCGGGCCCGCTCCTCGACCTGGGAGGCCGGCCGGCTGGAGGGCACCCCGAACTGCACCGACCCCACTGCCAGCTCGATCAGCCAGGTGTAATCCTCGGAGCTGGCGGCCGGGCGCACCTGGATCATCGCCGGCTCTGAGCCAGGGCTTTGAGGTGATAAAGGCCGGTCACGTCCTTCTGGCTCAGGGCCCGCAACTCGGCCTGGGCAAAAGCCGTCTGGCCCAGTTGACGATAGAGCCGAAAGAGCTCGTAGTGCAGCTCCAGGGCGGCCAGCCGGTCAGGACCCAGCCGGATGGCGCGCCGCAGGGTGCGGGTGCCCTGCTCGACCCAGCCCCCGTCGATCAGGCAGAGGCCCTGATGGTGCAGGTAGACGGGGTTGTCGGGCTCGGCCGCTGCGGCTTTCTCGAAGGCCGCGGCTGCCTCGGGGTGGCGACCCTGGCGATGCAGGTCGCGGGCCATCAGGAATTGCACGTAGCCCCGCTCGCGGGGGCTCAGACGGCGGTCCTGAGCCAGATCCTCGAAGGCGTCCACGGCCTCTTCGCGGCGTCCCGAGCGGCTGTCGGTCAGGGCCAAAAGGTAGGCAGCCAGCGGCCCGTCCTGGGGGAGAGCCTGCTCGAACCAGCGCCGGGCCTCGCCAAACTCCTGCCGGCGAAAGTGCAGGCAGCCGCGGTTGATGGCCCGCTCCTCCACCTTCTCAGAGTACCACGCGGGCGCCTCTTCCGCTGGTACCGGTCCCTGTCCCATCCGGGCCGCCACCCATTCCGGCCTGCCACTCCCGGTCAGCGCCTCCAGCGTGCCCGGGCCCAGCCATCGATGCTCGAGGGGCGTATAGCCGCCATTCACCGAGTAGGCCACCGTGGTCAGGTCGCGTTTTACGCCAGCCACCGCGTCGGCCAGCTCGAGCGGGGACTGCCAGAGCCGGTCGTCCGGGTCCAGGAAGTAGTCCACGTCCACGTCCAGCAGCACGGTCTCGGGCAGCTCGGGCAGGTTGTCGGCCGTGCAGATGGTGAGGGGCCGCTCCACCAGCACCCCTTCCACCCGCCCCTGCTCGAGTCGAAGGGCGCGGAACTCGCCCTGCTTGAGATCTACCCAGTTCTGCAGCTCGCCCCGAGCCCACTCCACCGGGTCTTTCCCCAGCATGAAAGGAGGAACCACCCAGATCAAGCGGTCGACCAGCCCCTCGCGAAGGGCCGGGTAGAGGTAGTTGCCGCAGTGAAAGCCGCCCCAGGGCAGGTAGTTGGAGACCCGGTGAGGCTCGAGCTCGGCGGCGCCGCTGGCCCGGGCCAGCGCGCCGAGGGTGGCGCAATCCAGGCCCGCCTCGCTCACGTCGAGGTGGGCATCCACGTGCAGGCAGGTCCGCCCCCTCACCCCGCGCTCCTTCCAGAACACGTAGGCGTCGCAGTGGTCCTCCATCAACAGCTCAGAGTCGGCCATGCGAGCGCAGCAGCTCTTGCAGGCGCACCGGATCGATGGCCTCGGCCCGGGCTCCGTCGCGTCCCACCGTGGTGGTGGCTCCCAGCAGGGCGTTGTAGATGGACTCTTCGCTGGCCTCCACGGTGGCCTGGTAGAGCGGGTCCAGGCGTTGATCGGCCAGCTGGGTCAGGCTCTGGGTGGTCTCTTCCTGCCCGCGCTGGATCCCGTTGGCGGTGCTGAAGGCCAGCATCAGGTCGCCCGAGCCGTGATGGGCCATGGCCCCGGTTCGGGCCAGCCCGATGGCGGCGTGGCGGGCCAGCCGGCTGAGCTGGCTCTGGCTCAGGGGGGCGTCGGTGGCCACCACCATCACGATGGAGCCGAAGCTGCGCCGGGGCAGCACCGCTTCGGGCATCGCTGCCCCCACCGGCACGCCCAGCACGGTCAGCTCCTCGCGCAGGCCATGGTTTGCCTGCACCAGCACGCCCACCGTGTAGCCGTCGCTGACGCGCCGCGAGGCGGTGCCGATGCCTCCCTTGAACTGGTAGCACACCATGCCGGCGCCCCCGCCCACCGCGCCTTCGGTCACCGGTCCCTCCATGGCTCCGTCCAGAGCGGCCAGCACCTCTTTCTCGCCCACATGGCGGCCCTGGATGTCGTTGAGGGTGCTGTCGTCGCACTCGGCCACGACCGGCACCGGCACATCGCCGGTGACGCCGATGTCGGGGTGCTTGCCGATCAGCCAGGTGACGGCCGCGTCGGCCACCCGGCCAACGTTCAGGGTATTGGTCAAGAGGATCGGGCTCTCCAGCCGGCCGATGTCGTTGAGGTAGGCCAGGCCCGTCATCTCGCCATTGCCATTGAGCAGAAAGCCGGCCGCCGGGAGACGAGTGTCCCAGGGGTCGGGGCAGGGGAGGATGGCCGTCACGCCTGTTCGGACCGGGCCCTTTCCGGGCAGCAGCGGCCCTTCGCCGTGCCACAGCGTGGTGTGGCCCACGCGCACCCCTTTCACGTCCGTGATGGCGTTGTGCGGACCGGGGGGCAGCGTGCCCACCACGATGCCCAGGTCGCGGGCTCGGGGACGGGTGGGCTCAGCCTGCACGGGGACCAGCAACAGGAGAAGACATAAGGCCCAGTGCTTCGCGCTCATCGCCCGCGCACCTTGCCGGGGGGACCGATCTGCTCGCGCAGCAGGGCCCGAAACTCCTCCAGTTGCTCGGGCTGAAACGCGCGTTTGGGCACCACGTAGAACAGGTTGCGCCGGGGATGGATCAACAGCGTGGTGGGGCTCTCCTGCCAGCGCACGAAGCCGGCCCAGCGCGTCTCGCCGGTGAAGGTCGGCCCGCTCAGGCGCAGCCCCCGCTCGGTGACGGACAGCGAGGTGGGACCGCACAACTCCTTGCGGTTGGTGCGAATAGTGCTTCGGGTCATGCTCTTCTGGAGCCAGGGACCGGCCGTCATCGCTGTCAAGATGCCTGCCAGGATGGGAATGCCGGTCAGGTCGCCGAGCAGGGCGGCCTGCAGCAGCACCGCCCCCGAGCCGATACCCAGCACCCAGCGGGGAATGCGCGAGCCCGAGCCGTGCAAGCTCGCTTCCAGCAACTCGTCCTCGGACAGCTCATACTCGATGGTCACCCGCACCCCACCTTCCGAAGCCCTCCCGCTGGCGCTGCAAGCGCCGACGGTGCTGCTCGCCGATCTCGAGCACGTGGTCGACCTTCTCCTGGATCGCCGCCTCCAGCCAGAGACGACCTTTCTCGGCGGTGGCGTGGGAGCCTGCCCCGTAGGCCCCGCTGACGGTATCGTCATACCAGGACGGGTTGGCCACCAGGGCCCCACCCTCGATCCACTCCATGAAGTAGCTCTCGGTCGAGACGAAGTCGAGCTCGTCCACCACCCGGTCCATGAAGACCTGCTCAGGAGCCAGGTGGAGCATCAGCGAGGTTTCCAGCTCTCCCCCGTGGCCCATCCCTCCGCGAGGGGAGGTGCGGTGACGCTCCAGAGCCTCCACTCCGGTCGAGCCCGAGAGATACAGGAACGAGGTGGCGCAGAATGCGTCCGGGTGGCGCTCTCCGAAGTACTTGACCACCGTCACCAGGAACGAGCAGTTCCCCCCGTGCCCGCTCAGCAGGTAGAAGCGGCGGCCTCCCCGCCGGTAGAGCTCTTCCAGCACTTGCAGGTAGAAGTCTTCGAAGGCTCGCCCCCCGGCATTGAAGGTGCCGCGAAAACAAGGGCGGTGGGTGCTGACTCCGTAGGGCATGACCGGCAAACGGGCAACCTTCCCGGGCATCCTCCGAACCACCCCCTCGGCCACCGCGTCGATCACGATCGTGTCCACGGCCATCGACAGGTGGTGACCGTGCTGCTCGGTGTGGCCCACCGGGATCAGCAGCACCGGCTCGCAATCCGCCCTCACCTCAGCGGGGGCGGACCGCACGTGCACGTTTCGAAAGCCGTCCTCGCGCAGCCCGCCCACCAGGTTGTCGAGGTAAGCGCGCCACCCGGGCACCTCCAGACCGCTGCCCGGGTAGCCGTAGGGGAGGGAAGGAAGAACCACCCCGTTCTCCGGGCAGACCGCCGGTCCAAGCGGGAGGTAGACCGGCAGGTTGCGGTCCAGCACGTCAACCTCGGGCCAGGTCAGGCGGGCATATTCGATCATCGGCTGCGTCGGGCCAGCAGGGCCAGCGGCCTGTCCTGCTGACGGGTCAGAATGAGCGTGCCCTCTCCCCCCGAGTCGCTCAGGCGCAGCTTGCGCCGAAGCTCTTCGGGGGTGAGCGCGTGACCTCGCTTTTTGATTTCCAGGCGACTCCAACCTGCCGCCCGCACAGCCGCCTGGATCCGTTTGAGCGAAAAGGGCAGCACCTCGAGCAGCTCAAAGCAGGCCGCCAGCCGATGCTTGCAGCCCTGCGGGCCCACCAGGTAGGCGACCCGCGGGTCGAAGGGCCGGGCCTCGAGCTCTTCGGCCAGCCTCCCCAGGGCGCGAGCTCTCACGGCGGTTGGCTCGGGATCATAGAGGAAGGCGCCCGGCTCGAGCCTTCCGGTGGGCTCGGGATCGGGGCCCGCGCTCAGCTCGAGCCAGCCCTCCTGGTCGAGAAAGCTGCCCCAGCGACGACCCGGGCAATCCGACCAGAGCACCGCCTCGCGGCACTCGCCAGGCAGTCCCACCAGCTCCATCCCCAGGGAGTCGGGCACGCTCTCCAGGCCGGGCGCCACCTTGACCGCCAGCAGCCCCACCCGCAGGCTGAGCAGGCTGCTCAGGGGCGGCTCGCCCTGCTCGGGGTCGAGCATGCGGCGACCGTTGCGGCGCCGGGCCGGGTCGCAGAAGGCGGCAGCGGCCTTGAGGTCGGGCGGAAACTCGCCCGAGTGCACCGTGGCCCTGAGCCCGAGAGCGCGCAGGTTGGCCCGGGCCAGCTCGGCCCGATAGGGGTCGCGCTCGTAGGCCACCACCTCGCGTCGCGAGGCCAGGGCCAGCAGGTCACCCCCGATGCCGCAGCCCAGATCCAGAACCGGACCGGGTGGAGCCAGCCGGTCCAGCCGCTCGGCCCGGTGCTCGGCCAGCGCCTCGCAGCTGGCTTGCTCGAGCGCCTCGCGCTCGAAGAAGAGGCTCTCGGCCCGGGAGAATTTGGCCCGGGCCTGACGGCGCAGCTCGGCCTGGGTCATCAACCAGCGCGCCTGCTCGCCGAAGCGTCGCCGCAAGAGCTCCAGGCGGGGCAGGTCAAGGGGACCCTGGCGCAATTCGGCCAGGGCCTGCTCGGCCTCTTTCGTGTGCAGAAACTCGAGGATCAGGGCAGCCCGAGCAGGCTCTGGTGGTGGCGTACGGCGTGCTCGAGGTAGCTCGGGCAGAGGCTGTGGCGGTCGCAGGCAAAGTGACGCTTGAGGTAGTGCTCGGCTACCTGGTTGGAATGCTCGTCCTGGGCGGTCAGGCCCAGTACGGTGGCCTGGAAGACCCGGGTGGCCTGCTGGCACCAGGGCAGAACCCCCGGCTGGCCGGGTCGGCTCAGCAACTTCTCGAGCGAGCTTTTTAGCTCGCCGGCGGCCAGGCGCACCCCTTCGTCGGCGTTGTGCTTGTCCACGAACTCGAAGAAGGCCTCGTGGGTCTTTTCTTTGTGCATGGCCCGGAAGGTATCCAGGGCCAGGATGTTGGTGGTGCCTTCCCAGATGGGCAGCACCTGGGCGTCGCGCAGCAGGCGGGCCAGCGGCCAGTCCTCGATGTAGCCGCAGCCGCCGTGCATCTCGACGGCCTGGCTGGTCTGGTCGACCGCCGAGCGACCGGTGGTCAGCTTGGCCAGTGGGGTCAGCATGCGAGACAGCCGCTCTTGCGTGGAGTCAGCCTGGCCCCGCCAGGAGTAAAGCCAGAACAGCAGGTGCAAAGCAGCCTCTTGCTCGACCAGCATCTCCACCAGCCGGGCCTGCACCAGGGGGTAGGAGAGCAACGAGTGCCCGAAGGTGTGGCGCACCACCGCGTAGCGGATCGATTCGGTCAGCGCGCGCCGCATCAGGGCCACCGAAGCGGTGGCGTTGTAGAGCCGGGACAGGTTCAGCATGTCGGTCATCTGCAAGAAGCCCCGCGACAGGCTGCCCACGGGCTCAGCCAGGGAGCCATTCAAGATCACCTCGCCGGTCGGCATCGAGCGGGTGCCCAGCTTGTCCTTGAGGCGCTCGAGGTGGAGGTGGTTGAGCCGACCATCGTCGAGATGGCGGCGCAGCGCGAACAGCCCCAGCCCGGTGGTGCCCTCGGGGGCCCCGGCCGGCCGGGCCAGCACCATCACCAGCTCGGCGCCCGCGTTGGAGCAGAACCACTTCTCGCCGGTCAGGGCGTGGACGTGCTCGTTGGCGGTGGGGCGCGCCACCGTTTCGGTGGCCCCCACGTCTGAGCCACCCGCCTTTTCGGTGAGCCACATACCTCCTTCCCACAAGCTGTCCAGGCTCTCAGAGGTGAGATGGGGGAGCAAGCGCAGCTTCTGGTCCTCAGAGCCATACTTCTCGATCAAGTAGGCCGTGCCATCGGTCATGCAGATGGGGCAGTAGAGCCCTTGCTCGGCCTGGGAGAAGAGGTAGCCCTGGGCGAACTTGACCGCCTCGTTGGACTGTCGGAGAATCTGGCGCACGCGTCGGTCGTAATAGGCCCCCACGATGCCCTGGCCGTAAGCGAGCTCTTGCAGTTTGCGATAGGCGGGGTGAAACTCGAGCTGGTCTACGCGATTGCCGAATCGATCGCGGGTGTGCAGGCGGGGGGGGTTGCGGTCGGCCAGCGCGGCCAGCTCGTCCAGCTCGCCGGCTGAGGCTGCGCCCATGCGGTCGAGCACGGGCTCGGCCCAGCGCTGGGCCTCAGGGCTCAAGTGGCGGGCCAGCAGGCGTTGCAGCCCGCGGTCGTCGCGAAAACGGTTGGGAGCTTCGGGAAGGCGGTCGACCACCTGGGAGGTTATCAGCATGGCGGCTCTTTCTACACCGTTCTGGCTGAGCCTTTCTGGTCGATTGAGGGCCGTTCGCGGGGAAAAACCAACAGCCGACTGGGAGGTGGCTTGGAAGGGAGACTACCTGCCACATACCGTCGGCTGCTTTCTTGAGGTCGTTTACTCTGGAGAACAGGTGCGCCTTATGTTGAAGTTCGAGCAACGACCCTGGTGATAGACTACTTGAACGAGGCTCTGGCGGTCTTTGATCGGTGTCAATCTTCCCGCCACTGGATTTTAACACCACAATCGGGAACCAGAGCAGCTTGCTTGCGTCGGCATACCTGTCTCTCCACCAGCCAGGGCACCACTCCCGTGTGGGCCTGCTGGACCCGAGCCCTGGAGTCTTGCAATGTCCGATCGCCTCTTTGTTCGCAGGAGCTTGTTTCTCTGCATGGCGTTTCGTCGGTTGGCGGCTGGCCGTCTTGGGGTACGCCCCTGGGGCCGCCGGTTGCAAGGAAGTTGAGCGAGAAGGGCCAGCCCGGGGAACAAAGTGAGAAACCAACAGGCCTTGCCGGATCCAGTGGCGAAAGCACGGCCGGCCCTGATGGAGATCATGCCCTGCGCGGCTCGTGGTCTACCTGGTTCACAAGTTCCCTGGCGTGAAAGGAGTCCTGTCGTGTTCAGTTGGCTCACCGAAGGTTTTGGAAAGAAGAAGTCCGCGGAAGCCGCCCCGGCTCCCCCGAGTGCTCGCGAGCTGCTCGAGGCACTGACCGGCGAGGTCAAGAACCTTCAGCTCAGCGTTCGCAAGGTCGATCTCGACGATCCCGAGGCGGTCAAGCGTTTGCGGGAGATCCGCAAGGCCGAAGCCGCGGAGGCCGAGGCTCGCAAGACGGAAGACCTGCACGCCCAGATGCGCAGCGACATTCTGGCTGCCTGCGCCGAGCTTAAGGCCGGGATTGATCAGGCGGAGCTCGACCGGTTGACCACCTCCATGGA
This sequence comes from bacterium CPR1, assembly GCA_021404945.1. Lineage (GTDB taxonomy): Bacteria > Vulcanimicrobiota > Xenobia > Xenobiales > QWHO01 > QWHO01. The sequence goes on from QWHO01000063.1 coordinate 18,034, forward strand.
GGCCTACAAAACTTCGCTGATGCCGGCTCTGCAAGAAAGGGGCGCTCGCGGGGATATGTTCCGGGCCGTGATCGGTCGCATCCTGCACGAGACGGGCACGATGGCCTGGGCGCGCCTGGGCGATCTGCTCGAGAAGGCCGGGCAGAAGTGGCCCGATCCGGACGGCCTTACCCCGGGGATGTCCGAGGCCGAGTGCCAGTCCGCTCGTGAGAAGCTCCAGGCCGACATCAAGGAAGACTTCATCTTTGGTAAGGCTCGTCTCGAGCTCCTGCGGGGATCGGTCCCCGTCTGGCGGGCAGCCTATCCAGACCGCGATTCCGGTCTCTGGAGACGGACGGTTTTGCGAGGAGTGGGGGTGGCCATTCGCTCGCGTCTGCTCGAACTGGTGCTGAGCGACATGAAGAGCCGTGAGAAAGAGATCCAGCAAATGGTAGCCGACATGGTCGCGGTTCCTCTGCAGGATATACGGGCCGCTCTGGAGCGTGGGGTCAATCTGCAGGAAGCCAGCGTGCTGCTCGAGGAGACCCAGGAGGTCTGCAGGCAGCAGGCCACCGAGAAGATCTGGGCCCTGGTCGGACCGGTCGCGCGCATCTAATCCAGCTCGCAACTCCTGGTCGAACGAGGTCGCCAGCCCTGTCAGGGGCTGCGACCTCGTTTTCATTTGCCCTGCTCTGAGCGGCCCCAGGATGAAGGACCCGAGTCCATCAGTCGACCAGGTCCTCCCGGGCAGCGGCGAGCTCCTTGAGCTTGTCCTCGCCCACATCGGGGTAGCGCAGGTCGAGACCGGCCAGGGCGTCGATGATGGTG
>QWHO01000064.1 GCA_021404945.1 bacterium CPR1
CTCCACCACTTCCCTGCCCGCCTTGTAGGCCAGCCGGCTGCCGGTGGCCGCCTGACCACCGAAGGGGATCAGCGCCGCCGCCGAAATGCCCGCGTTGGCCACGTCTCCCTTGGAGAGATAGAGCAGGGCGTTGGCCCCATCGGCGATCTCGCCCAGCCCCGGCACCATCCCGGCAACGTCCAGGCCGGTGTGCACCCAGTCGGGAATCCAGCTGCTGTTCTTGGGCTCTTTGCCCGCCCCGGGCGCCGGCTCGGTGTGCTGCCCCGATTCCGGCTTGCCCGCTCCCGGCGCTTGTTCGCCGGGTTTGGCGTCCTCCGGCTTGCCTGCTCCCGGCGCCTGTTGGCCCCTCGCAGCATCCTCGGGCCGGGGCTGTCCGGCCCCGGAGGGCTGCGTGGCCCCGGCCAGTGCGACCTCGCCGGAAGCCTTCGTCCCGCCCGAGGCGGGCGCGTAGTTCTCTCGCAGCCCGGCCAGTAAAGGCGAAGTGGCTTGCTCGCCCTGAGTGCCGCTGCCGCTTTCCTTCAGCTCGGCGCTGGCTTGAAACTGGTCCCGGGGCGCCTTGCCAGCCCCTTCGCTGGTCCGGGTCGGCTGCGAGCTGCCCACCCCGGAAGTGCTGCGCGTCTGCTGCGTACTCCGGGTGGTCTGGGTCGAGCTGGTGCCGGTGGCCCGTTTCTGGGCCGTCGAGCTCGAGCTCGACGAGGGGCGTGAGGTTTGCGAACGGGGGCGAGTGCTCGAGGTTCTGGGGGTCGAGGTGGTTTTGGTGACGGCCAACTTGCTTCTCCAATCCCTGAGGTATCTTAGCCTCAGGGTAGGAGAATCGGCTCGAGCGAGTGTTGTGCCCGCGTGAACAGTAAGTTAAAGTCTTGAACGATCTGTAAACGGTTGATCGTCACGTGCTGGGCAGTCCAAAGATGTGCGGACATGCCGGCACAAGTGCGGGCGACTTCGTGCACATTCGGACAGTCCAAAGATGTGCGCGGACATGCCGGCACAAGTGCGGGCGACTTCGTGCACATTCGGGCAGTCCAAAGATGTGCGCGGACATGCCGGCACAAGTGCGGGCGACTCCGTGCACATTCGGACAGTCCAAAGAGGCCGGTCGTCGCGAGACCGTTTCGTTGCGACTCGCCAGCGCTCGGCCGCCAAGCCCTCTCCGACCTGCTGGCCGGCTTCGAAGAGCCCCACCAGGTCGGCCACCGAGCCCACCGCCGCGCCGGCTCGTCGCATCACCCCGTCAAGGCCTCCCCGGGCGAGCTCTCCGCTGCAGGCCGCACGTGGCCGGCCGACCCGCTCGGGTCGGATACCACTGCCTGCGGCCTGCGCACCTTGACCCGGCTGCCCAGAATCTGGACGTGATCGGCCGTTTCCAACACCGTGGTGGCGGACGGTTTCAGGAAATCCAGGTTGGCCAACATGTCCAGCACCCGCAGCGGCTCGCCCGGAGTATTACTGTTGAGGCCACGGTCGACATAGCCGAGCAGGGCCGGATCCTCCAATCGCGGGCCCAGCACTTCCAGCGCCTGGCGAGCCACCCGGTCGGTATCCACCCCGGTCTGGTTGGCCAGCACCTCCAGCACCCCCTCGGCCGACCCGGTCACGTCCAGCTCCACCGGCTGCTCCAGCGCCTCTCGCAGGAAGGCCAGCCGATGCTCCGTCGAGAGCCCTGCGCTGACCCGCTCGAGCAATCTTCCCTGACTGTCGGCTGGCAGCTCGCTCGCCAGCATCTCGGCCACCTGCAGCCCGTCCCGGGCAATATTGGGATAAGCCCGGCCCATCACCGCGCTCAATGGGTCGTCTCCACCCAGGGTGGCCTCATACAGCATCACGTAAGAGCCCGGATGCTGCAGCCCCGCCACCTTCAGCGCCGGGCTCTCTTCGTCCAGGCCGCGCACGAAGCCGCGGCCCACCAGCACCGCATCCTCCCAGGTGCGACTCGGATAGGGCTTGTCCCGCACCACCTGGCTCAGCTTGCGGCCCAGAGCGCCGATCTCGGTCCGGGGCTCGGCCAGCGTCCCCTCGTAGACCGCCACCAGCGAGCCCGGGTGGTGAGTTTTCTCCACCTGCAGGGCTGCCCGGCATCCGTCCGAGTCGGCCGCCAGCTCCTCGAGAAACGCCCTGCCCGCCGCGGCCGCGTCCCACCAGGCATTGCTATAGCCGTCCTTCTCCTTGTCCCGCACCTTCTGGCTCAGCTCCAGTCCCAGAGCCGCCAGCTCGTCGGTCGTGCTCGCCTTGCTGCCCAGCGCGCCCTCGTAGACCAGCACCGCGCAGCCCGGGTTGCGCACCCCGGTCAGCCGCCTGGCGGCCCGGCAAGCCGGGCTCTCCACCTGGCCGACGAAGGCATGCCCGGCTTTCTGGGCATCCTGCCAGGCGTTGGGGTACTTGCTGCCGCGTAGCGCCTGGCTGATAGCGGCGGCCAGCGTCCCCAGGTCGGTGGGGCAGGGGTCCTTGAGGACGGCTTCATAAATCCTGGTGTAGGAGCCCGGGTTGGCCAGGTCGTCCACCGCCCGGGCCAGGGCCGGGGCAGGCAGGTGGGCCAGGCGCTCGACATACATCCGGCCGACCAGCACGGCGTCTTCCCAGGACTGCCGGTAGCCCTTCTTACGCACCGCCTGGCTGGCCAGCAGGCCCACTTCGGCCTCCGGCTCGCCCGCGTGCTCCAGGGCGATCTCACAGAGCGTGACCGTCGAGCCCGGGTTGACCAGCTCGGGCAACTTCAGTCCCTGCAGACTCTCCACCGCAACCCGCCCCAGGGAAGCAGCTCGCACCCAGGCCAGGTTGGTTCCTTCGGAGCGTATCTTCTGGCTGACCCCGGCCAGTGCCCGGGCCATCTGATCGGGGCTCTCGGCCGACAGCTCCTGGAGGGCCAGCTTCTGGGTGGCCGGATCCAGGCCAGACAGCTCCTCCAGAAAGCGGCGCTTCCACTCGGGCAATTCGCCGCTGAGAGCCAGCACGTCGCGGGCCCGGCTCAGCTGGCTGACCAGCTCGGGACGCAGCTTGCCATCGGGACAGAGGCGAATCAGCTCCACCTGACCTTGCGGGCTCAGTTTGGCCGCCGTGTCTTGCAGCTCGGGCCATCGCTCCAGGGCCAGAGCGGCCAGGGCAGTCTCCTCTTCGGCGGTGCGGGCCTGATCGACCAGGGCCCCCCCGGCCAGGTATTCGGTCAGGGCGCGCGTGGCGGTGCCGAGGGGCACGGCCTCGAGCAGCTTCTCCATGGCCTCGATGCGCGGCCCGGGGTCTTGAGCGTCCAGTGAAAACCAGGGCTGCTCGCGCCCGATCAAAGCGCCGGGTCCGGCCAGATAGCTGGCAATGCGCTGGCCTTGCGGGCTCCAGAAGGTGTAACCCTGGCTCTCGAGCTCGTTCTCGCGCGCGTAGTAGTCGCTCACCTTGCCCAGGTCGTCCGGCCCGGCGGGGATGGGCAGCTGGCTGCGCGGGTCGAGCAGTTGCAGCTGGTCCACCCCCGAGCCCGGCGTGAGGGCCAGATAGGCCCCATAGACCCCCACACAGGCCGCTGTCCCCGCCACCCGGGCCTGGAAGCGGAAACCCTGACGGGCCATCTCGCTCAGCTCGGGCGGTCCCGGGCCATTGGCCAGGCTCAGCTCCTGGCGGCTACGGACGGGCAGAAGGCGGTCAGAATCAGCCGGCTGCGCCAGCACCTCATGGCCATGCTCGATGCGTCGGGCGGCTTGCTCGGACGCGAGCGGCTTGAGCCGGTCCTGCCAGGGCCAGCGCCAGGAGCGCTCGGCAAAAAGACGGGTTTGCATCCTTTCCAGTTTCCCACAAAGGGCTGAAAAGGAGCTGACTTTATCGGGTTAACCTGCCAGGCGGGCTTTGCGGTGGCAGTCCGAGCAGAGAACGGCGCGGTCCTCGCGGGGCTTGAACGGCAGGCGGGCTTCGCCGCCGCACTGCGAGCAGGTGGCCTTGTGCACGATGCGCTCTTCGCGGGCGTTGTGGCCGCGCGTCTCGCCGCGCTCGCGCTTGGCCTGGCGGTTGGCCCGACACTTGGGGCAGCGGCTGGGGTCGTTCTGGTGGCTGCGCTCGGCGAAAAGCGCCTGCTCGAGCACGGTAAAGGTCCATTCCTGGTTACAGTCGCGGCACTTGGGCATGGTTCGTTCTTGAAGCATGGTTTGGTCTCCAATTCGTGAATGGCGTTCCGAAGGGGTGGAAAACTTTCAGCGGTGCGAAGAGCATCCGGGTCGATCGGGAACTTGCGCTCCAGGGTAGCGCATTCGGAACGAAATGTCCAGCCTTACAAATTCCCCAGGTCAAGCCGCTGGATGTAGTTGAACAGCTCGAGGTTGTCCTGGGTGGGGTCGTCTCGTCGTTTCGGGGCCACGTCCAACTCGGCGTAGAGCTTGCGGCGCGCCACCGGGTCGACCATCGGCCCGGCCTGGCCGATGCTGGTGATCCGGTAGATCTCATAGGGCGGGTTGCGCATGCTGATGTCAATGGTCACGGTGTAGGATCCGATTTCGACATTGGAGCCCAGATCGGTGACCCGCTCGGTATAGCTGAACCAGTCCTGGTCGGGAGTGCCCCTGGGAGGGAAGGAGTGGTCTCGCTCCAACTTGACCCGTGCGTCCTCCAACCCGGCCCGGGCCAGGGCCAGAGCCTGGGCCGACTCGCAAGCTCGGTAGGCCCCGCGATACTGCAGCACCTTGGAGGACATGAAGGCGATGCCCACCAGCAGCAAAATCACGCTGACCATCAAGGCCATGATGAGCATCATGCCCCTGCGTCTCACGGCTCCACCACCACCAGCAGCTGATAGGTGGCTACCTGCTGGGATTCGCGGCAGCGCAAGGTGAGCGTCAGCGATCGGTTGCCGGGCCTCCACGCCGCCGTCAGCCCCACCACGTTCTCGGCCACGATCTGTTGTGAGGAGCCTCCGCCTGCGTCCACAACCTCGCGCACCAGGTTTCCCTGGTCGACTCGATAGGTCACCTGGGCCAGGTAGGCCGGGTCGAACGGGTCCCAGGACAAGACGCTGGGCTCGGGCAGGGGGTCGCCGGGCCTGCGTCCGGGGCCGGAGCGGATGGCGGTGGCCGGTCCGTAGGCGCCCTCGAGGCGGTCGCTGAGGTTGGGATCGATCCGTAGCAGCGTGACGTTCGGCCCGCTGCTGCCCGGGGGAGGGTCCTGGACCTCGACCGCTTCCCACACCTCGCCGCGCACCTGGTTGAGGGCCTGGGCGCTGCGCAGCGAGGCTTCGCGAGCGCGCTCGTGCAGCGAGACCTGACGATACAATCGCATGAGGGTGGCCAGGGCGCCCATGACCAGACCAATGATGAAGAAGGTGATCAGGAGCTCGGCCAGAGTGACGCCTTTACGGGACGAGGTTGACGGCATTGCCGGCTCCCTCCAGCGGCCTGCCGCGATAGAAGGCGGTCACGCCGGCTCGGCAGCTTCCGTCGATGTAGACGGCCGGACCGATTCCCACGCTATAGCGGTGGAGGAAGGTGGCGCTCGTCCCGGAGCGATTGGAGCTGATCTGTCCGTTGCCGGGGTTGGCCGTGCCCGGCAGGGTGTACCAGCTAAAGAAGAGATCGTGGATGGGAAAGCCGTTTACGTCTCGGCCCATGGCCGAGGTGACGTAGGAGCGGTTACGGCTCAGGCTGCCCGGTCCACCCGACACGGTCAGGGTGGGATCAGGCTCGCGCGGAGGGTCGGCGATCAGGGTGATCAGCTCCACCGGAATCCCTCCGTCCTGGGGCCAGCTCACCTGCACGCGCACCTTGCGCACGCTGGAGCGGATCGCTCTTTGATCGGCAAAGTTCGACTCCCACTGGGTGGAGGGCGAGAACAGCACGGCCGGCTCGACGTCGGTTCGCAGAGTCAGCCCGGGAAAGGCCGGGTCGGTGCTGGTCTGGCCGTTGTAGGTGCCCCAGGTGGATTGAAAGTTGCCCACGTCCAGGGCCCACTCGCGGATCTCCTCCAGCTTGCTCTCTGCGGCCAGGGCCGCCATGGCGCGTTGTTGGGCCCTGACCCCCTGACGCAACATGGTGTGCATCAGGGCAAAGAACACCGCCATCGCTCCAAGCAAAATGAAGCTGGCGATGATCGTCTCCGCCAGAGTGAAGGCCCGGGCTCTCACGTCACCGCACCGAGGCCGGTTGTCGATTGATCTCGTGGTCTCCCTCGCGGGTGGTGAGGGTGCGTTGCCAGCCACCCAGCATTTCGCTGAGCAGGATGCTGACCTGTCCGGGGTCGTACTCGTTGTAATAGGACTGGTAGAGCACGTTGCCGTTGGGCGTCCAGGCCACCGGCCCGGTGCCGTCGGCCACCAGCTGCACGGTGTTGCTGCTGGGATTGCACACATAGACCTTGCCCTGCTCGCCATACCACTTGGCCGAGTCGAAGCCCACCCAGGCACCGCTCGGATCCCAGTTGGGGGCGAACTCCCAGGTGGCGTCCCAATAGGTGGGCAGCAGGCGGCGATAGCTTCCCGGGGTGACGGCTCCGTTGACGTTCACGTTCACCAGGAAGACCTCCTCATCCAGAGGGCCAAAGTAGTAGCTCTCGATGAGAGCCAGCTGATCGTTGGTCGGGGACCAGTGGGGGGAGATGAGCTGGGTGTCGGGGTTGGGGTTGGTCAGCGAATCATCCAGCACCAGGGTCCTGGTGCTGGTCCCCAGGTTGAAGTGCCACAGCGAGCCGTCATCTTCAGCGAAGATGACCGCGTTGCCCGAGCGATGCCAGGTCATGGGAGCCTCGCCATACCAACCCCAGCTTCCCTCCTGGCCCACGGTGATGCGCTGACTGCCATCGGCATTGATGATCTGGAGATCACGTCCCCAGCCGGCGCCGTTCCAGTCGTAGCAGAAGAGCCCCAGTCGCGTCCCATCGGGCGACCACTCGAAGGGCCCTTCCTCGTCCAGGTCGGGGGTCGAGGTGACCTGGCGGATGCCGGTGCCATCATAGTTCATGATGAACAGCTCGGTGGAGCCCGTGTCCTCAGAGTAGGCCTGGAAGGCGATCTGGCTGCCGTCCGGGGAGAACGATGGGTTCTGCTCGTCCTCCTCGGGGGTGTCGGTGAGCAGTCGCTCTCCGGTTCCGTCGAAATTGACCATCGCGATATCGTAGTAAGCATCCTCGTTGGCCAGATGGAAAACCACCCGCCCGGATCGGCCCATCACCACGGTGCGGACCGTGCTATCTACCGCTCCGCTGGTCCCGTCACTGCGGTCGAAGACCTGACAGGTCATGCGCACCTTGTCATCGGGCTGCATCGTGGGGGACGGCACCCACTCCCAGTAGGAGACCCAGCGCTGGATGGTCGGGTCCCATTCCATCCGGTCCCGGTTGGGAGACGTAAATCGGCCGGCATTGGCGCTCCATTGACAAAACAGATCGTCTCCGTCGGCATCCGATGCCTCCACCCTCAGGGTGACGTGCTGACCCGGACAGATCTGCACCTGGCTCCCGGCCGGCAGTGGATCCGACGAGATGGGGAAGAGCTGGATGTCTCGAATGGCCGGTGGATTGTTGGCTGCGAGCAACAGCGAGGGGGGACGAGCCACTCCGGCAACGGAGAGCCCGCTGGCCACCTCGGGCAGGTTGGACCGCAGGACCCCGCGGGAAACGGTGATGGCCCCGGACGGGGTGAGTGTGATGGTGTAGGGCTGGCTGACCCGGGTGGGCTGCCAGTAGCTCAGGCCGCCCGCCCCGGGGGGCGACCCCGAGTTGTATTCAAGACCCTGCGTCACCAGGAGGTGGAAATTTCCCTCAAAGAGAGGCGCACCGTTGGAACGCACCACCCCCGAGGGGGTGAACATGAACACGTAATCGCTGGCGCTGCCGGCCGGAATCCAGGTGTCCACTGGATATTGATCCGAGCCGGTGGTCGCGGTGGGGGGCTGAGCGGCCGTCAGACCGGGGGCTGCCCAGAACACGTTGGCCACCACCGCCCCAGGAAAGTCACCGGCAAAGTTCTTGACCCGAGTGATCTTGGGCAGAGCTTCCCCGCTCAGGACGTAGAGCCCCTGGGTGTGGGGCACCGCGCCTGCTCGAGTGGGGAAGGCCACCGCCACCGGGAGCTGGCGCGAGATAGCCGTCTGGCGAGCCAGCCGCAGCTCGTCGGCGATCACCTGGGCCAATCCTTGCGTGCCGGCCGAGGTCCGGGGCGAGCGCATGTTGACCAGCACGAACCCCACCGCCAGCGCCACCAGCGACATCGTGAAGAGGATCTCGATCATGCTGAAGCCTCGCCGCCTCATCATCGTCCTCGCTTGCGCTCCAGATTCTGGGCCTTGCGGTCCTGGTGCCTCTGCCTTCGCATCTGCTGGCGCTTCTCGGCCAGCTGCTTGCGGTCGTCCTCGCTTTCAGGGCGACGCTCGGTCTTGCGACGAGCGTTTTCTACCGGCGTCAGCTCGCCCACCAGGACGCCGGAGAGCGCGGTCTGCGTGCCTCCCAGACTCAGGCTCGGTGAGCGAAGCTTGCGACCCGGCGCGCGGGCCTCCACCTGGAAGGTCTGGGGAGGGGTGGGGGAATCCACCTCCAGCTCCACCTGGAAGCTTCCATCCGGCCCCAGTTTGAGCTCGGCGGGGGAGCGCTCGACCGTCACTGCTGCCTCCGGGAAGTGAAAGGCCACCACGCTCGTCTGCGGGAGGTTGGGCAGGCGGCCGCTGATGGTCACCGGCCGCTTCACGCTGGCGGGCGCCGAGGTCGCTGCTACGGGAGAGGCGGGCCGCCCTCGCACGGCGCTCCATCCCATCATGGCCAGGCCCAGCGCGATCAAAGAGAAGATCAGAGGCTTGCGCAGGCGCTCGAGCCGGGGCGAAAGGGCGGCAGCCCGGCTCTGCACCGGGGCGGGAGGTCGGCTCACTACTCCCGAGTCACGCGCGGGAGCGGCCTGGGCTGGAGGTCGGCTCAAGACTCCCGAGTCACGCGCGGGAGCGGCCTGGGCTGGAGGTCGGCTCAAGACTCCCGAGTCACGCGCGGGAGCGGCCTGGGCGGGAGGTCGGCTCAAGACTCCCGAGTCACGCGCGGGAGCGGCCTGGGCGGGAGGTCGGCTCAAGACTCCCGAGTCGCGAGATGCAAGGGTCGGGGCGGCCGGACCCCCGGTCGGGTCCCTCAGCAAGTCCAGCCGCTGGACCTTCAGGTCCTGCCGGGATAATGCCAGGTTGGCCTGATTCCGGTCAGTCGCTTCGATCACCCCGGACTTCACGCAACCACGGGCATCCAACGCTTTGTAGCTGAATTTTGGCATGATCCTGTTAACAGCTTAGCAATAAAACGGCACTCTTGCACCCCCCTGGATGGGCGAATTCGCCCCAAGGACCAGGACCTTCCTGGGAGAGCCGGTTGCCGACTGCGTGAGGTTGCGCCAAGGCTGACTCCCGGACGGCTCTCCAAAGACGCCATGCCTTGAAGTCCGGTCAGCCATTTTTCAGCGTCGCCAGCTAGGCTGATGGCGATGTTGCCTCGACTCGTCAACTCCCCATGATCGCCCGGCTTTCTGGAATGACCTGGCTGCGACCAGCCCCCCGGCCACAGCGCTATGAGCTCGGCACCGGAGCCCGGGTGGACACTTCCGATCTCCAGCTCGAGCAGGCTTCGCGTCTGGCCCGCAAGTGCACCCGAGTCCTTCTGAGCGACGGTACCCTGGCCCCGCCTGATCCGGCCAGCAGCCACCAGGTTGCTCTGCGGCTGGCCGCTCTGCCCCCCGAGGCGCAGAAGCAGCTCGAGCGGGCCCGGCTGAGGATCGTCGTGCTGGATTCCGAAACCCCGCCTCGGGGCGGCTATCCCGGGAAGGTACTGGGCTCCCCCGACCGCTGGGAAGAGGGCCTGGGCGCCCAGTATCACTACCAGCGCAAAGAGATCCTGATGCCCCGGATGTATCTCGAGACCCCCTTCAGCGGGGTGGGAGACAGCCTCTTGCATGAGCTTGGGCACGCCCTGTCGGATGCCAAGGTTGTCGATCGTGGTAGGATTATGTCCCTGGACGACGATCCCCGCCTGCTCGAGCTCTTCGAGGCCTACCGCCAGCGTTGCGGCTTCAAGCCGCCCGAGCCCAAACCGGGAGGCCACGACTTCAACCAGCCCATGCTCCTGGAACTCGAGCGTCAGGAGGAAGCCTGGAGCCTCTATGCGGTCACCGAGCCCCGCGAGTATCTCGCCGAGGGGCTCAGCCACCTTTTGAGCGGCGGGGAGAAGAAGGAGAAGCTGGCCAGCCAGGACGGGCAGTTGGTGGAGTATCTGCACGACTTCTTGATCGCCCCCACCCGGGGTGGCAGCCCGTTCGGCCTGTGGGACCCACGTCCGGAGAGACTCTAAAGTGCAGGGCCGTAGTCCTGGCTTTCTCTAACCCACAGGCAGGTCGTTCCGGCCTTGAACACTTCAGGATTTGCCGCGGCGCCGTTCAACTCCCGCGCGTTCCGACGGGCGATGCAGCCAGCTCGCTGGGTGGAAGGGAAGCTCGAGGCGGAACGGCCGGAAGGTCCTGAAACAGGATCGGCACCCCCTCCTTTTGCAGGGGGGCGGCCAGTCGGTCCAGCCAGCCGGCCACCGGCAACAGAGCGCGGTGGGCCCCGATCAAGAGCCAGGAGAGCCAGCTCGAGTCGCCCTGACGGGCGTGCTGGGGCGCATTGTTGGCGATGCGCAGCAGCGATTCGAGCATGTGGCGCAGCATGCATTGGCAGCGCGGGTCGCCTAACTGCTCCAACTCCCCTTCGCAAGCCAGGGCAAGCTCGCGGAACGTCCCCACCCGGGTGCGGTCGGCCACCCGGGCCAGGTCGGCTGGCTGGACGGTCTCGGGGGCCTCATAAGAAGCCAGAAACGGCTGCAGCTCCAGGTCTACGAAGTCCTCTTCCACCACCATTGAGCCCCGGCGGTTGAGTGGGCGAGCCAGCGCGTCCACCACCAGGGCCAGGGGAAGGATACTCAGCTCGAGTCCGATCAGGGCGCAGGAGAGAGGCAGCGAGCGACCTTGCGTCAGCCGGGCGTAGGCGGGAAGTCGCCCGAGGTTGATCTGGAGAGCCTTCCACAGGTGTCCGGCCAGCATGGCTGTTCGGTCGGAATCTGACGGGCTTTGTTCCCGCTCAGAGCCTTCTAAAGGCTGGTGCGCCGCTTGCGGATGAACACCCCCCCGACCTGAACCCCCTGGCCGGTCTCACGGACCGAGCTGGCCTCGGAGGCCGGGCCGCTCAGCCGGCCGGGCAAATCCACCTCGATCAGGCTGTAGGGCTTCGGGTCCCAGGGCGAGTAGTCGCCACAGATCAAGACCAGCCGGTCCTTCTCCGGGCTCATCAGCATGTGATTGACCAGCTGATCCTCGCCCGCCAGCTGCTGGGGGTCGACCCGCGTGAGCAGTTGGCCGCGCGGGCCGATGACCACCAATTGCCCGCCGGCGGTGGCGCACAGGTTGCCCTGGTTGTCCAGGGCCATCTCCCCGAATTGCCCCGCCCCCAGTTGCAGCTCCAGGCCTGTATCCACCCGAAAGAGCAGCTGGCCTTCGGGAGTGAGCTTGAAGAAATGCACGGTGGGCTCGGGATAGGGGTACTGGTGAATTCGATCCGGGTTTTGCATCAGGGCGGCGCTGAACACGTTCCCCTGCTCGTCTTGCAGCACCGGGGCGAAGCCGCAGGCGCCCAGGCCGAATTCCTCGACGTAGGTATGGCGCCATTTCTCCTGGCCGGTGGTGGCATCCAGGGCCACCAGGGCGCGGCTGATGTTGCCCAGATAAAGCCTGGTGCCGTCCAGCGACTCGGTGGGAGCAAACCAGGACAGGTGATAGCTGTCCTGGCGGTCCCAGCGGGGCTGCATCCTGGCGTCGAAGGCAAAGAGCCGGCCGTCGCGGGTGTGCACGTACAGGCCTCCGTCCCCGGCCGGGGCCAGTCGCAGGGGCGAGGTCTTGTGCCCCGTCTCCCCGGGAATCTGCACCAGGGTGCTGGTCACCCCGGTGGCAGGATCGAAGCTCATGATCTGGCCCGAGTCGTTGCCGAAGAGAATCTTCCCGTCCGGAGTGGGCAGAAGCTCGCTGGAGATGGGCGACTCGGTCGGCAGGGCTCGCTCTTCCACCCCGTCGTGCAGCACCACCAGGCCGGCTCCCTCGTCGCGGACGTAGACCAGCCGATCCTGCACCATCACCGACTCGCCGTCCGATTTCTGGGCCAGGGACCGGGTGTCGAGCGGGGCCAGGCTGCTTGCATCCAGGGCCAGCCAGCCCTGATCACCCATCAGCTGAATGCGCCCCCGGCTATCGAGCCGGGGCTCGTGGGTCAGGTTCCCGAGCGGCACTGTCTGCAGGCGCTGCGCAAGCCCTTCCGAGGCCAGCATCCTGGTGGCCCGGGTCAGCTCGGGCTGACCCGGGTAGCGGCCCGGCAGGGCCTGGTCAGGCGGGTCCTCGCTCGAGGACGCGGGAACCGGCCGTTGCGACCAGGAGCTCAGGGGGGTCAGGGGGCGCACGATCACGCCTGCGATTGTGCCAGCGAGTCCAGAAAGAAAGCTGAAAATCTGTTATGATCCGGTCCATGCGCCAGAGGGGGATTGCTCTCATCATCGTCTTACTCATGACCAGCTTGCTACTCATGATGGTCATGGCGCTTTACCTCTCCTCGCGCGGAGGGCTGTTTGCCAGCATGACCCAGCAACGCAACCTCTCGGCCCTCTACGTGGCTGAAGCGGGCCTGGCGGATGCGATGGACGCGCTGGAGGCCTCCAATTTCGCCCTCACCACCGGGGTGTTGACCGGCAGCCTGCCCGGGGTCAACGGAACCTGGCAGGTCGAGTTCCGCGACAGCGCCCCTTCCTCGACGACCACTCGGTCAACAACCTGGGCTCAGACGCCGCCGCCGAGGTGAAGGTTCGCCCCCGAAGGAGCGGCAAAACCTTCAGCTCAACAGGCTTGCCGTCGGAAACCCGGTACACATCGCGGGCCGTGAAGGACAGAGCTCTCTCGCATTCAAGCAAAGGCCAGGCTCCGTGAGAAGTCTCATCCTCGTCTTCTGCCTCGTTCTCTGCGTGGCCGCCCAGACCGTCGTCTATACCCGGGATGGGAGCGCAATCCCCGTCGAGTCCAACGACAACACCCCGCCCGAGGGCGGCAACGCCAAGTATCAGACAGCCCTGGGCCGGGCCGAGAGCCACGGGGGCTTCCAGGTCGACCCTCCCGCCAGCGGCTCCAACTGCGTGGGTTGGGCCCTCAACGGGGGGCAGGGCGTCATCGACCCTGGTGAGCACGGCGACGCCATCTTGTCCGAGGAGAACGGTCTTCAGGAGCAGCCCGGCGATAGCGCCGAGATTGGCGACGTGATCGGCATCGGCTCAGCCGACACCATCAGCCACGTGGGTCTGGTGATCTCCCGCGACGGCCAGACGGGCGAGATCGAGTACATCAGCAAGACCGACGACCAGGGCGGGGTGGTGGTCGACCGCATCAAGCCCGACGACGGCGTGCACATCTATCGCAAGACCGAGGGCTCGGCCCGGGATGACCCGGGCATTCAGGATGCCCGCTACGAGTACAAGGACGCGTATCTCAAGTGGCGCAGTGCCGAGGACAAGGATGCGGCCCTGAAGACCCTGCAAGAGAAGGCGCGTGCGCTGGCGGAGAAACTCCAGGCCTTCGACCGGTCCCTGCGGGCTACCCCACCGGTGGCCAAAAGCCCCCCGTCGGGAGACCCACGCAAGACGCCCGAGCCGAACCTGCTGATCAATCCCCACGCCCGGCCGGTGACGGTGCCCCCTACCTGCCCGCCGGGCGGGCACTGATTCAGGCTCCTTTCAGACCTCCAGCATAGGCTGCGAGGGAATGCACGTCCGCCGTCTGGAGCTTCCCCTCACACTACAGAGCCTGGATGTCTCGACCTCCGGACGCCTCAGCTTTACCTGCCAGGACAGCCAGCGCACCCTGGCGGCGGGCGACGGAATCGAGCTCGAGCTCCCCCGTCGCCAGGACCACTTCTTCTACTCCTCGCTGGCCTCGGCTGACGGCTCCAGGCTCTACGTCACCGACGCGCGCGACAAGCGCCTGGTGGCCGTGCATGACGGCCGGGAGGCCTGGTCGGTGCCCGGCAACGAGCAGGCCGGCAACCTGCGCGAGCTGGTCGAGACACCGGAAGGCAACATCTTCTTCTCCGGCGCCAACTTCGCCAAGCTCCTCTCGCCTGAAGGCGATGTCCTCTTCGAGGGCCGGTCCGACCGTTTTCAGGCCCATACCGGACACTGCTCCCTGCTCGGCCCGGACCACTCGGCCTACCTCGGTGGCATCGACGGGTTGGAAAAGCTCGGGGGCTGGTTCACGCCTTCGCCCCCGGGCCACGTCATCAGCGAGCTGGCTGCCTCCAGCACGACCCTTTACGCGGCTGCTTTCGGCTCCCAGCTGGGCCTGTTGCTGGCCCTCGACCCGGAAACCGGCCGCGAGCTCTGGCGCCACCCCACCGGCTTCAATCGGGCCATGGCCCCGGCTGTCATGTCCGACGGGCGCGTCCTGGCCGCCGACCAGGAGGGCCGACTGAGCTGCCTGAGTCCGGACGGTAAGCTGCTCTGGAGCTTGAAGCTGGACGCTCCCACCGCCCAGACTCTCTTCTCCGAGCCGCTGGAGAAGGCGGTGCCCACCAGCCCGACCCTGGACGAGAAAGACAACGTCTACATCGGATACGGTCGCACCATGCTCTGCTTTCAGTCCGATGGCACCCCTCTGGGCCGGATCGAGCTGCCGGCCGCCCAGGAGCCGTGCCAGCGTCCGCGGCTGGCTCCCGACGGCACCCTCTACGTCCACGATGGTGATCAGAGCGTGATGATCCTGGATGCTCCCGCGCTGCTGGCCATCCAGCGCGAGCAGGGCGCAGCCAGCGTCAAAGTCGAGGGCCAGCAGGTGCTGGTGGGCGGCGTGCGCCTGCCGGTGCGCAAGGTCTCGCGCCCCGTCTGACATGCGCATTGGCTGGCTCGTGCTCGCCCTGCTCGCCTGGAGCTGCGGACTGCCGCTCGAGACTGTCCAGGCCGAGTTGCGCCACGTGCGCCTCGAGCTCTCGCCCACCCCCGACCTGCGTGAGAGTTTCCGCCTCGAGCTCTGGCCCGATCCCCCCGGGGCTCTGTGTGAAGGCCGGATCGCGCTGGGCTCGGAGGTTGTCCACCTGCACCGGCGACTGACCGAGGAAGAGCTCGCGGCGCTGGTGCGGTCTCTCGACCGGGAGGGAGTGGCCGCTCTTGAGGACGGCGACTCGGGCGAGCAGGAGGATCAGGTCCTCTACACCCGACTCGAGGTGGACTTTCAGGGCAAGACCCGGGTTTCCAGGTGGCGGGGCCTCCCCCCGCCCCAGGCCCGGGTGGCCGATGTGCTGCTCTCTTCCGCCCTGGGCCCTACCCTCAGGCAGGGTCTTCAGGCGGTGCAGCAGCGCAAGGCCGAGCTGAGCCGCTCCCCTTCGCCCGGCGCCAGGCTGCCAGGGCCTCGCTAGCAAAGCCGGGCGCACCCTGGATGTCGTTGAGGCGCAAGCGCTCCTGTCCGTCCGTCGTCAACCAGCGATACTCCACCAGATGGTGGCCCGAGTCGCGCTCTTGGGGGCTGACCACCTCCTCGACCCGGGCGATCTCCTGAAACAGGATCAGCTCGCTGTCCAACCAGCAGGTGAAGCGATAGCGGGCCACCCCTTGCTCCCCCACGTACTGGGCCAACACCACCGCATCGCCGAAAGCGAGCTCCAACAAGACGGTGGCCAGGCAAAGGCAGGCGGCTGGCAACCAGAGCCAGGTCAGCGAGAGCGGCATGCTCCCCCACAGGTGGCCCGCCAGGTGCGAGCCGGCCCAGATCAGAGCCCCCAGCAGGAACCCCACCACGCTGCTACAGCCCAGGGCAAAGGAGGGATCGATGCGTCTGCGCGTGGGCAGGTCGGCCGGGCCTACCGGGTAACACGAGAACACCACCGGACCGATGGAGGCGGGAGCAGGCGGGGGAGGAAGGCGCGAGAGCCGGCGCAGCGAGAGGCGCATGCCCGCGTAGCCCAGCAGCGCCAGCAGCCAGCCCAGCAAGAGCCAGCGGTAGTCCTGCACGAAGCGGAGCCATCCCTGGCCGCGCGAAGGCAGCAGGGTGTACGGCCCCAGCCGGGCTCCTTCGGTCAGCTGAGCGCGACTGAGCCGCACTGTGGTGGGCTGGTAGCCGGCGCACTCGAGCAGCAGGATCACCTCGCTGGCGGAAGGCTCGACGTCCAGCGTCAGAGTCTGTTGGGAGCTGCCCAGCCAGAGGGCCGCACCTGCCCCGGGACCGACCTGATAGACCTCCACCAGAGCCGGTTGCGTCTGGAGCCAGAAATGCACCTTGCGGGGCGGCTCCAGCTCTGGCTGGGCCTGGGTGGCGGCCAGCAAGAGGACCCAGACGAATACCAGGCGGCGCAACATCCTGAAAGTGGTTCTCGGCGACCCGCCCACCGCCTGCAGACCAGCCGGCCGTGCTCAACTCCCAGAAGAAGAAAGCTGCCTTCGAAGCTTCCGAGGAGCTCTGTCCGAGGTGAGGAACGGTCAGCAGGGTGCGCGAACCCGGGTCCGATCGGATCGAACGAACCTGTGTCGAAATGCGGATTCGGCAGGGATTTCAACTGATTCCGTGAACCGTTCGCCCAGGCTTTCTGTTCTGGAGGGGATTGAATTGCATTGCCGCACGAACCAATCCAAGCGATGGAAAAGGACCTCTTTGGCCCTGGCCGCCAGCCTCCGGAGGGGGGCGGCCTGAGAGCCCCGCGCAGGGAGGCGTGGATCCTGGGCGGCATCCTCGGTGCGGCAGCCTGGATCCGCCTCTCCCGCCTGGACCTGGTCATGTTCCTGGGGGACCAGGCCCAGAACGCCTTCCTGGCCCTGGACCTGGTTGGTCGAGGCGAGGTGGCGGCCGTGGCCCTGCGCAACTCTCAGGGGGTGCTCAGCCCCCCGGGCTTCATCTGGCTCGTGGAAGCCCTGGTCCTGGTGTCCTCCCACCCGCTCTGGCTGACGGGGGCCGTCGCGGCCCTCAACGTCGCCGGGGTCTACCTCGTCTACCTCCTGGGTCGGGACCTGGGGGGGCGGCGGGTCGGCCTCGGAACGGCTGCCCTGGTCGCCTGTGGGCCCTTCGCCGCGCAATACTCCCGGTCACTGTGGGCGCCCGACGCGCTCGTCCCGGCCACCGCCGCCACCGCCCTGTCCCTTCTGGTGGCCCTGCGTGGGGGGCGGGGGGGGTGGCTCGTCCTCTCGGGGGTCCTCCTGGCCTGGTCGGTGCAGGTGCATCCTTTCGGACTGGCCTTCGCGGCGGCCTGGCTCCTGGCCGCAGCCTGCGGCATGACCTGGCGCCTCGTCCCCGCCCTGGCCGGAGGAGCCCTGGGGGGGGGTCTGCTGCTCCTGCCTTTCCTGGCCTGGCAGGCCACCCACGGCTGGAAGGACGTGCCGCTTCACCTGGCGGTGGACCCCCGCCACGCTCCCGGATCCGCTCTCGCCTGGACCCTGGACCTCCAGACCACCCGGGGCTTCTCCGACTATTTCCTGGGGCCCTTCGGCCCCGGGTTCGAAGCCGGCCTGGGACCCCTGGCGGCGGCCACCCGGGTCGCGGGGGGACTGGTCACGGCGGCCCTCCTGCTGGGAGTGTTCCTGCACCTTGGCGAGGCGGCGAAGAGGTGGCGGGCCAGCGGCGACCGGGCCGCCCTGGCCTGCGACGTGTTCCCCCTGGCCTGGCTGACCTTCCCGGCCCTGGCCCTGGAGGCTAGCCCCGTGGTGGTCCACCCCCATTACCTGGTGGTATCTCTGCCCGTCCAGGCCTGGTTCACCGCCCGGGGCCTTGTCGGCTGGGACCCCCGCCCGCGCTGGGGCCACCTCGCCCAGGGCCTGGCTCTGGCGGCCGTGTGCGCGGTGCACCTGGCCTGGTTCGCCAGCTTCAACCGCTACCTGGAGATCCACCCCTGGCGTGCGGCGGGGGACTTCACCACTTGCTGGCGTCACCAGCAAGCCACCGCCCGGACCCTGTTGGAGCAGGGGCCGGAGGGCGTCCGGAGGCTGCGGGCCACTTCCTGGGGGCGCTACCTCCACGAACACGGCGGCCTCCAACGGGCAACGGTTCCAACCCCTTAGGCCTGTCATGGCCAGCTTCCGAGCCCGATCACGACGAATACTTGTTCTAGATCTGTTCCGCAAACGGATCATGATCCGCTTCCGAGCCCGATCGCGACGAATGCTCGTTCTGGATCTGTTCCGCAAGCGGATCATGATCCGCTTGCGAGCTCGATCACGACGAATGCTTGCTCTGGATCTGTTCCGCAAACGGATCATGATCCGCTTCCGAGCCCGATCGCGACGAATGCTTGTTCTGGATCCGTTCCGCGAGCGGAGCAAGCTGCGCTCTTCTAGCGCCCGTGCGCGATCAGCTCCACCTCGAAGACCAGGGCGGAGTTGGGCGGGATGGTCGTGCCTGCGCCCCGTGCGCCGTAGGCGAGCTCGGGCGGGAGATAGAGCCGGCGAATCTCGCCTGTTCTCATCCCCACGATCCCCCGATCCCAGCCCGGAATGACCTGACCCACTCCGATCTGCACTTCGAAGGGCTGACCGCGATCCAGGCTGCTGTCAAATTTG
The DNA here is from genome assembly GCA_021404945.1 of bacterium CPR1. Taxonomy (GTDB): domain Bacteria; phylum Vulcanimicrobiota; class Xenobia; order Xenobiales; family QWHO01; genus QWHO01. The sequence goes on from QWHO01000064.1 coordinate 18,511, forward strand.
CGACCGTCCGGCAGCCAGCCGGTGTAGTGGGCCCGTACGCGCTCGCCCGGCTGCACGGGTTCTCCTTGCCCTGGGCGCAGGATCGTATAGGTCAGCCCGTTGCCGCCCTGGAGCTGGCCCGTTTCGCCCTTCGCGGGGGGCTGGCGCAGGATGATGGCCGAGCCGCGCTGGGTGACCTCCACTTCGAAGACCAGGTCGGAGTCAGGTGGGACCCGACCTCGACCGGTTTCGCCGAAGGCCAGCCTGGCAGGGATATAGATCCGCCGCACCTCACCCACCCTCAGTCCCATGACTCCCGGTTCTCGAGGGTACTGAAGAACCGGGTGCCGTCGGCAAGCCAGGCCTCGGATTGGGCCTGGAACCGCTCCCCCTGGCTCAATGGCTGGCCCTGGCCCGCAACAAGAACGGTATAGCTGAGGCCCAGCGCGGTCTGAACCTGGCCTGACTCTCCCGCCCGGGGCGGTTGGAAGCGCTCCTGGCCCAGGGCCAGCGAGCCCAGGAGCAGCCAGGCGAGCACGACGTGACGCATTCCCCGAGGTTCGGCTCTGGGCACGATCCACCCGCCGTGGTGGCGGACGAATCAGAGAGGCTCAGTTCAGAGAGCCCGACTCCCGCCCTTTGCGGCGCAGCAAGAAGTCCCTCACCTCGTCGGGGTGGGGCACGCGCAGCCGGGCCTCCAGCTCCAGACATCCGGTCAGCAGCCGGGCCAGCTCGGGGTCCGCCTGGTCCAGGCTCAGGGGCCTCTCTCGCTCGAGCAACTCGCGACGATAGGCAGTCAGGGCTTCGGGGCGCTCCATCGAGTCGAGCGAGAGGCAGAACTCGTCACTGACCCGGGGACGCTGTCCGGTCAGGAGAAAGTGACCGGTGGCTCCCAGCCCGTAGATGTCCCAGACGCGGCCCTGCTCCAGGCTGGGAAGCTCGCGCTCCAGGGCCTGCTCGGGGGCCATGTAGCCAGGCGTGCCCAGGTGTCCGAGCTCTCGCCCCAGGTAGGCAGCCTTGCCAAAGTCGGCCAGGTAGAGATGCCGATTCTCGTCCACCAGCACGTTGGAGGGCTTGATGTCGCAATGGCAGATGCCCAGCGTCTCGTGCAAGGAGGTCAGGCCCTCGGCGATCTGTTGCAGCCAGTCGGCCACCTGGTCGGTCGAGGCCCCCGCGAAGCGCGCCTCTCCCAGCGATCCGGCCATACGGGGCATGACCAGGAAGGGCGGGTCGTGGTCGAGCCGGGCGTCGTGCAGGGTGACGACCCGCGGTAGCCGGTCGGCCCGGTCGAGCCACTCCAGCTCCGTCCGGGCCACCACCGGCCGCTGGAAGACCTTCACGGCATATTCGTGCCCCGTCTTCTCGTGCCGGGCCTCCCAGACGACCCCGTAAACCCCCCGCCCCAGCTCTCGCCGTAGCTCGTAACCGGGAATCTTCACCCGGCTTTGTTCTACCTTGAGGTCTGGCGGGCCTCGCACCGGTCTCGGACCGCCTGCAGCCGATGCCGCGTTCGCACCAGGGCCGACTCCTCGCCCCGGCGCTGGTAAATCTCGACCAGTCGCTCCAGATCGCGCCGCAGCATGGGCCCTGCCGGCGCACCCCGGGCGCTGGCTTCCAGCTGGCAGATCTCGGCTTCCTCGCGCAGGCTCGCCGCCACCTTGCTCTCTCCCACCGCGGCGTACAGCCCGGCCAGCTGCTTGAGGTGTCCCCCTCGCAAGAGCTCGGATTCTGGCCGCCGACAGTCGAGCAAGAGCGAGAGAGCATACCAGCTTCCACTCTCTTGCCCGCTCTTCTCCAGAGAGCGGCCCAGAGCGCGGGCCGGCTCGGCCAGGCCCGGCTCGGTGGGCTGAGACCTCTCCAGCCTTCCACTGAAAGCCTCTCGCCTGAGCTCGGCCGCTTCCCGGTCGCTCACCTCGCCTGCCAAACGTTCCAACAGTTGGATGCGTCGCTCGCCTGGCGGAGATAGCTCCACCGCTCGGCGCAGCAGAGCGACCGCCTTCTCAGGCTGAGCGTAGAGCAAGAAGAAGTCTCCCGCCCGCTCGAAAACCGAGGCCACGTCGCTGTAGCCGCTGGCGCAGGCGGGGACCAGCCGGTCCAGCTCGTCCGTGCCTCCCCGCAGGGCAATCTCTTCTTCCAGTGTCTTCACGGCCTGGTTGTAGCATTCAGCCACGTCCATGGCCTGGTAGGTTTGGCGGCAGAAATCGGCCAGACGCAGCCGCTGGCCCAGCGAGTAGATGCTTCCCTTGCCGTGGCTGCGCTCGGCGTCCTTGAGGAACTTGCGCAGGAAATACTCCTCGCGCTGGGGGCCCTCGGTGGGCGTCTGTCGGTAGGCCTGCGCCCAGCCTTCGATGCTTTCCTTGATGGCGTCGATCAGTCCCTCTCCCAGTCGGGAGAATCCGGCTTCAATCTGTTTCAAACGGGGGGCGGCAGCCAGCACGCTCCCCGCAAACAGGCCCGCCCCCAGCCAGGGGCTGACCAGGGACGCGGCCGCCCAGCCGGAGGCGGCCAGGGCTCCGGCCAGCGCATCGCGCCAGACGGGAACGGGGGTAGAGCCCGGGCCCAGGAACGCAGCCGACACGGTTTTCCGGCTACACGACGCCCGACAGTTTGCCCTGGAAGTCTCGCCGTCAAGCTCGACGGGGTTGGAGACGACCGGTTCGGAGGCACGCGCCGTGAGCGTCCACCGGGGCGGTGGACGCTGGGCGAAAGGCTCGATTCTCACAGGTTCATCGGGTTCAGGGGCGAGGCTGGATTGGCCGGGCTCAAGGGCGAGAGCGGATTGGCCGGATTGGCCAGGTTGCTGGCCCAGTCTTCATCGCCGCCGCCGCCGCCGCCGACGCGCCAGCCAGAGAGCAGGCCGATCGGCTTGCCGCTGGCCGCATCCTCCGAGAAAGCCTTCACGCCCTGCTGGAAGGTCAGCTCACGCTCGGTCTCTTTGAGGCCCTGGACCGAACGTCCGGCCAGGTATCCGCCCGCCAGAGCAGCCGGGGCCGTGAGCAGCAGGGGGGCACCGAGCAGAGGAGCCACGATGGCGCCTGCCGCTACCAGGCCTCCCACCACCAGGCCGGTGGTCCAGAGTGCCTGCCGACCCGGGGTTCCGCCCCGCTCTTGACTGGCTCGGATCAGCTCCTCGCTGTCGGCCCCGGGAGTCTTGTCCAACTGCCCGAGGAAGGTCTCGACCTCGGGCAGTCGCCGCTCCCCGGCGCACTCTCGGGTGCGCTGGCTGATCTTGGGATCGGCGGCCAGGTTGCGGATGTAGCTCGCGGTGCGTTGGGCGTAAGACTGCAGGTCGGCTCGGTTGACGTTCATCGTCTGAGAGTATGCGATTGCCATGAAAAAGGGCAGAAAGAGCCGCACACCCTGGCTGAGGCTGTCTGGCCGACCTTCCGGGTCTTCGGGAGATTCTCCGGCCGACCAGGGGTGAGCGGTCGCTCGGCGTAGTCTTGCAACAGTGGATGAGATTCAGACCCGAGTGAGCCTGTCGGCCCGGCTGACGGTGCAGCAGGGTTACGCTGCGGGAGCCACCTTCCTGGTGGAGCACTTTCCAGCCATCCTGGGGCGCGGCAAGGAGGCTGACGTGCGCCTCAGCGACGACCCGAGCGACCCCACTCTGAGCCGACGGCACGCGCGCCTGTCGCTGGGAGGCGGCCGGCTGAGCTTGCAGGACCTGAGCACCAACGGCACCAGCCTGGGCCAACGCCTGCTGCGAGCCGACGAGGTGGTTTCCCTGGCTGACCGCGAGGAGCTGTGGCTGGGCCCGCGCACCTGCCTGCTGGTGGAAACGCTGCGGCCCGCCGGAGCAATCCTCCAGGAGACCGCGTGCGACCCGGCTCCCCCGGCTCCCGGGCCAGGCGAGGGAGTCGTGCCTCTCCAGATTCAGGCGCTGGGGAATTTCTCGGTCGCCCTTCAGGGGCGTCCCATTCCCGAAGCTGCCTGGGAGACGAGAAAGACGGCCCTGCTGCTGGTCTATCTGGCCTGGCGTCACGAGCGACCCGTGCCGGCCGAGCGGATCTGCGCCGACCTCTGGCCGGACCATCACGCCGGTGGGCGGCAGGCCCTGCAGACCACCCTGGCCCGTCTCCGACGGGCGCTTCGCAGCGGCTCCGAGGAGAGCACCCTGCCCGACCCGGTCTTGCGCCAGCGCGGCAGTTACGGGCTCAATCCGGTCTATCGCCTCGGCCTGGACGTGCTGAGCTTCGAGAGTGCCTGGAAGAGGGCCCGAATGGCCTCCGGCTCGAGTGAGAAGATGCGGGCCCTGGAGGAGGCAAGGCGCCTCTATGCCGGCGAGCTCATGGAGGGCTACGGGGAGGAGTGGGTGCTCACCCGCCGGCAGATGTTGCTGCGCACCTACCAGGAGGCCATGGCCGGGCTGGGCGACCTGCTGCGCGCTCACGACCAGGGAGAAGAGGCCTTGCGCCTCTATCGGGCCCTGCTTGAGGACGATCCGGTCTGGGAGCTCGGCCACCAGGGCCTCTTGCTGACTCTGATCGAGGGTGGCCAGCGGGACGAAGCGGTGCGCCATTATCATCGCTACGTCGAGTCCATGAAGCGGCTCTTGAATCTGGCTCCCAGCGCCGAGATGCTGTCTCTGTATCACCGGTTGCTCGCGTAAAGGGGAAGCAGGTCCTGGCTCGAATTTTTCAGGGTGCTCTCCAGTGACACCCTGCTTGCCGACCGCTACCTGATCGGAGAGCCCCTGGGGCAGGGTGGCATGGGTCGGGTCTTTCAGGCGGTCGATCAGCAGACCGCTCAGCCGGTCGCCGTCAAGGAGCTCCTGCTCGAGGCCAGCCCCGACCGACGCGAGGGCCTGCTCGAGCAGGTCCGCCAAGAGGCGCGCATGCTGATGCGACTCGAGCATCCCGGTCTCCCCCGCTTGATCGAGTTTCTGGAAGAGGCCGGGCGGCCAATTCTGGTGATGGAGCTGATCGCGGGAAAGAACCTGTCCGCAGTGCTTTCTCAGGAGGGCCCTCAGGACGAGGCTCGGGTGCTGGAGTGGCTCGAGCAGCTGGCGGTGGTGCTCGACTACCTTCACAAGCACCAGGTGGTCTTTCGCGATCTCAAGCCGTCCAACCTGATGCTGACCGGGTCGGGCACGCTCAAGCTGGTCGACTTTGGCATTGCCAAGACCCTGGCGGGAGAGGCGGACAGAACGCGTACCGTGGCGCGTGGATTGGTCTCGGCGGGCTTTTCGGCTCCCGAGCAGTACACCGGGGGCACCGATCCTCAGTCGGATCTCTACTCGCTTGGCGCCACCTGTTACGCCCTGTTGACCGGCCGGGTGCCGCCCGAATCGGTCGAGCTGGCGGCCGGGAGCCAGATCCTGGAGCCACTGGCAACGCTTCGCCCGGACCTCTTGCCCAGCACCGTCGAGCTGGTGGACTGGATGATGCAGCTGAAGAAGGCCCAGCGTCCCTTGTCCGCGCGGCAACTGCTCACGCGCCTGCGCCATGCCGGCTGGGACGAGCCCCCCACCGGTCGTGTGCTGTCGAGGAGCCTGGTGCGAGCCAGGCGTTTCTGGCCCCGTCGCGTATGGCTCGGACTCGGTGTGCTGGCGCTCTTGAGCCTGCTGTGGCTGGGGTGGCATCGGCCCGCCGAGGTGCGCGTGGTTACCACCCCGCAAGGAGCGCGCGTGCTGGTCAACGACGTGCCCCGCGGGCTCAGTCCGCTCACCCTGACGGTACCCCGGGGGACCCGTCTGCGAGTCGAGCTGGATGGCTACCAGCCGGTCTCCGACGTGCTTGATTTTCAGGCCCCGGGCGGAGAGATCCACCTGCAGCTGCTGCCCGGTCCGCTCCCGGTCTCGCATGCCGACTCGGTCTGGGCGCCTGCCCCCGGGGCGATGACCGAGCCCTCCTTCTATCCAGCCCTGTGGGGCCCGCCCCCGACTCTGCGCCCCCGGCTCGACCATCAGGTGGAAGGCTTTGCGTTCGGGGTCCCGGCGGGCTGGTCGGTGGTCGAGGAGGGCCCCCAGCAGGTCGTTCTGGCGGGCGGAGACGGGAGGAGCTCGCCGCGCCGCAGCGCCACCCTGACCGTGGAGCCCGATCAGGGAGCCGACCTGCAGGAGGTGCTCGGCGGCCTGGAGCAGCGCGAGCAAGCAAGAGGCTGGCTGTCGGTTCGCCGCTATCTCAAGAGCGATCTGATCCTGGTCCGCCTGGAAAGAAAGGCAGGCCCTCTCGAGGGCCGGGCTCTGCTGGCGCTGGGCCGTCGGAGCCTGGCTGGAAGACCCGCCCTGGTCATCGTGAGGATGGAGTGTGCCCCCTCCGGCGACGTTTACGACTTCACCCGCCAGGTGGACGTTCTGCGAGCCTACCTGCCGGTCTTCTGAGCCACCTTCAGGCCAGGATCAAGCAATCCTGACCGGCCTCCCAGAGGGAGGCCTCCAGTTGGTCGCGTTGGTGGCCGGCTTGCACGAGCCACTCGGCCGCCAGGCCCGGCTCTTCCCCCATGAGCTGGCAGGCTTCCAGGCCCACCATGCAGAGCTCGGCCAGTTGCTCGGCCAGCTCTCCGGCGATGCTCCAGCTCGATGCGTCGAGGCTGTCGAGCACCTGGCTCAGTTGCTCGGCCTCCATCTCCAGCGCCCGATCCACCAGTTCGAGGAACTCGGGATCGTGCGCGGTCTGCTGGACCAGGTTGGCGATGGCCAGCAAGCGTTCCAGGACTCCCAGTCTGTCTTCGTTCACCTTGATCCTCCTGCGTGATGGGTCTTGAGGGAGAGCGGCGCCCGTCTGGGGCGCCGCTCTCTTCAGTCAGGCCGCCCCGAAGGGAGGCGGTCCGGGCGGGTGCTGGCCGGGGCCCCCGGGCGGAGGCGGTCCGGGCGGGTGCTGGCCCTGGCCCCCGAACGGAGGCGGACCGGGCGGTTGCTGGCCCTGGCCCCCGAACGGAGGCGGGCCGGGCGGGTGCTGGCCGGGGCCTCCGAGCGGAGGCGGTCCGGGTGGGTGCTGGCCGCCGCCCAGTGGCAGCGGGTAGCCGGGGGGCATCGGCTGCTGGAGACCCTGCAAGCCCTGCAAGAGTTGCAGCAACTCCCCGTTCCCTCCCTGCTGGTTGCTCGCCCCGGGCGGGGGAGGGGGTGGCAAGGGGGGCTGCATCTGTTGCCCCCAGCCCATGGCGTTGGTGTTGAAGTTGGAAAAGACTCCACCAATCCAGTTCATCCGGTCTACCTCCTGCTGGCTTTTCTCGGGAGCGCTCTGACCCCCGGCCAACCTGAGCTTAGCTTCCATCCCGTTCAGAGGCCCGGCAAAAAACCAACACGAGGCGGTCGGTGGTTTCCGGCTTGTAACATTTCCGCCGCCCGAGCTAGTCGAGGAGACATCATCTGCCGCTCCGTTTCCCAGGGACAAAATCCCGTCAATGCTCTGGTCTGCGGCGGTCGAGCCTGAATCTGTTCACAATTGTTCACAGGGGCGAAACGGGAAATTAACAATGTTGCCTGTTTTTAACGTTTTCAGGTTGGGCAAGTGTCGGTATAGGAAAGCAGCATCCTGCAGTGCCCGCAGAGGCTCGCAGACCACCTGGAGGAAGAACCCATGAATACCATCTCCTGTCCTAACTATGCCCTTTTGAGCCGTGCCTACCAGAGAATGCACCAGGAGGGCTGCTGCCCGGAGGACCCGGGTCTCGGGCTGGATCAGGTGCAACTCGGGGCGAGAGCTTTCGGGGACGCAGGCCGTTGGGAGACGCTGGACCTGACTCCCGGGCTCGAGATACCCCACGAGGGCCAGGCCTACTTGACCCGCCTGCGCGAGGTGATGGCCGCGCCGGCCCCCACCGCGCCGGCGGTTGCGCCCGTGGCTCGCGCGGCAGCGGTGGCCCCGGTAGGCAACACGGTGGATCCCAAAGACTGGCACATTCCCACCCTGAACGAGGCCTTCGACCTGGCTCGCAAGTACCCCGACAAGAAGATCTACCTGGACACCAAGACCTCCGACGACCCGAACGTGGCCCGGCGCCTGGGAGGCCAGCTTTCCGAGCTGTTCAAGCAGTATCCCGACCTCAAGGACCGCGTGGTCATCATGAACAAAGAGCAGTCCAACCTGGACGCCATCAAACAGGAGTTCGCCAAAGACCCCAACCTCAAGGACTTCCGCAACTTCACCCTGGACAACGAGCATCTCAATGACCGTAGCCCCTCCGCCGCCGAGCGCAGCCCCCTGACCGGAAGCGGAGACAACCGCTATGTGTCCATCGGTGACCCCAAAAATCCCCTTACCTCCAACAACTTCGGCGATCTGGTGGAGGAGGTGCGCAAGGCCCGCCAGGAGATCGACCGTCCCGGCAGCCCCCACCAGGGCAAGAAGGTGATCGCCTGGACCCTCAACGACCAGGACAAGATTCGCCAGGTGGTCCAGGCTGGAGCCCACGGCGTGCTGACCGACGACCCGGCGGCCATGAACCGCACCCTGGACCAGATGGGCTACGGGGCAGCCGGGCAAGACCCCCGCCGCCCCGAGGTGATCGCCCACCGGGGCGGACCCAACTCCAAGAGCTACCCCGAGAACACGCTGCCGGCCATGGAAGCGGGCTTCAAATCCTCCGACGCCATCGAGATCGACATCGCCTCGGCCAAAGACGGCATCGTGGTATTCCATGACAACAATCCGAACAATGTCACCGTCTCCATGGCCCGCAACCTGGGCCTGGAGGCCTCCAACGACTGGCGGCCTGTCTTCCCCGACATCGGCTCGGATGCTCGCGGCAAGCGCATCGACGAGCTGACCGTGGCCGAGGTGCGCAAGAACTACGGCTATGAGCAGAATCCCACTCACTCGCTGGCCGCCAACCTGCTCGGCTCGGGCCTGAACCACGCAATGCGCGCTCCCGGGACGTTCCTCAATTTCCTGGGCAAGTACGCGCGCATCGGCGACTTCAATCCGCTGGGTTGGGCCGGCACGGCTCTCAATTACACCGCCGACAACCTGGGCAAGCCCATCGTGGATGGCCTGGTCAAGGGTCTGGACCAGGCCGTCACTGGCACCTGGAACGGCCTGAAGACGGCTGCCAACGGGATCGGCTCAGGGGTGAGCAACATCTTCAAGGGCAACATCGGCAAAGGTCTGGGGCCAGGCAGGCAAACGGCGCTAAACGGACCCACAGTGCAGCCGCCTTCGATTCCAGCTCAACTGAGCCTCGGTTATTTGCCCACGGTCCACCACGGAC
>QWHO01000557.1 GCA_021404945.1 bacterium CPR1
CGGCAAGGATATCGCGCACCAGTTCAGCAGGCAGTTGGCAGAACACGGCATTACCATTGTGAGCGGGATGGCACATGGCATCGATGCTGCTGCGCATATGGGCGCGCTGGAAGCTGGCGGGCGCACTATTGCCGTCCTCGGCTGTGGAGTCGATCGCATCTATCCCAGTGATCATCGCGCACTGGCGGCAAGGATTACTGAATCCGGCGCGCTTCTGTCAGAATTCCCGATGGGTTCCCGTCCAGAAGCGAAACACTTCCCCCGCCGCAACCGCCTGCTGAGCGGGATCTCGCTCGGCGTTCTGATCGTTGAAGCAGCGCTCCGCAGCGGCGCGCTGATCACTGCCAGCCATGCCGCTGAACAGGGGCGCGAAGTATTCGCCGTTCCGGGCAGCATCCATCAGCCGGGAAGCGAAGGCACACATGCGCTGATCCAGGAAGGGGCGAAACTCGCTCATCGTGTGGATGATATTCTGGATGAGCTGAATATCGTTCACGAAGGCGCGCAGTCTCGCGCGGCGGCTGAACGCCTGGCTCCGGGTGATGAGATTGAAGCCCTGCTGCTCGAATCGCTCAGCCGCGAGCCGCTGCACATCGACTGCAACGACAAGAAGTTCCCCGACCTGATGGTGCTCAACCAGGAAGAGCGGCGCTCTCTGGAGGAGGCCTACGAGTGCTGGGTGCTCGGCTGTCTGTTCGACGTGCTCGAGTTCAAGGGGGGCGAGTATCTCTGGCAGGAGCGCGACGGTTTCCAGATGCGCCCCCACCCTCTGGGGGATCGGCACATGATGCTGGTCAAGCTGACCACCGGGACGGCCACCCGCGAGAAGCTCTACAAGCTGGTCAAGCAGCGGCGCGACGCGGTGCTCTCCACCCAGGACGAGCAGGAGATGGCCGCCTACTGCGCCCTGCTCGAGCACTACAAGCGCGAGGCCTACGGTGAAAAGTGGGGCAAGGTCTCCAGCGAGTCAGAGCTGCCCTTCGAGGACATGATGACGGTGCGGGTTCTCTCTGACGAGGTGCAGCATGTGATGGAGTCCCCTCTGGTGCGCTCCCTGGGGCCCGAGGCCATCGGCCAGAAGGCCGAAGAGGTGATGGCCCGGGCCGAGCAATTCACCCGAAGACGCGAGGACGGTAAGCTGGCCTTGCTGGCGGCCACCCAGAGCAAGTCCTAGATGCTGTGTCTGCGCTGCGGAGCCAGCCCTCCGGCAGGCTCGAAATATTGCCCTCAATGCAACGCGCTCTTGCTGCAGGCCGCCCCCCAGGAGCCGCGGGCGGGCCTTTCGCTCGAGGAAGGGCGCGAATATCCGGTGCCGCAAGAGCGCTTCCTGACCCACAACTTGAACGTGCTGCACGAGCTTCTCTATCACAACCTCGAGGAGGTGCCCGGCTACCTGAGCGAGTTGCGCGCTCTGCTCGAGGAGTTCGCCGGTCAGGCCGTGCCCCAGCTCCTCGAGCTCTTGCTCGTGGAGGAGCAGGCCGACCCCGAGGGCAGCTTTGTGCCCGAGGTGCGCTACTTGATGGTGCGCGGGGTGGATCTCTTCCGCGAAGGACTGGATCGGCTCGAGGGCGCCCTCTCTCCGCTGGACGAGGCGGCCGCCGAGTCGGCCTTCGAGACCCTGTCACAGGGCAACGATCACCTGTGCGGCGGGTTGCTCAAGGTGGAGGCGCGCCAGCAAGAGCTCCTTCGGCGTGTCGAGCGCGCCCCGTAACCGGGCCTTGATGCCTCGGAACAGGTGTTCTCACGCCGCTTGCCCGAGCGGTCAACACCCGAACGATTAAGAGTTTACAATATCTCGGAAAAGGTTAAGGTTTTTGTTGCAACTGGCTGTTTACCCCCGTGCCGGGGGTCGTGACAGAGAACTATCCGGCCAAGGAGGAACACAGCATGAGTATACTGAGCGGAATCGGCGACATCGCAAAGGGCGCCGTCGGGATTGCCACCACCCCCCTGCGCAAGGGATTGGAGATCGCGGGAACGGGGTTGGAAACAGGCGGTAAGGTGCTGGGGAACCTGGCCGAGGGCGATCTGGCCGGAGCCGCCTCGGCGGCCGCCAACGGCACGGTGGAGCAGGTGAAGAACGTGGTCTCCACTCCGGGCGAGGTGCTCGGGGACGCCAAGGAGATGGCCGGAGGTTATGGCGACGTGCTCACCAGTGGGGTCAAGCTGGTGGGAGAGCCGGTGCGGGGCGCGGCGCGCCTGGTCGGCAACGGGCTGGAGACGAGCGGCTCGACCCTCACCAACCTGGCCGAGGGCGACGTGGGCGGTGCCATCAACGCCCAGGTGCAGGGTGCCGGAAACGCTTTTGGCATCGTGGGCGACACGGCCAAAAACCAGGTCAACAACCTGGTGGGCTGAGCTTCCTCGGGTCGAACAGAGCCGGGCTCCAGAAGCCCGGCTCTTTTTGCGTTGGGGCTCAGGCGGCGGGCGGAGAGCCCTCCTCCAGGCGAGTGACCCGCTCGTCCAGGCTCTGAAGCTGCTGACCGAAACTGCCCTGCTGGTTCTGCACCGCCGTCAGCATGGAGTCGAAGCGCTGATCCATCAAGCGCATGCGGCCCTCGACCTGGCGGATGCGCTCGTTCCAATCGGCTCCCATGCGGGTCATGTCGCTACTGATGCGGGCCATCTGGGCGGCCATCTCATCCATCTGCGAGCCGAGACGATTGGTCTGTTCCTCCACATGGTTTCCCAGGTCCTTCAGGGCGGCGCACGTGAATGCAAAGTCTCCCCGGTTCCCAGCCAGTTTTGGACTTACGTTCAGGACGAGCTTGGCCGCACGACCAACGTGAATAATCCGCGCGGCGCGAGCAGCCGCATTGAGCTCGATCCTGCCAACAATGTCCTGGAGGCGTTGAACTATAACGACCAGCGCAGCCAGTACACCTATGACGAGAGCCGCAATCCTCTGACAGCCAAGGACGCCCTGAATCACACCACCACCTTCACCTGGAACAACAATAACCTGACCTCGGTACGGGACGCCGACGGGGAAATGACCTTCCTGGTCTATGACGCGAATAACAACCTGACTCGCCAGCGCGACCCCCTGAGCCACACGCAGGAATACGACTACAACGCGTTCGGCCAGCTAACCAGCTACACTGACGGGGAGGGCCAATCCTGGACCTTAGGCTACAACTCCGACGGCTATCTCACGTCCATGACCGCGCCTTCGATTGCGGGTCAGGGTAATTCAACCTGGACGTACAGCGTCGATTCCCTGGGCCGGCGAACCGCCGTCACCGATCCCCGCGGGAACATCTACCGCTACGAATGGGATGCTCGCGATCGTCTCAAGAGCGTGACTTTGCCCGCGGTGAGCTCGGGCGGGGAGCAACTGACGCTCTCAGCTAAAAAGATCGTCTACCAGTGGGATCGCAACGATCAGCTCTTGACGGTCAAGGACCCGCTCAATCGAGAGACCACCTACCAGTATGACAGCTCGCTGCGCCTGACCTCGGTTCTGGAGCCCGGCCTTAGCACGCCCACGCGCTACGGCTATGATGCCAAC
>QWHO01000558.1 GCA_021404945.1 bacterium CPR1
GTCTGCTCGGCCCGGGGGCCGGGCTTGATGCGCAGGGTGGCGTAGAGATACTTCATCGATTTCTGGTCGCGGATGACGCACTCGTCGAACCACTCGGGCACTTCCTCGCGGCGCTGCAGGTAGATCTTCACCGCCGTGCGGGCGATGCGGGTGAGGTTCTTGACGCTCTCCTTGAGATAGCGCACCACCCGGGCCACCTGGTAGGGGCGCAGGCGCTGCAGCAGCACCAGCCCGTTCTCGCGAAGCTCGGGATAGGGGCTCACCAGTGAGTGGGCCACGAACAGCTCGTTGTGATCGCGAATGGCGCCGTGGTCCTGGTACCAGCGAGCCAGCGGCCCGTAGAGGAGCGGGTCCTCGGTCATGGCCCGGTCGTGGATGGCGCCCAGCGACTTGAGATCGCCGTGGCTGGCCACCATGAAAGCGTCGATCAGTGCGGTTCTTGCCGAAAGCTCGAGCATGGCGGGCCTACCCGAACACGGCCGGAGGGCGCACGACCACTCCGTCGGGATGACGATCGACCACCAGGGCTCTGAGCTGCTCTTTGCTCAGCTCGTAGTAGCGAGCGAGCTGCTGGCGGATCTCCTGGTCGGAGCTTCGGGCCGACAGGCCCAGGTCTTCGGCGTCGCGGGTGCGGCTCTGGCCGCCTACGCGCAGGTGAAGTTTCATTTTGGTAGCACCTCCGTTGCAGTCAGCATAGCTCGGGAGGTGCCTGGAGCTCAGTGAGCTTTTCCCCAGCTCAGCGCAAGAGATACACCTTGCGCACCGTTTCGTGCACCTGACACGTGCCCTTCCAGCCCTTGGGGAAGAACACGGCCGTGTCCGGAACCACTTCGATGACCTCACCCGACTCGTGGGTGTAGGTGCAGCGTCCGGCCAGAAAATGGCAATACTCGTCGCGGCCGACCTCCAGAGCCCACTTGCCGGGCGTACAGACCCAGACTCCGCTCTCGACCTGCCCGTCTTTGGAGAGCACGATGCCGCTGGTACGGGGCTCACCCTCCAGCGGACTGGGAACCGGGCCCCAGTCTTCCGCGGCAGGCACTCGGGCCACGTCAGCCAGCACCGGAGTCACCCCTATCCCCGAGCCGCCCGAGCAGGACCCGTAAACCTGGCGAATGGGCTGGTGGACCACCAGCTCACCGGTCCAGTCACGCCGGAAGTGAACCAGCATCCCCGGCTCGACGTTGATGATCTCCCCCCCGATGCCCGTGTAGGTGGCCTTGCCAGCCGTGAAGAGGCTCAGCTGGTCGCGCTCGAAAATGATGGGCATGCGACAGGGCCGGGAGGTCAGGACACCAGCCTTGAAGCCGTTGGTTCGAGGCATCGTGAAGGGGAGCACCCGGTGGGTGTCGTCGATGGCCAGCAGCTCGGCCTCTACGGTGGAAGCCCCCGCCACATGGGGGGCGCTGGATTGCTTGATTTTCTTGACAGGCATAGGGGCAAAACCGTCCGATCTCTACAGTCCGCGGGAGGTTCGCGGAAACCCGCCCGGGGCCTGCCTCCAGGGCCTGCTCTGGGATGATTTCGTTGCGATCGTCCACCACCAGAGCCAGTTCCTTCTCCTCGACAGGGTTTGCGGCCGGACCACTCGGGCCTCATCCGCAGACAGCATTTGGACCCGGGCTCGCCGCCCAAACATTGGCGGCGCTGTCAATACGGGAACTTGCCGAAACGCCAGGGATTGCAGAGGTTCTCCTGCTGCTTCTCAGGCTGGCTGAGCAAACTGCCAACGAAATCCCGCAGCGCTCTCCAGTTCTCCTCGGCCAGCTCGAGAAACTCCAGACCCACCTCGTGGTTCTCGCTGACCGGCAAAAAGCGTTGCCAGCGCACCTTGAGCTGCCCCTGCACCGAGGGTCGCTTGTCCGGAAGGCTCAAGACAAAGGCCAGGTCATTCTCCTCGGGCAGTTGCTGGGGAGAGGATACACGCAGACCGGTCCCGCTGATGTCCAGCACCAGGACCCGAAGATCGGCACGGAAATCCTCGCGAGTAACCTGAAGGCCCAGCATCTTGTTCAATCGGTAACGCGGTTCCTTGCGCCGCTCCAAGGAGACCGGATCGAGCTCGTCCATGCGGGGAAATTCGTGACGGATCGACAAAGGCCTTGGAAGGCGAGCAAGAGATTATCCCCTGGAAGCAAAGGAGCATCCCCCTTGGCGTGCGTCTGGGTATCCCCTGGGATATCCTCTCGAGACGAGCCGTCCATCAGAGTCTTTTGAGGAGCTGGAGCTAGAGTCGAAGCATGCAGATCCAAACAGACACGACTCGGTTCGGCCCATCCCGGCCCTGGCTGGCTCCTCGGGCTGCCACCGGCGCCCCCCAGGACTCCTTTCGGCCCGCCTCGGCCCTCTTCTCTGCCGAGGCGCCTCGGGTCCATCGCCACGCGGAGAGTGACCTTTTCCAGTCTTCTCCTTTTTCGGCTGCAGATGGGGCGGTCGAGATCCTGGGGGTCAGCGGGCTCCACCGGGTGGACCCCGACAAGCTCGAGCAGGAGCCCCTGCAAGAGTATCCGGGGGGGCGCTTTCTGGGCGGCCGCCGCTCTGCGTGGCAGGCCGATGGCTCCTGCTTCCTGGTCACAGAAGGGGCCCTGGTACGGCTGACCCGGGCCGGGATGGAAAGCTTTCCCGTCCCCTCGCTGGTAACCACCCCTCTGTCTCCTACTCCGGACGGAGGGGTGGCATTCGGGATTCCTGCTGGAGTCGAGGTTCGCCGCCCGGACGGCACGGTGAGGAGCCAGTTCGAGCTCCCCTGGCCCGAGCAGGGTGACCTCCCCAATCCCAGTCAACTGACAACCGGGCCAGACGGCAGCCTCTACGTCCTCTCCGACGATCACCAGTTCTTCCGCTATTCCCCGGACGGGGATCTCCAGTGGCAAGTGCAGGGCTACGGTGGGCTCTGCGCCTTTGCCCCGCAGCCGTCCCCGGACGGCAGCTCGCTGGTGGTGGCTGGCAATGCCAGATCGCTGAAGGCTGTGCGTTGCCAGGACGGCGAGACTCTCTGGACCTGCCGACTTCCCGGAGCCCTGTGCAGCCAACCGGTGAGCGACCAACAGGGAAACCTGCTGGTGCTGGTCCGCGGGGACGAGGATGGGCAACTGATACGGGTCGGCCCGGGGGGCGAATTGCTGGGAGCGGTAGGAGCGAACCTGCCCCTGAAGCGCGGCCTCCACTTCGAGCCCCAGCTTTCAATTGCTCCCGGCGGTCAGATCCTGGTGCTGGCCAGCCCCGAAGATTTTCTGGTGCTCGACTCGGGAGGGGCCTGCACCCTTCGTCTGGGCGCGCAGGAGTTGTTCGAGGGGGAGGAGTTCATCGGCTTCACTCTTGTGAACCAGGGTCAGGACTGCCTTCTGACCGGCAAGACCCGACGGGTGGCTCGCTTTACCCTGCCCACACCCTTGAGCGAGGAGCTGGACTATCTGCTGCACAGCCCGGGGGCAGCGATTCGAGAGCAGGGGGATGGGATTCGCATCGGGGGGGTGCAGATCCGCCGGCGCTCAATCCGTTAGAAG
>QWHO01000559.1 GCA_021404945.1 bacterium CPR1
GACCACGCTCTGGGGCCAGGTCGAAGCAGATGTCTCCCCGGAGGACTACCTGGTCGAGCAAGACTGGTACGAGAGCCGGGATGGCACCCGGGTACCGATGTTCCTGGTCTACCGCCGAGATCTGGTGCGCAACGGGCAGAACCCCACCTTGCTGAATGGCTACGGCGGCTTCAACGTGGCCATGAATCCCGACTTCTACCGCACCAACTTCCTCTGGCTTGAGGCCGGCGGGGTTTTCGCAATGGCCA
This sequence comes from bacterium CPR1, assembly GCA_021404945.1. Lineage (GTDB taxonomy): Bacteria > Vulcanimicrobiota > Xenobia > Xenobiales > QWHO01 > QWHO01. Next base: position 249 of record QWHO01000559.1, read on the forward strand.
ACCTGCGGGGCGGCAGCGAGTTCGGCGAGACCTGGCACCAGGCCGGCATGCTGGCCAACAAGCAGAATGTCTTCGACGACTTCGTGGCCGCCGCCGAGCACCTCATCGCTCGCGGTTTCACCAATCCGGCCCGGCTGGCCATCAGCGGGGGCAGCAACGGAGGCCTGCTGGTGGGAGCGGCCCTGACCCAGCGGCCCGACCTCTTCCAGGCGGTGGTCTGCTCGGTGCCGCTGCTGGACATGCTGCGCTATCACCACTTCCGTCTGGCCCGTCTGTGGATCCCCGAGTACGGCTCGGCCGACGATCCCGAGCAGTTCGAGTGGCTCCACGCCTACTCGCCCTATCACCGGGTCCAGGACAAGGTGGAGTACCCGGCCGTGTTGCTGACCACGGGAGTGGAGGATAGCCGGGTGGATCCCCTGCACGCGCGCAAGATGGCCGCCCGCCTGCAACAGGCCAGCAGCTCGTCTCGTCCGGTGCTCTTGAGGGTGGAAATGCGCGCCGGACACGGAGCTGGCAAACCTTTGTCGAAGATTCTCGAGGAGAGCACGGACAAATTCACGTTCCTCTTCTGGCAACTCGGAATCCGTGAGGGAGGTCCGCTTGGCGATCGACAAGGAAAAGGATAAGTACCGCGCCTTCAACGACCGTGTCTCGGGCGAGGTCCACAAGGCCTCGCTGTCAGCTTCGGTCACGATCGGCGATAAGGTGCAGCGCATCCGCCTGCGCAACTCGGCCCTCCCCTCGATGATCCCTCCGGGGGCCACCATCGAAATCGAGCCCATCGTGTTTCACAAAGCCCGCTTCGGGCATGTGGTCTACGTCAAGCTCGAAAGCGACCTGGCCCTGCGTCGCTTTCTGCGGGTAGAGGTGATCCGCGAGATCGACTTCATCGTGGTCGTGCGCGAGAAGGCCAAACGAGTCGAGCGTCTGCCAGCCAATTCGCTGGTGGGCCGCGTGATCGCGGCCGAGTTCCAGGGCAAGCCGGTTCGCCTGTCGCACGGGGGCAACATCTTCGACTGGATGACCGACTTCGGGACCACCACCCCGTTCCACAAGATCAAGGCGCTGCTCCACAACTGGAAGGGGGACAAGCCACCGGTGGTGGCCGATCCCAACAAGAAGAAGAAGGCTGTCCGGCGAGCCCCCTCCAAATAGGCGAGTTACAATCATTCAACAAGCCAGCAACGTTGCGGCAATGACGCCAGGCTAGAATACTTCTCGGGGCCAAACGACAGAGATCGCGCCCCGCCGCCGCCTCTCCGGCTGCCAGCGCGGCCGTTAAAGTGAAGTGCTGAAGGTTTTGCAGTAAATTTGCGCCGACAGACTTGTATGGAGGCGCCCCCGAAGGACAGGCAAAACCTTCAGCACGTAACGGTCTACACATTTGTTGCTGGGAGGATCCGTCTTTGCAGTTCCGCCAGGGAGATCTGCTCTTTTGTCTGGAGAGCACCCTACCTCGTCCGGCCCGGCCCCACCCCGGCCCCATCCTGGCCGGAGGCCAGCAACCCGACGAGCATCTGCACCTGCTCGACGGCCCCGGGCAGCTCTACGAGTCGGGCAACTTCTTGTATCTCGAGGCCGAGCAGCCCACCTTCGTCTGGCATCCCGAGCACCATCGCCTGGCCCTGCCGGCCGGCACCTTTCGGGTGGTGCGCCAGAGACAGTATCAGCCTTGAGCTGGCAAGACGAGCTGGGGGAGCTGCCCATCCTGCGACTGCCCTCTGCCGACACCGGCTTCCTGGCGCGGGCCGAGCAGGCTTATGAGGAGCTGTCCGGGCTGCCCCGGGTGGCCCGCGCCTGGGGCTGGCTGATGCGCCTGGAAGAGCTCGACCCGGATGCTGGCGCGGCCCTGGCCGGGCAGCGTGCGGCCCAGGGCGGCAGCCGGCTGGTGCGCCGGCTGATGGCCCTGGAAGGGCTGCTGCAGGCCCTCTCCCCCGGCCTTCATCGACCCCCCGGCTTCGTGCGTCTGGCCCTGGCGGTGGGGCCCGAGCAAGAGATGCGCGACGGCGAGGGACGGCTGCACTCGCTGCACGGCCCGGCCCGAGGCTACGAGTACTGGGTCTGCGGTGAGCAGGTGGACCCGGTCTGGGTACTGGCCCCTCAGCGCAAGACACTGCAGGAGCTGACCCGGCTGCGCTCGCTGCCGGCCCGCCGCACGCTCCTGCCGCGCATGGGTCACGCTCGCGCCGTGGAGACCGGCTGGGCCAGGGTGGTCGATCTGGACCGCGATGCTACCGGCCACAGGCGACGGCTGCTCAACCTGGATCTCCCCGAAGACGAGCCCCTGGTGCTGGTGGAGGTGCGCTGCACGAGCACCCACCGGCTCCACTACCTGCGTGTTCCGCCCGGCACCCGAAGCTGCGCCGAGGCGGTGGCCTGGACCTTCGGCCTGGAGCGCGACGCCTACCGGCCGGTGGCCGAAGTCTGACGTTGAGTCGCTCGGGTCGGGCACGCAAGAGAGGCGGCGCCCGATCAGACGACTGACCCCGTAGCCCTCCTCCGGGAGGGCTTCTCCTTCTTTTAGCAGCGAGCCACGGTCAGGCCCTGCACGGGTGCGCCGGGGGGCACGAAAGGAAGGCTCAGTCGCTGCCACCATGGGGCAAAGCGCACCACCCTCCCGCGCCGGTCGTCCTTCACCACCCGGATGACCACATGGCGAAGCCTCCGAAAGACCGGGGAGGCCAGTGCCATCTCATCGCGCACACAGTATTCCATGGACATCGTACCCAACCGTTCGCTGGCCTCGCGCAGCAATCGGTCACCCTGTCCGTCGACCGGTGAAAAGGTGAGCATCCGGCACACGCCCATTGGCTCGAGAAACTCCTCCAGGCGCTCGAAGAAGCGACGCGTCAGCGCGGTGGGATCACTTTCGCCCGCGGCCGCGAAGGCCAGGTTGGGGGTCAGGCTGATGGGCAGAGCGGGCAGGTTGGCCGCCACGAAGTCAAAGCTGCCCTCCACCCCCTGCCAGACATCCGAGGCGACAAAGTCGACCGCAATGCGGTTCAGGCGCCCATTAGAGCGGGCCAGAGCCAGCGCGGTGGGGTTGACGTCGCTGCCCACCACCTGGGAAAAGCGCCGGGCCAGGCTGAGGGCGACCGCCCCGCAGCCGGTGCCCATGTCCAGAGCCCGCCGCCCCGAGACGTCGGCCGTCCGATCGAGCAGTATCCCCGTGTCGTCTCCCAGGTAGACGAACTCGCCCGGGGATCGCCGCGGAATCGAGCTCAACAAGTAGAGTCCGGCTGCGGCCG
>QWHO01000560.1 GCA_021404945.1 bacterium CPR1
GTTGGGCGTCGCGCAGCCGGAAAACTGTGTCAAGGGGGTTTCCGGCCGCGCTCCTAGAGCAACGGAGGCGCACTCCAGACCCTTTGGACTTCAAAGGGTGAACTCCTTGTGGTGGATGCTGCTGGTGGCGGCAATGCTGGCTCCTGTCCGGGCCGAAGAGCTGGCCGGAGCCCTGCAGCCCATCGAGCCAACTGCACTGGTGTGCGAGCACCTCGTGGTGCGGGTGGCCCCCTCTCCCACAGGCGCCTGGATTGAGCTGGACGCCACCCTGCACAATCCGCTCAAAGAGCAGAGCGAGGCAACCCTGATGCTTTTGGACGCGGCCGATCTGCAGGTTTTGCGGGCCGGTGCCCCGGTCAAGCTCGAAATGGTGGAGACACGCGAGCACAAGGTGGCCACCTTCCTCGTCCGCCTCGATCCGGGCGAGCGAATGCGATTGTCAGCCCGCTGGAGCTCCAAAGGTCGCTCCTTGCGCCTCAAATTGCCCGAGCCCGGGTCGTGGAACGGCTACGAGAGCTGCACCCTCTTCGTGACCGTCCGGCCCACCTGGCAACTGGCCGTCAGCCCCCCTGTGGCCAGGCTGTATTCCACGCTCGAAACCGAAGTCTACGGGGCTTCCCTGGGGCCTGACCAGGCCAGCTGGGTGGACATCGAGGTGAGCTACCATGGCCTTCCGATCTTCCTCTTTCTGGTCGTGCTGCCGGCCGCCGCCAGCCTGGCTGCCGGCGCTCTGGCGCTGGCCTGGCCCGGTCCGCCGGCCAGGCGGGCGGTGGGGCTGGCCTACTTGATCAACGGGCCGCTCTACCTGTGGCTGGCCGGGGAAGGTTATACCGCCTGGCAGCCCGGTCCCCTGCCCCTGTTCATCTGCTTCGCCGCCGGGCCGGTGGCGGCCGCGCTTTACTCGGTGCTGGGTTTTCCCCGCCGCGGGATCATCCGCTGACTCTTGCATCCAATCGCCCCAGAATCGGGGGCACGGGCCAGGCGACGAGGCTGAAGCGTATTGTGGAAAGGAGGATTTTCAAGCGGTGCAGAAAACTCGGCCGCGGAGGTCGGCTTGAAATGAAGAGGTTTACCAACTTGATCCTGGCCGCGTTCCTTATTGTGGCCACTCGCGCCGCCAGCTACGCCGAAGATTGGACCATTACGCCCGGCCAGAGCGTCGGGCCGGTGAAGCTCGGCATGCGGCTCACCGAGGTGGAGTCCTCCAGCAAGCTCCTGCCCGGCGGCACCGGAAGCCTCATCCGCAAGGATACCCAGACCACCCTCACGCCCAAGGGACAGATGAAGATCGTCTACACCCGCTACGGCGGCATCGAGGTGCAGTGGGACCCGCGGGCGGTGCAGAGCATCGTCACCCAGCCCAACACCACCACCGCCCAGGGACGCTCGGTAAACCTGGTGGGGCCGGGCGGCGTGCGGGTAGGCAGTAGTCTGCAGGACATGGAGCAGGCTCTCGGTCGCACCTACGAATCGCGTGAGCTCCAACCCCAGAAGGGTGTCTACATGTATCGCTATCTCGACAAGAACATCGGCTGCGTGGTCAAGGGCGGCAAGGTGGTGAGCATCAACATCTGGCCGGGGAAGAAGTAGTCCGCAGCACCACTTTGCCGAAGGCTCCGCCCTGCATGACCGCCCGGTGGGCTGCCGGGGCCTCCTCCAGAGAGAACGTTTTTCCCACCACCGGCGAAAGAATGGCGCACTCGAGGCCGGCCCGAATGGCCGCGTGAATCTGCCCCATCTCCTCAGGGCTGGCGTTGGCCAGCGACAGGCCCAGCAGGGTCAGATCCCCCGTCATGGTCCAGCGCGGATCGATCTCGATCTTGCCCCGGCTGCCGATCACCACCACCCGTCCCCGCGGAGCAAGCAGCGACAGGTCGTTCTCCAGGTTGACGTTGGCCAGCATCTCCAGGATCAGGTTGGGGCGCAGAGCGCGCAACTCATCGAGATAGCCGGGCGCGGCGTGATTGAAGACGTGGTGGGCTCCGAGACGGCGGACCAGGTCGAGCCCCGGCTCGGTGGAGGCGGTGCCCAGCACGGTCAGGCCGGCCGCGCGAGCCCACTGCACGGCTGCCTGGCCGACTCCGCCGCTGGCCCCGTGCACCAGCACCGTCTCGCCGGGGCGAGCGTGAGCGCGCAGGAAGAGGGCCCGGTAGGCGGTGCCATAGGGGACATAGAGTCCGGCCCCCTGCTCGAAACTGGTGGATTCGGGCAGCGGATGGACTTGCTCGGGAGCACACAGAGCCAGCTCGGCACAGGTTCCGGTCAGGCTGCCGGCCAGGTAGACGCGAGCACCTGGCTCAAAGCCGGGCCCGGAGCGCACCACACCGGCCGCGTCCGTGCCCGGCGTATAAGGCAGCTGGGGCAGCCGTCCATACTTACCCGAGCGAATGTAGATATCCACCGGATTAACCCCGGTGGCGTGCACCTCCACCAGCACCTGATCAGGGCCGGGGACCGGGTCGGGGCGCTCTTGCACCTTCATGACCTCGGGCTCACCAAACTCGTTCACCACAATCGCTCTCATGCGGATGGGTTCGCGAGGGAAAAGCGAGCCTCCCTGCAAACTTTGCGCGACGAACCAGCAGGACGAGCTACTAGTATATTTTTACCGGAATCACGGTAGGCATTTTGAGCCTTTGCCAGATGCGTGTGAGGATGTATCCTGAGCGCAGAGAAAAGCTTCGACCCTCTGCGGGTGACCCCCCCCCGACCGCAGGGGGTCATTTATTTGGAGCGCCTTCCCAGCGCGAACTCGATTCGTCGCATCAGAGCTGACAGCGCAAACGGTTTGGGGATGAAGTCGAAGGCCCCTCCCTCAAGGGCCGCCTGGATCTGGCCATCCTCGAGTTGGGCGGTCATCAAGAGGGCCCTGGTGCGGTCCAGGGCCCCCCTCTGCTTCAGCCTGGCCAGCAACTCGGTGCCGAACATGCCTGGCACGAGCTGATCCAGCAAGATGACTCGGGCCTGCATCTGCACGGGTTCTGCCGTCAGCATCGCAGCCGCGGCCGCTCCATCCACAAACCAGTGAGTGGACAGACCGCGCGAGCGGCAGGCATTCAGAACCAGATCTCCCAGTGCCTCATCGTCTTCCACCAGCACGACATCCACCGTTCGGTGGGCAGTCTCTGCCAGGGCGCCGTAGACCCGGGAGCGGCCTTCCTGCTTGGCCCGGTAGAGGGCCTGGTCGGCCAGGCGCAAGAGGGTCTCGATGTCCCGGGCATCATCGGGGAACTGGGCCACCCCGGCCGAGAACGAGAGGGTGAAGCTGCCTCCCTCGGGAGCCGGCAGCTCCTGGCCCTTGAGAGCCTCCAGGCAATGCTCCAGTCGGCGGATAGCGTTGGCTCCGTTGCTGTCGAACAGGCCCACGACGAACTCCTCGCCCCCCCAGCGGATCACCGTGTCCTCCCCCCGAAAGGTGTTGGTGAGATGGCGGGCGCACAGACGCAGTGCCAGGTCGCCGCTGCCATGCCCGTGCTGATCGTTGACCTGCTTGAAATGG
>QWHO01000561.1 GCA_021404945.1 bacterium CPR1
CCCCCAGTTCGCCGAGGTGCTCTATAACCTCGGCAACGCTTATTACAAGAAGGGCCTCAAGAACGAGGCCAAGGACCACTGGTCGCGAGCCCTCGAGCTGGACCCCCAGTTCGCAGTGGCCCTTTACAACCTGGGTTCTCTCAAAATGGAGCAGGGAGATACCGACGGAGCCATCGAGTGCTGGAAGAAGTCGGTCGAGGTCAACCCCGAGTTCGCCCAGGCTCACTACAACATGGGCAACATGCATTACGACAAGGGTAATGTCGACCTGGCCGTGCGCGAGTGGGAGAAGGCTACTCGCGCCAAATATGGTTTCTGGCAGGCTCACAACAACCTGGGGAATGCCTACTATGCCCAGTCGATGTTCGATGAAGCCATCAGCCAGTGGCAAAAGACGATCCAGTTCAAGGATGAGCACTGGCCAGCCCACTGGAATCTCGCCAACACCTACTTCTTTCACCGCAGCCAGGTGGACGCGGCGGTGATGGAGTGGCAGCGGGTGACCCAGATCAACCCCCATCACTGGCAGTCTTATTACAACCTGGGCGAGGCGTATCTCGGTCGATCAGGCCATCGCCTACTGGACCCGAGCCGTGGCCTTGATGCTGTTCCCATGGTGAGGTGAAAGATGCCCAAAGTCGATCTCAAAGCGCTGATCCAGATACTGGGCGACCATGAGCCGGCCAACCAGTACCTCATCGAGCGGGCTACCGGCAAGATCATCAAGATCGATCTCGAGAACCGGGCGCAGCTCGAGCAGATCAAAAAGGCCCTGGCCACCGACAAGGGCAAGTACATCCAGGTGCCCAAAGCGAGCCCTCGCGAGAATCACGCCGACATGGAGCGCTTTATCGCCCAGGTTCACGATCCCAAGCTCAAAGAGAATCTCAAGCGGGCCATGACGAGCCATCGGCCGTTTCGCGAGTTTCGCGACGTGCTCGAGACCAAACTCAAAGAAAAACGCGAGTGGGAAGCCTTTCTGCGCCAGAGCCTGGAGCAGAAGGCTCGCACGTTCGTAAAGGGAACCGGGCTCGAGGTCTAAGAGCGCAGCCGGCCCCACTTGACATGGTTTTCCGGCTGCGCGACGCCCGGCGATCCGGGTTCGGGGCCCTCTAAGAGACTTTGCGGGGCACGCGCACTCCACCGACAACCACGTGGTCAGGCTCGACGCGCACTCCCGGATCGAGTCCCGGCTCGGGCAGGGGACTTCCGAACAGCTGGCCTGGCGCGAATCGGGGGTCCATCGTGTTGGGCTCGAGCTCGAGCGGGGCTTCCTCGCCTCGACGGACAAGCAGTCGGTCCTGCTTCCAGCCCTCCAGCCGATAGCCCGTGACCACGGGAAAGAAGGCTCGCTTCTCGGTATCGAAGCAGAAGATGCTCGTCAGATCGTCCACCACCACCTGCACGGCTAGATAGCGTCCGCTCTCGGACCATTCGGGTTTACTCTGGTCCACGCGGTAGGGGAGAACCACCGCTTTGTCCGCCTCGGCTCCCACCACGCAGGCGTAGGCATCCCCGGAGCCTCGAGCCAGGACCAGGGCCGCTTCAGACCCATCGGCGCTCCAGGTCACGGAGGATAGCTCTCGTCCGGCGACCAGGTCGACCCCTTCTCCCTGGCGGATGCGCTGCGCTTGGCCATGTCCGCGTTGCACCAGGTAGATGCCCTGGCGGGCGTCCGTCGGAGAGAATCGGGATTTGACCGAGAAGACCATGCGGTCCTTCGTGGGTGAGGGGATCCGGTAGGTTGGAGTGTGGTAACCGAACTGGCCCATCAAGGCCTTTCGCTGGGCCGGGTCGGCCATCGGGAAGGCGTTCTGGTACCCCTCATCGAGAGCGCTGAGAGTTCCCGGTGAGAGCTCCTCGGCAAGATCGGGATCGTCGAGGAACTGGCTCTGTCCGTCCTCGTTCAGCACCCAGAAGGTGGCCACCCGGCCGCTGGTCCAGCAACTGGTGTGGCCCTGTACCAGCATACGGCCGTCCTCGAGGTAGTGCACCTCGTCGAGTTGGCTGGGGAGCCTGGCCAGAGTACGGTTCTGCTGGCCGTCGTGGAGCTTCACCTCGTCGAGGGAGATGTAGGCCAGATCCTGACCGGTGGGGGAGAGGTCGATTCCGTACAGGGCGAAGCGGTTCTCGACGAGTTGCGGAGACTGGCCGGGACGGGCCCGGAACACGTTGACGGCGCCACTCGAGTCCTTGCCCGCGAAGGCGACCGTCTGGCCGCCATTGGCCACGCTGGTGCGCTCCAGCTTCAACTCATTGGGCACGCTCAGGGTTCGGGTCTGCCCCGTCTGTCGCTCGCGCAGCAGCACCTGGTCTCCCTCAGAGAGACTCTCGTAGGTCCCGTCCGGGGAGCGATCAGCCTGGCTCTGGCAGCGCTCGAGCCAGCTCTGTCGGTCGGCCGAGCTCAGAGTTGCGATCATGGCCAGAGCAGCATAGTCTCAAACCATCGAGCGTGGTGTAAACGGATTGTTACCGCGAAGGGAGATCATGGCGAATCCGCGAATATGAGCCCCACAACAGCGTAGAAAGGCCGGTAGATGGACGTCCCGACCGAGGAAGAGGCACAGCACCGACTCGAGGTAGCCGAACTCTACCGTGACATGGGTCAGGGTCCCAAAGCCGCCAAGTATTACGTCGGCGCCGGTGAGCTGTATCATCGGCGAGGGAACCTGGCCAAGGCGGCCGAGATCTACAAGATTGCCCTCGGGCTCGACCCGGGCAATGCCGAGGCTCAGGCCGGGTTGGCCCGGCTGGCCGGGGGAGGTCCCTCTGCTCCGCCTCCTCAAGGTGCCCCGGTGCCGACCCCACCGGCATCGCAGGCCCAGGCGGGCCTGCCGCCCATGCCCCCGCGTCCGGTGCCGCCCGGAATGCCGGGAGCTCCGGGGATGCCCCAGTCTCCGTCTCCGGGCGCTCCGCCCCAGGCTCGTCCAGCGGGCATGGGCCAGCCTCCTCAAGCCCCGCCAGCGGCCATGGGCCCTCCGGGAGTGCCCCCTCGCCCCCCCGGCCCACCCGGAATGCCTCCGGCTCCGGTCGGCCCACCCGGGATGCAGGCGGCCCCTCCGGGGCTGCCTCCCCGTCCCGCTCCTCCGACTGCAATGCCCGCTGCTCCGGGGCCGCCCGGCCAGCCTCCGCGTCCCCCCGCTCCGGCCGGAGCACCCCCGGTCATGTCGGCGGCTCCACCCGTGGGTCCGCCGCCCGTCATGGCGGCTGCCCCTGCGACTGGCGCCCGCCCTGCCGTCGGTCCACCGCCGGTGATGGCTGCCGCTCCGCCCGTGGGCCCTCCCGGGCGGGGCCCGGCGCCGCTGCCACCCGCTCCTCAACCGGGCCATCTGCACGCGCCGCCGCCATTGCTCTTCGTCCGTCCGGCCCTGGTAACCCAGGTACGCCAACAGATCGCGGGTCCGCCCGACCCCAAGAAGCTGCCCTGGAATCCGCTCCCCAAGGTGGATGCCGAGGCTGCTGCCAAGGTCGTTGATGACATGGAGAAGAAGAAGCAGGCCTCCATCAGCTCCTCTGACCTGTCAGGCCCGGTGCGCTCGGCCTTCTCTTCCCAGTCCACCGTCACCGGGGGACTGGCCGGGCTGTTTGCTGGCCGTGAAGGTGGCTCCCCGGGGACGCCCCCAACCACGCCCAAGTTTGGGGCTCCGGAAACTCCGAAGCCTGCCGGTGGGGGAAACCGTACCGGCAACCAGGCCCTGGCCGACGCCATCGCCAGAAAGCTTCAGCAGAGGGGGCAGTCGTAGGCTCAGCGCCAGGAGGCGGGCAACTCCAGCACGGCCTGGGGCTCGACCGGCAGGCCGTGAGCCCGCAGCTCCCAGTGTAGGTGCGGAGCAAAGCCGCCGGTC
>QWHO01000562.1 GCA_021404945.1 bacterium CPR1
AGCAGGAGATGAAAGGCCTGCTGCCCACCCTGGCCGCCCGGCCGGATGCCCCCGGGCGGCTCAAGCACTATCTCCACCTGCTCGAGCTCTCCGAGCAGGCCGAGCCAGCTCGCGAGGGGTTTCTCTACGTGGACGGCAAAGGCCAGGGACACCTCTGCGCGCTGGAGCTGATGCTGGGCGAGAACCGCCCTCTCGACGACTTCAAGTGGCTCGACTCCAAGCTTGCCCCCACGGCCAACCGCGAGCAGGAGACCCGGCGCTATCTGAGCTTTTTGCAGCACACCGACGACCGCGCCCTCTACGAGCGCAGCCTGGCCCTGCCGCCCGAGGCCTCCGGCAAGCTCGAGCGCCTGCTCGAGGTGGGGATGGGTATCGAGGAGGCTCTGAGCGACCTCGAGCACCTGAGCCAGAACGGCTTCAAGGCTGACGACTTCGCCATGCTGCGCAGCCTGCGAGAGCGCACTCCGAGCGGGGGCGAGACCCTGAAGGTGCTCGACTTTTTGCGCGGAGCGCCTTCGCCCGAGGCCAGGACCGACCGCCAGCGCACCTACCTCAAGCTGGTCGAGGTGGGGGACAATCCCGACCAGGCCCTCAAGGATCTCGAGTGGCTGGCTACCGATCGCCCCGCCGGCGGGCTCGAGCAGGCCGCCGAAACTTACCTCGAGCTGCTCGGACGGGTCGAGCGCGATCACCACGACGAGCTGCGCGACTGCTATCAGAAGCTGCATGAGAACGCTCCTCCGGCCCACAGCCCGGGGGGCTGGCTCCGAAAGAGCGTGAACTACGAAGGGGCCTTCGGAACGTTGCTCGAGTTCGACCCGGATCCCGAGCAGGCCCTGACCGACCTGCGCCTGCTGCAAAAGCACTCGGCCCACGATCTGCGTGGCGGCCTTGCCGACCTGAAGGATCTCTTCAAGATGGCCAACGCGCGCGACTCGGAAGCGGTCCGCCAGGCTTATGAGCTGCTCCAGAAGCCCCCTCGCTTTCTCGACCACGATCGGCTCAAGAAACTGGTCATCCAGCTCTCGCGCGAGACCGACGACCTGGGGCTTGGCACGCGCATGACCGCCCTGCTGGCCCAATCGCGCAGCGAGGGCGAGTTCCGCTCTCGTCGTTCAGCCTTCAGCGAATACCTGGAGCTGGGCAACTCCATCGCCCAGACGGTGGGCTTGCTGGAGACGGCCGAGCGCTGCCTGCCGCCCACCGACGAGTTGCTCAAGATCCACCCTGTCCTGCTCGAGCACAACAAGAACCGCCCGCCCGAGCTGGTCTCCACGGCTCTGGAGCAGGCCGCCGGGGCGCTGGCTCGAGGCAAGGTGGAGGGACAGTCGAGCTCGGGTCTATTCCGCGCCTACCTCAACCTGCTCTGCAGGGCCGAGAAGAAGGAAGAAGCCGAGGAGTTGGGCCAGGTTCTCAAGACGGAAGGGAAGTCAGCCTACTCCATGAGTCGCATGCTCGAGCCCTTGCTCGACGGCTGCGACTCGGTGGGCCAGGCGGTCGAGGAGTACACCTTCGTGCGCGAGCTACGGGCCAAACGCTGGCCCGACTGCCCGGCCGACCTGGAGAATCTGACCCGGAGCCACGCCGGCACCCTGCTGGTCCTCAAGCAATCCGGCCGTCACAACATCTACGAGGTGGCCCGCTCGCTCTTGCAGTGGAGCTTCGAGCATCGCAACATCGGGCCGGTGGAGCTGATCACCGAGGTAGGCCGTCGTCTGGTCCTGGGAGCCGAGGTCGGGAAAGCCAAAGCCGAGGCTCTGGAGCATTTCGAGAACGGCGGTCGCATCAAGGACAAGGAAGACCACATGGTGATCGGCGGAGTGCGCATCGGCAAGAAGGAGGGACAGCCATGAACGTCAGCGAGTCCAGCTTGCTGCCCTACGAGCGTGAACGGCGCTCGAAGCGGCTGCAGGTGGCCCTGCCCACGGCCATGGGGGCAGCCAGTCTGGCGACCGGGTTGACCAGCATCGCCGCCGGCCAGGTGGCTCAGGGCAACCTGGGCGGCTTTGTGCTCGACCAGCTCAGCCCGGGCACCGCCGCCGAGGCCTGGATGCCCCTGCGCATGGCCTCGGGCGCTCTGGCGGTAGTCAACCTCGGGGTAGCCGCCTACAAAGTCTTCGGTGGCGAGGAGTCACCCGGCCCCTGGCGGCTCGCCAGCGCGGCCGGCAGCTTCTTGACCGCCGCCGGCTTGGCCGGCCAGGCCCTGGGATGGGGGCCCTGGACGGCGGCAATCACCGGTTTGGGAGTGGTGGCCACGGTGGTCACCCAGACAGTGCAAACATACAAGGGAGCGAGGTGAGCAAGCAATGAAAGTGGATAGCGCGCTGCCCTACAGCGAGAGACGGCTGCAGACCACGGCCAAGCACGTGAGTCGAGCCGTCACCGATGTGGCCGATGGCTTCGTCGCGGGGCTGACCGTCATGCAGCCCAGCACGCCCGGGCTGTTCTGGCTCAACGTCGGCATGGGCGTCGGTCACGCGGCCTTCGGCATCAGCCGTCTGGCCAGGGCCGCAGATGAGGGCATGACCGCCGTGCAGAGGCAAAAATGCATCACGCAGGCCTTCGGTGAGGGATTGCAGGTGGCTGGCTACGCGGGACTGGCCTTCGGCATGGGAGCCTGGGCCCTGCCCATCCTGGCCACCGGTGCCGTCATCAGCAACTTTGCCTATTTCCAGTAAGAGGAGAACTCCATGAACGTGGTAAGCACGATGCCCGTAGCCGCCAGCTCGGGCAGCAATCAAACCTACTCTGACCGGGTGCGCACCAGCCGCCTGAAAGGAGCCATCTACGCCGGGGTGGGCTCGCTGGACATCTATGCCGCCACCGCCAGCACCCTGGCACCCGAAGGCTCGGTCTTCAAGAGCATGGGCGGCTGGGTGTGCGGCGCCATGGCGGCGGGCCACGCGGTCTACGCGCTGACCAATCTGGTCGGCTTCGAGAAGGACCGCTGGGGCGAGGAGCACATGGCCTTCAACCGCCCGCCTCAACGCCAGTTGATCGCGCTGGGCCACGGCCTGACCGCGCTGGGCTTCGCAGGACTGGCCTTCGGAGCGGGCATGATGGCCCTGCCGCTGGTGGCTCTGGGCGAGGTGACCGGCGTGGTGGGCGAGTATCTCAGCTCCAAGAGCCAGTCCTGAGTCGCAACCAGAGGGCCTTGGTGACCAGGGGCAGTCGCGACAGAGAGCATGGCCAGCGATCAGCCTGTCGAAGGGATCGCGCGTCCAGCTCTGACGGGCTGCTGGCTGCAACCTCGGCAAGGAAGGTTTGGCGTACGTCCATCCAGAGACGTCAGATCTTTCCCGCCTGCTGGAAAGCCAGCCAGGTGTACCAGCTGCCCAACAACCCCAGCAAGAGCATGCATGCGAAGAAGGCGCGCTTCATCCCCTCCTGGCGCGAGATAATGCCGATGGCGCCCATCACCAGGCACATCTGCAAATACAGCGTGCCCTGGTCGAAGACGTCGCCCACCTTGCCCAGCTCGCGAGCCACCC
>QWHO01000065.1 GCA_021404945.1 bacterium CPR1
GGGCAGCACATTAAGGCTGGTTGCTCAGAAAGAAACGCAACGTGACTGCGTAAGTGCTGACCACGCTCGGGTCGTTGGGGTGCTGGTGGCGGGCGTTGACCCGCGCGGTCAGCACCCGCGAGCCGGTGGGCAGATCGAAGGTGATGCTCCCGGTCGGTCCCAGGAAGGCCATGCGCCGCACGTTCGCCTGAAAGTCTCGCTGCAACCATCCGGCGGCCGACATGGAGAGCACCGCCCGATCGGGCGGTGCTGGATCGCCCGGCTCCCAGTCCGGCTCGCCCGTGGGCAAGATCTGAAGCACGCCGTTCTGGATGCGGGGCAGCCAGTAAGTGATGTTCGTCCCCGCCGGGTCCACCGACTCCACCCTGGCACCCCGAAACTCCTGGCGCAACCGCTCAGCGGCAAGCATGGCCGCTCGGTAGACCTCGTTGCCAAGGTCGCTGCGCCGGGCCGCGTTCTTGGCGGCGATCTGGATGGTCACGATCAGTCCGGCCAGAAAGGCGAACAGGGCGCAGGCCACCAGGGTCTCGAGCAGGGTGACCCCTTTACGGGACATCGTAGAACATGGTCCAGATGGCGTACTGCTGGGCGCCCTCCCTGGTCTGCCAGAACACCCGCACCTCGACCCGCTTCAAAGTGGGCTCGGGCAACGTCTCGAGTATCTCGTACTCGTAACCGGCCGCTTCGGGGTGGGCCTGGCGGGGCGATGCCACCGAGACCGAGAAGTCCTGGCGCACCCGCTCCTCGGTCTGGTGCATGGTCGAAGCGGCCAGCACCGAGGCGGTGTGGCGCGAGCGATTTCCCTGGGCGGCCCGGGCCGAGTAGAGGTGAACGCTGACCAGTCCCAGCACCGCGATGCTGATGAGCAGCAGGCTCACCATCACCTCGGCCAGGTTGAAGCCGCGTCTCAGTAGGTGGAAAGCCACCGGACCGCGCCCCCGGCAGCTGGATTGTCGGGGCTGCCCACTCCCATGCTGTTGATGTTCACGTTCCAGTTGCGGTCAGCCGCCCGCAGGACGCCATCCTGACCATAATATTGGAGCGGCAGCGAGCCGAGCAACTCCCAGTAGCCGGAACGCGCGCTCATCGCCATCACCTCGTCGCGCCCGTCGCGGGCCCAGCGCACATAGACGTTCCCATCCCTGTCCACGTTCAGGTAGCGCAGGTTGCCGCAGAAGCCCCCCTGGTCGACCACGCCTGTGCTGGTGTTGTACTTGCGAGGGGGAGGCGAGAGCCAGGTCCACTGGCCGGGGATCACTGAATTGGCGTCGGACGGGCCCGAGGGGGAGAACTGGTAGATCGTGCTGGCGCGATCATCGGGATCGTAACAGACGAAAACCTCTCCACCGGGACCGGCGGCCATTCCGCCCTTGAAGTTGCCAGGATAGGCGTCGGTCTCGACCTTGACGGTCCCGTCGTTCTTGTAGATGACTCGAGGAGGAGGCGGAAGCACGCTCCAACGGTCATTGACGAAGTCGTAGGCGAACATCGTATCGGGTCGTCCGTCGATGCCCTGCACCGCATAGAGCGTACCGTTGGGATCCAGGCTCAAGTTGCGCAGGTTGTGGGAAAATCCGCTGCCGTCGTTGAGCACCCCGGCGTCGTTGTAGTAGCGCTTGGGAGCCGGCTTGACAGTGGACCAGGTCACGGTCGGGTCGGCCTCCCAGGCGGCCACGTCCAGGGTGTAGATGGTATCGATGTTGTCCCGGTTCAATCGCACCACCAGACGATTCTGGCCGTCACTGGTCAGGTCGCGCAGGTCACCGGCCACCTTGTCAGGCCGGGTGATCAGGGTGCCCGAGCCATCATAGTAGGCAGAAATGACCGCCGGCAGCACGGTCCACGTTCCATCGGGCGAGTAGCGGTAGACGGCGTCCGATCCGTCCCGCCGCATGATGGCGTACAGGTTGTTGTCGTCGTCGGGGCACACAAATCCGAGATTGCTGGCATAGCTGCCGGTGGTCACCAGGTTGATGGTATCGGTGGCATTGTCGTGAACATAATACTTGTAGGGGGCTGGAGGCACGATGGTCCAGGGGGCGCCAGGCGTGGTGTAAAACAGGGAGTCGATCCCGTCTCGACTGACTTCGGCGTAGACGGTGCCCTGGATGTCCGAGCCCCGGGCCACCGTGGCGGTGACCCGCTCGGTGATCCCGTTGAAGGTGGCCACGCAGTGCAGGAACATCACGTTGGGCTGGGGCGAGGCGCTGGCCCAGATCTTGAGCTCGGCGCCCTCGACGGTGGTCTCCTCGGCCTGAGCTTCGCTGGCGTGAGTCGTTTCCCAGCCAACGTTCTCGACCATCTGCTTCAAGCCGAGATTGACCCCGGCACGGGCGGCGAAGATGGACTGATTGCGCAGATAGCCCTGCCGGAGAAACAGGGTGTCGGTGGTGGTCTGGTGAGCCAGGGCGATGATCAAGGAAAACAGCATCACCACCAGGAACATAGCAGTCAGGATAGCAACACCGCGTCGATTCCACATATTCCAAAGATAGCACAGGAGTCAGCCAAAGTCATTGCGCGTCAACCGCTCATCCGTGCGCCTCTTTACGATGCACTTCTCGGTGCTGCTCGGTGCCGGTCTGGGCATCGCGCGCGCGCTGCAAGTGCTGCGCGAGGACCCGGACAAGCGGATGGGCGAGGTCGTCACTTCGATCACTCGGCGCGTCGACAGCGGTCACAGCCTCAGCTCGGCCATGGCCGCTCACCCGCAGGTGTTCGCCCCGATGTACATCAGCCTGGTGCGGGTGGCCGAGTTGACCGGCGGCATCACCCGGGCCTTCGAGCGGCTGGCCCAGAATCTCGAGCGCCAGGGCAACTTGCGCCAGCGACTGACCAGCGCGCTGGTCTACCCCTGCTTCGTGCTGATCAGCACGCTGGGGATGACCTTCTTTCTGCTCTACTTCCTGCTGCCGATGTTCTTGAAGACCTTCTCCGAATCCGGGGCCAAGCTGCCCCTTTTGACCCGCGTGGTGGTGAGCATGGCTGGCAATCGGGGGCTGATCGTCGTCTTACCGGTGGTGATGGCCGGGCTGGCCCTGGCCCTCTGGCTTTACGCCCGCCGCAGCGAGCGCCGGGAGCGTCTGCAGCATTGGCTCATCCGTGTTCCCGTGCTAGGTCGCTTTCTCTACCTGCTGGCTCTGGCCCAGATGACCGAGAGCCTGGCCCTGCTGCTCGAGAACGGAGTGGGCCTGATGCGCTCGCTGGACTGTCTGCGCCAGAGCCCCAGCGGCTGGATCCCGCTGGACCGGGCCGTGGAAGAGCTTCAAGAACGCGTCTTCGAGGGCGAGGAGTTGAGCGAGGCCATGCACTCCACCCGTGCCTTTCCAACCCTGCTGATCAACCTCGTGGCAGCGGGCGAGAGCGTGGGCACGTTGCATCCCTGGTTTGCCCGCTACTCGCGACTGATCGAGGAAGAGTTGCAAGAGAGCGTGGATGGGCTGGTAGCCATCCTCGAGCCGCTGATGCTGATGTTCCTGGGGGGCGGGGTGGGAATTGTCGTGCTGGCCTGCTTCCTGCCCACTTACCAGTTGATGACCGCCCTGTGAATCACGCCTGAGACTCCATGGCCTTCTCGCCCTGCCCCCCGGGAGCGGGAACTTCCCTCCAGGTTCACTCGTCTATTGCGATGAATTCACTTTCTGAGGTACATTCACCGGATGAAACGCTTGCTCACTTTGCTCCTGACTCTGGCTTTGCTGGGGCCCGCCCTGGCCCAACAGGGCCCGGTGGTGCTGAAAGAAGAGGCTTCGTCCAGCAAACTGAAACTGGGCCAGAGCCTGCGCCTGACGGTGCGGGTCACGGCCGACCCGGGGGTGGCGCTGAAGCTGCCCGCCGCTGACAGCTTCAGCTTCGAGCCCTGGGAAGTGCGCGACGCGGTGCTGACCGACGAGCCCCCTCTGGGTGGCCAGAAACGCTGGAAGTACACCTTCCGGCTGGCCCCCTGGGAGATCGGCCAGCAGACCGTTCCTCCGCTCAAGCTCAGCTACCAGTTCGCGGGCCAGACTTGCGAGGCCAGCACGCGCCCGGTCGAGATCGCCGTGGCCGAGCCCGAGCCGGAGCCCAAAGGGGACATTCGCGACTTTGCCGGCCTTGATCCCCTGCCGGTGCCCCTCTGGGTTTACCTGCTGGTGGCTCTCTCCGGTCTGGTGACCCTGGCCCTCTTCTGGCTGGGCGTGCGGGCCCTGCGCCGCGCGCTGATGGCCAAGAAGCCGGTCCCCGAGCTGGGCCCCACCGACTGGACCCTGCGCGAGCTCGGTCTGCTCAGCGATCTGCGCCAGATCGAGCAGTACGAGCGCTTCACCCAGGTGCTGCGTATCTGGCTGGCCCGCCGCCACCAGCTTCCGGTGCTCGAGCGCACCACCGGCGAGATTCTTACCGACCTGCGCGCTCGCTCCTTCCCGCCCGAGTTGATCCAGGTCGTCCGCGAGGTGCTGGAGGAGGGCGATCTGGTCAAGTTTGCCCGCCAGGTGCCGGGAGACGCCGCCCTGCGGCTCGAGTCGGTGCGCCAGATGGTGCAGGCCAGCAAGGAGGAGAAGCCCGATGCTTAGACTGGCCTTCCCCTGGGCTCTGGCCCTCATCCCTCTCTTGCTGGCCCTGTGGTGGACGGGTCTTCGCAGCAAAACCCAACGCCAGGCAGCGCTGGCTTACTCGGACCTGGGCCTGGTGCGCTGGTCGAAGGCCGTGCGACCCACCTGGGAGAGTTGGCTCCCCTGGGGCCTGGTGGCCCTGGGCATGCTGAGCCTCTGCCTGGCCCTGGCCAGGCCCCAGGCGGGCAAGTCGCGCGAGGTGGTCAAGAGCTCGGGCGTCAACATCATGCTGTGCCTGGACACCTCCACCAGCATGAAAGCGATGGACCTGATGCCCAACCGCCTGGAAGCGGCCAAGGACCTGAGCGAGAAGTTCGTCCAGGAGCGCCCCGGTGACCGCATCGGCGTGGTGCTCTTCGCCGGCACCGCCTTCACGCAGTGCCCCCTGACCCTGGACCACCAGGCCCTGGGCCAGCTCCTCTCCAGCGCCAACTTCGGGGTGACCGGAACCGACGGAACGGCCATCGGCACGGCCCTGGCCACCAGCGTCAACCGGCTCAAGAGCCTGCCAGGCAAGAGCAAGGTCATCGTGCTCCTGACGGACGGGCGCTCCAACGCCGGCGAGATCGATCCTCTGACCGGCGCCAAGCTAGCCCAGCAGTTCGGCATCAAAATCTACACCATCGGGGTGGGGGCCACCGGAAACAGCATGTTGGCGCTGGACCCCTCGATGGGCCTGCGCTCGGTGGGAAGCGACCTGGACGTGGACAGCCTCACCCGCATCGCTCAGGCAACCGGCGGTCGTTTCTACCACGCCGCCGACAACCGGGCCCTGGCTGATGTTTACGACGAGATCAACCGGCTGGAGAAGGTGGAGCAGACTTCCACCACCGTCACCGACTACAGCGAGCTGTATTTCTATCCGCTGGCGCTGGGCCTTTGCTTCGTGGGCATGGGCAGCCTGCTGGAACGCACCATCTTTGAGGAGCTCCCCTGATGCGCTTTGCTGAACCGCAACAACTGGCCTGGCTGGCCCTGTGGGCAGTACTGGTGGGGCTGTTCGTCTGGCGCGAGAGTCGCAAGCGGGGCTTGCTACGCCGGTTCGCCGCCCACCCCATGCTGGCCCGACTGGCCTGCGACGACTCCCCCGCCCGTGCTTTTACCCGGCTCTTCCTGCTGAGCCTGGCCGGTGCCCTCCTGATCGTGGCCCTGGCCCGACCCCAGTGGGGTCTGAAGCTGGAGAAAGTGGAGCGGCACGGGCTGGAGGTGGTCATCGCCATGGACCTCTCGCGCAGCATGAACGCCACCGACTATCAGCCCGACCGCCTGGCCGTGGCCAAGCGCGAGCTGAGCGTGCTGATGAAGGAGCTGGCCGGCAACAAGCTGGGATTGGTGGGCTTCGCGGGCTCGGCCCTGACCTTCTGCCCGCTGACCATGGACGAGGGCGCCACGGGATTGTTCCTGGAGCAGATGAGCGAGAACATGATGCCCGTGCCTGGCACGGCCGTGGGTGACGCGGTGCGCGAATCCCTCAAGCTCTTCTCTCGTGAGCACCAGGGGGCCCGCGTGATCATCTTGCTGACGGACGGTGAGGATCAGGGCAGCGACCCGCTGGGCGCCGCCCGCGAGGCAGCCAGAGAAGGCGTGGAGATCTACGCGCTGGGCCTGGGCAACCCCGAGGGGGCGGTGCTGACCGGCGTGACCAGCGAATCGGGCGCTCCCGTGGTCAGCAAGCTGGACGAGAAGACCCTGCAGGGGATGGCCGAGGCCACCGGAGGCAAGTATTTCCGCCTGGACGAGGGTGGCAACGGCACCCAGGATCTCCTGGTCGCTTTGAGCCAGGTCGAGAAGAAGCGGATCGACAGCCAGATGTCCCGCCGCTACACCGAGCGCTTCCAGATCTTCCTGGGGATGGGGCTGGCCCTCTTGCTGGGCGAGCAGATGCTGCGCGGACGCCGCCGGAGGATGGCATGAAACGACTGCTCTTGATGCTCTTGATGCTCTCGCAGGCGGCTTCGGCCAACCCGATGTGGGAGCAGTGGAAGGCTGACCAGGCCTTCCGCCAGGGACGCTACAAAGAAGCCATCACCGGCTACCAGCGGGCCCTGAAACAGGCGGATAGCCCGCGCCTTCGCTACAACCTGGCCCTGGCTCAGGTCAAAGCGGGCGACCTGAAGAACGCCCGCACCGGTTTTACCGAAGTGCTCGAGGGCGATGACCTGGCCCTGCGAGGCAAGGCGGCCTACAACCTGGGCAACATGGCCTACAAGCAAGAAAAGCTCGAAGAGGCGCTGGACTTCTACAAGAAGGCCCTGCGCTACGACGAAAAAGACGAGGACGCTCGCCACAACGCATGGATCGTGCTGCAAAAGCTCAAGCAGAAGCAGCAGCAAAAAAAGAACGACAAGTCTCAGAAAGACCAGGACCAGAAAGACGACAAGTCCGACCAGGACAAGAAGAACGATAAGTCCGACCAGGACAAGAAGGACGACAAGTCCGGCCAGGGCGACCAGGACAAAAAGAACGACAAATCCGGCAAGGGCGACCAGGACAAAAAGAACGACAAATCCGGCCAGGGCGACCAGGACAAGAAGGACGACAAATCCGGCCAGGGCGACCAGGACAAGAAGGACGACAAGTCCGGCCAGGGCGACCAGGACAAGAAGAACGACAAGTCCGGCCAGGGCGACCAGGACAAGAAGAACGACAAGTCCGGCCAGGGTGGCCAGGACAAGAAGGACCAGGCCGGCTCCCCCGAGGCGGCCGCCCGGGCCCGCAAGCAGGAGGCCGAGCAATTGCTGCACTTCTTCGAGGAGAAGGAGAAGCAGGAGACCGGCCAGCGGGCGCGCGCCCGCGGAATGCGCGCCATCCCTCAGACCGGAGGTCAAACCTGGTGAGGAAGTCGTTGCAAGCCATCTTTTTGCTGGTGCTCCTGACCCTGGTTGCCAGTGCTCAGCCTCCCACCGTGCAGGCCAGCGTGGATACCTACTCGGTGCACGAAGGGGAATCCATCAACCTGAAGGTCGAGGTGTCCGGAGCAGCCGGCGAGGTGGAGACCGAGCTGCCCGACATGCCCGAGCTCGAGGTCTACCAGACGGGCAGCTTCTCGAGCACCTCGATCGTGAACGGCCTGGTCTCGGTGGGCGTGGCCCAGAACTACACCCTGGTGGCGAAGAAAGCCGGCCGCTACAAGATCGGCCCCATCTCGGTGGAGATCGCAGGCCAGCTCTATCAGGCCGATCCCATCGACCTGGAGATCCTTCCCGCTCGTCACGCATCCCCCGGCTCCGCGAGCATGCCCACCGCCACGCCCACGAGCGCTCCAGCCCACCCGACCCTCCTCGAGCCGGCCCCGGATGCGCTCGACGATACCCGCCCGGCCTTCATCACGGCCGAAGTCGACCGCAGCAAGCCCTACCTGAACCAGCAGATCACCTACATCCTGAAGCTCTACCTGTCGGCCGCGCCCATCGGGCCGGTGGGCTACGAGCCCCCCGAGACCACGGGCTTCCTGGTCGAGGAGCTGCTGCCCCGCTCGCGCACCTACGCCACCGAGGTGGACGGACGCCGCTACTACGTGGTCGAGGCCCGCACCGCCCTCTTCGCCACCAGCCCCGGCAAGCACGAGCTCAACCCGGCCCGCGTGCAGGTCACCCTGCAAGACAGCCTGGCTTCCGTGTTCCGCAACGATCCCTTCGCTTACCTGGCCCCGCCCAGGGACATGTCTCTCGAGACTGAGCCGGTAGCGGTGGACGTCCGCCCTCTGCCCGAGGAAGGCCGCCCGGCCAACTTCAGCGGCGCCGTGGGGCAGTACTCCCTGACGGCCACCCTGGACAAGAGCAGCGTGGCGGCCGGACAGCCGGTGCACCTGGAGATGACCGTCAGCGGCCAGGGCAACGTCAATTTGATCGGCACCCCCGCCCTGCCCGAGCTGAAGAAGTTCCGCGTCTACGACACCCAGGCCACCTCCCAGGTGGAAAAGAAAGACTACGAGGTCACCGGCACCCGCGTCTTCAAGACCGTGCTGGTGCCCGTGGAGGAGGGTCACCAGACCCTGACCGGGCTGCGCTTCTCCTTCTTCAACCCCGAGACCGAGCGCTACGAGACCATCGAAGCCCCCCCTCTCACCCTGGACGTGACCCCGGGCAAAGTAAGCCGTCGCGACCTGCCGGCCCCTGTCGAGGACAAGCTGGCTGGCCAGAAGACTTCACTGGGGGGCAAGCCGCTCAAGCTCCAGGCCCCGGCCTGGCTGGGCTGGCTGCAGGCTCTGCCCCTGCTGGCCCTGGGATCCGCCTTCGCCTGGCGCGCTTTCCGGCGCTGGCGGGAAGCCTCTTCGGGCGCCCGGCGTCAATCGCAGGCTCTGCGTCGGGCCAACCGGCAACTGCGTCGTCTGCGCTCGCTGAGCCCCGAGGAAGGAGGCAAGGTGGTGCTGAGCGCCGTCCACCAGTTCTTCGCCGATCGGCTGGGCACGATCACCGCCGGGCTCAGCCTGGACGAGCTCGACCGCTTGCTCTGCGAGCGGGGCCTGAGCCTGGAGCTTCGCCAGCGGCTGCGCGGCGAGCTGCAGGCCGCCGAGGAGGCGCGCTACGCGCCCACCCGCCAGGGCCTGGGCGAGCACGAGAAACCCCTCTGCCGCGTGCTGTTCGAGATCGAGGAGGCCCTGCGATGAGAACCATCCTGTCCGTTTGCCTGTTGCTGGCTCTGCTGGCTCCCGCCTGGAGCGAAGAGCCCTCCAGGCTCTTCGAGCGCGCCAACCAGGACTACGCCCAGGGCCGCTACGCGGCCGCCGCCGAGGGCTATCGCGAGCTGCTCGAGCTGGGCTACACCACCGGGCCGGTCTACTACAACCTGGGCAACGCCTACCAGAAACAGGCCGACCCCGGCCGGGCCCGAGCTGCTTACGAGAACGCCCTGGCTCGCATGCCCCGCGACGCCAGCCTGCGCCAGAACCTGGGCGAGCTGGCCAGGAGCCTGCCTGACAAGAGCGCTCCCCCCTCGCACCTGGAATGGCTGGCGAGCTTCTTCAGCCGCACCGAGCTGACCGTGCTGGCCAGCCTGTTCTACTGGCTGGGAGCCGGCCTCTTGCTGGTCCAGTTGCGCCGGCGCAGCCTTGTGCGCTCGGGTCTCCTGGCCGTCTGCGCGCTGGGACTGCTCTTTTTCGGGGGGCTGTGGGCCGTGCGCGAACGCTCCGAGGCCGTCTCGCCGGCCGTGGTGCTGCCCGCCCAGGTGAGCCTGTACGACGGCCCGGGGCGCGACTTCGAGGCCGGGCTCAAGCTGCACGCCGGCAGCCTGGTCTACGTGCTGAGCGAGCGCGGGGATTGGCGCGAGGTGGCCGCCATGGGTCGGGTGCGCGGGTGGCTGCGAGCCGAGGAGCTGGAGATGCTCAAACGAGACTGAGAACCGCATTTCGCAGTCTGGCACTTTGGACAGTTTTGCAGCAGCGCCTGGCACTCGCTCAAAGCCCCCTCCAGAAACGCCTCGCGCACCAGCGGGAACTTCGCCATCCGTCTGAACAGCCGCACCATCCGCTCGGCCGTGCTCAGGCTGATGCCCAGCTCTTCGCGGCAGTAGTCGCCCGGGCTCGAGTAGCCCAGCGCCGAGTAGCCCTTCTTCTGCAGCATCGGGGCCAGCGCTTCCCCCAGCCGCAGGCTCAGCCGCCCGCCGGCATGGGCCAGCTTCCACATCTCGGTATCCAGGAACAGCCCGCCCAGACTGCGGTCGATGCCGCGCATGGTCTCACCTCGAGGGCGCCGGGCTCAACTGTGGGAGCCTTTTCCAGCACGTAGAGCATGATTCAAGTATCGCCGGTTGGGGTAGAGTTGTCCAATCGGGCGATAGAGAATAATGGCTTAGCCAGGACGTTTTCTTGGCTCGTCTGGAGTGTGTTCCCAGGGTTTGCGCGGTGGCCACCCCGGCCAGGTACTCGCCGAACAGCCCGTCATCGCCGGGCTCCATGCCGTGAGCGGTGACGCGCACGGTGACCACATCGTGAGAGGCGCCCTTGCGCACCAGGTAGAGCATGTCCTCGGACGCAAGCCAGCGGATGAATCCGAAGGGCACCCCGATGCGATAGGGCCCGAGCTCCGCCAGTCCGGAGGGCGCCGGGGCGGCCACATCGTCGGAATAGCGCCAGCGCGTGCATTGCAGCAGGTGATCGAGGCTGGCCCGCATGCCCCGGTATTCCTCGCTCAGCACCCGCTCGGGCTCGGCCAGCGAAAAGACCTCCAGGTCGTCGCGAAAGAGCTCCATCTCCAGGCCCATCTGATCCGCCCCCACGGCCAGTTCGCCCAGCTCAGGAACGACCAGGAACTCCCAGCGCCCCCCGCAGGCCTGTCCGATGATCTCCTGCAATCCTGGCCTGTCGCGGGGATGCACCCTGGCATCGGGGTCGGAATGGATCTCCTGGAAAGCGAGCCCGCAAGAGCGCAGCCTCTCGAGTCCGGCAGGGCTGGTGTGGTAGCCCACCAGAGCGGGCGGATGCTTGAGGCAGGCGGGCGCGGCAGGTCCCAGGGCGGTGGCGGGGAAGGGCGCCAGGCTGGCGATTGGCTCGCAGGCGAGAGGGGGGCTCTGGCTGGCCTGCGACTTCTTCCCTCGTTTCAGCAGGCCTCGCAAGAAGTCCATGCTGACCGGCTTCGCCTGGCGGGCGCGTCCGGCCTGCCGCCAAGGCCACACGAAAACGCGGGACCGTCCGGACCGACCACCTCCACCGCGATCAGCGGCCAGGAAAGTCGTAGCAAGCAAAGACTGAATCTCCTGGAGCCTTCGACCGGTACGGACTCCGGCAGCCTGGCAGGGCCCTTCCCGAGAGCCGGGAAGCGTGCAGGCCATGGAGCTAACCGTCATGAGCTTTAATCTGCGCTTTGCAACCGTGCTGGACGGCTCCAACGCCTGGAGCCGGCGCCGTGCCCTGGCCCTGGAGTTGCTGCGCGAGGAGCGAGCCGACCTGATCGGCTTTCAGGAGGTGCTGCCCGGCCAGCGGCGCGATCTCGAGCTGGCGCTTGCAGGCTACGCCAGCCTGGGCGAAGGGCGCAACGGGCGGGGGCGGGGGGAGCAGTGCTGCATTTTCTGGCGCTCGGACAGTCTTCACGTCGAGCAAGGGGGCACTTTCGCGCTCCACCCGAGGGGACTTTTGGGTCGCCGGGCCTGGGACGCAGCTCTGCCGCGCATCTGCACCTTCGTGCGCAGCGCTGAGCTCGACGTGCTCAACTTTCACCTCGACTACCTGGGGCAGAAGTCGCGCCTGCTCGGCCTGCAGGCCGTGCTCGAGCGGGTGCGTCCCGACCATCCCACCCTCCTGCTGGGCGACTTCAACACCCAGGAAGGCTCGCGTCCAGTGCGCCTGCTCAAGGAGGCCGGCTGGCTGGATACCTTCCGCCAGAGCCACCCCACGGTCAAGCGTCAGGGCACCTTTCACGGCTTCAGCGGAGGGCGCAATGGGCCGCGCATCGACTTCATCTTTGCCAGCCCCGGCCTGCAGGTGCTGCAGGCCGAGATCGTGCACCGCCACCAGAATGGGAAATTCCCTTCCGACCACTTCCCCATCAAGGCGAGGGTCCGCCTGTGACCGACCGAATCTTGCAGACGGTCAGACAGCTCTCGGCCGAGCTGACTCCCGAGCGCGACGTCAACGCGCTGGGCCAGCACGCTCACCTCGAGCGCGACTTCGGCCTGGGCAGCCTGGAGCGCGTCCAACTGGTGCAGCGCCTGGAGGCTGAGCTGGGGCAGCGGGTCAACGAGCGGGCGGTCTTCCAGGCCGCCACCGTGGCCGACCTGGTGGCAGCTCTGGAAGGTCGTCCACCGGAAAGTCAACCGATCGCGCAGCTCACAGCCGTTCCTCCCCTGCCCGACAAAGCCGAGACCCTGATCGAGGTGCTGGCCTACCAGGCCGCCCACGACCGCCCCTTCCTCTACCTCGAGGGCCTCCCACCCGTCAGCTATGCCCGGCTGTGGCGCGAGGCCGAGCGTTACGCCGCCGGGCTGGTCGAGCTGGGGGTGGTGCCGGGCGATCGGGTGGGCAGCATGCTGCCCACCGGTCTGAGCTTTCTCGGCCTGCACTTTGGCATTCTACGGCTGGGAGCCATCCCGGTGCCGCTCTATCCCCCCTTCCGGCTCGACCAGCTCGAAGAGTACCTCAAACGCCAGCACGCCATCCTCGAGAACGCCCGGGTGAAGGTGCTGGTCACGCTGGAGGCGGCCCGGGCGGTGGCCGACCTGATGCGCGGGTCGTGGCGGGTGGCGGCGGTGGAGAGCCTCGCCCTGGAGGTGGCCGCCCCCTGCCAGCCGGGCGGCGTGGCGCTGATCCAGTATACCTCGGGCAGCACCGGCCAGCCCAAGGGCGTGGTCCTGAGCCACGCCAACCTGCTGGCCAACGTGCGCTCCTATGGGCGCGGAATGGCCATCGGGCCCGAGGACATCACCGTGAGCTGGCTGCCGCTCTACCACGACATGGGCCTCATCGGCTCGCTGCTCGGCTCGCTTTACCACGGCATCCCGCTGGTGCTGATGGGACCGCAGGACTTTCTGGCCCGCCCCTCGCGCTGGCTGCAGGCCATCAGCCACCACCGGGCCACCATCTCGCCGGCTCCCAACTTCGCCTATGAGATCTGCGCCCGGCGCATTCCCGACGCCGAGTTGGAAGGCCTGGATCTCTCCAGCTGGCGCATCGCCCTCAACGGCGCCGAGGCAGTGCGACCCGAGACCATGGAGCGCTTCTGCCGTCGCTATGCGCCCTACGGCTTTCGACCCGGGGCAGTCTTCCCCGCCTACGGGTTGGCCGAAGCCTCGCTGGGGGTGACCTTTCCACCTCCGGGGCGGGGGCTCAAGACGGATCTCTTCGAGGGGCGAGCCGTGGTCTCGTGCGGCAGCGCCCTGCCCGATATGCAGGTGCGCATTCGGGGCGCGAGCATCGAGCGGGTGGAGGGACCCATCGAGTTCCGCGGCCCCTCTTCGCTCAGCGAGTATTACCGCCGTCCCGAGCCGGTCAAGGACCCCGAGGGTTGGGTGGATACGGGGGATCAGGGCTATCTCTTCGAGGGCGAGCTGTATGTGACCGGACGCCTCAAAGACCTGATCTTGAAGGCCGGCCGCAACCTGCACCCCGAGGACGTGGAGGATCTGGCCGCCGAGGTGGAGGGCGTGCGGCGCGGCTGCGTGGCCGCCTTCGGAGTCGGCTCGGGCGAGTCGGGCACCGAAGAGCTGTGGGTGCTGTGCGAGACCCGCACGCCCTCTCCCGAGCTCGAGCAGGCAGTTCGCACCCGCATTCTCGAGGGCCTGGGCCTGGCCCCGGACCGGGTGCTGCTGGCCGGGCCGGGGGCGGTGCTCAAGACCCCCAGCGGCAAGATCCGCCGCTCGGAGTGCCGCCAGAGGGCTCTGGAGGGCAAGCTCGGTCCGGGTGGCGTGGGGCCGCGCCTGGTCCTGGCCGAGCTCCGACGACGGCTGAGCCGGGGGCTGGAGCTGGCCGCGCGGGGAGCCTATGGAGGCTGGTGCTGGCTGCTGACGGCCGGCAGCTGGGCCATGCTCGTGGCGGCCGGGCCGCAGCGGGCGCGTCTGCTGACCGGCCGCCTCTGCCGGGCCCTGCTGCGAATGACCGGGCTTTCCCTGAAGGTCAGCGGGGAGCCGCCCCGCCAACCCTGCGTGCTGGTGGCCAACCACTCCAGCCTGCTCGACTCACTGGCCCTCATGGCCGCCAGCCCCCTGCCGCTCCGTTTCGTGGTGGCCAGCTGGGTGGCCCGCCTGCCCCTGGTGCGTCCCGTGCTGGGCAACCTGGGCCTGATCGCGGTGGTGCGCGGCCGGGCCGAAGCGGCAGCCGAGCAGGCTCAACTGCAGGCTGCCATCCTGCGCCAGGGCGAGTCGATCGCCGGGTATCCCGAGGGGGGTCTGGAGATCAGCCTCGGGCTCCGGCCCTTCATGCTGGGACTGTTTCTGGCCGCCGCCGAGGCGGGCGTGCCGGTGTGCGTGGCGGCCCTGCGCGGCACCCGCAGGGCCCTGCCCTGGCCGCGCCTGATCCCGCGTCCGGGTCTGGTGGAGGTCGAGTTTCTCGGTCTGCTGCAGCCCGATGAGACGGGGTTTGAGGCCGCCCTGGCCCTGGCTCACGAAGCGCGCAGGCGCATCGCCGAGCGCTGCGGAGAGCCGCTGGTCAGCCAGCGGCTGGCCCGGGAGGACTAGGGCGCGCCCGATTGATGGGTTCCATGAAAAGTAGTATGGATATCCCATGAAACTCTTCCCTTCTCTCCCTGATTGCTCTTCCTGCTTGCCTGCGGTGTCGGTCAACTATTCCATCACTTCGAACAATGGGCGCACAATCTTTGGGAGCCTCGATCCGGACACGATGGTGCTCCGAGGTAAAATTCAGCCGGGATTTACGGTCAATGAGAGGTTCGTCAACTTCACAGCGACTCGCATCTCCCTGGGCCCGTGTCCCCCCTGATACGGGAGCTCTTCCGAACCTGAGCTCTCGGGGTGTCAAGAAAAAATGAGTCGACTTACAACTCGTCGATCGGGAGGGCCAGGCTGAAACAGCGGGGGGGGCCGAGCGTACCCTGAAATCGACCCGTGCCGTCGGGCAGCGAGCCCACCGTAATGGGAACGTCGCTCGGCGTAGCGGCGAAAAAATATTTCCCGCGAGGATAGCCGTCGGGCAACAGGCGCTGAGCCAACTGGCCATCGACGTACAGCGAGAGAATTCGGTTACTCCGCCAGGACTGCCCATAGACCGAGAACGAGATTCGATGGGTTTGCCCGCTGCTCAAAGGCGCCGTCTGAAGGTAAACGGCCCGCTCCGCCAGCGTGCCGGGGCGGTCGTCATAGACAATGAGCCGAACGCGGTCTTGGATCCAATTCAGTGTCCAGCACCCGGGTCGCGTAGCCAAACACCTGGTCTGGGTCAGGTTGGCGGCGGTGGCGTCGATGGAGAAAGTGAAATCGCCATCCGCGAAATCGAGCCGTTCGTCGAAGGGCACCGTCAGCGTGTTCCCAACCGGCGTCAAGAGGTAGTCAAGCTGGCTCACGGTGGCGTGCCAGGACTTGTATCGAGCCAGCATGGATGCGACTGTGTCCGGATTGGTCGCTGACAGATCGGTGAACTCGCCCTTGAAAGTCGTGACATCGTAGAGACCGGGCTGGTTCTGTTCTGGGCCGCGCACGAGCTT
The DNA here is from genome assembly GCA_021404945.1 of bacterium CPR1. GTDB lineage: Bacteria > Vulcanimicrobiota > Xenobia > Xenobiales > QWHO01 > QWHO01. The sequence goes on from QWHO01000065.1 coordinate 15,677, forward strand.
CAATTGACCCGAGCGAATGGCAAACTGATCGAGCTGCTCGTAGCTGGCTCCGGCTGCCACCGCGTCGGAGTAAGATCTGAATCGTGCTCCGACCCAGCAAAGGTCGGGAGGCGGACTCCAAAGACGCCCGTACAGATTGGTCGAGATGTCCCTTCCCTGCATGCCTGTCGGGGGCGAAGCGCCAGCCATGGCGATGAAGGTGGGCATGAGGTCGAGGCTCGAGCAAACAGCAGCATTGATCGTCCCGGCCGGCACTTTGCCGGTCCATCGAGCGATCATCGGCACGTGAATCCCGCCCTCGAAAAGCTCCCTTTTCCAGCCTCGCATGACGGCCTGGCGCCGAGCGTTTCCTGCCCTTCCGAGCTCGACGCCGCCGTTGTCGCTGACCACCAGGATCAAGGTGTTGCTCCCCAGGCCGAGGGAATCGATATGGTCTACCAGGCGACCGATCTCGCGATCGACGTCGCTCATCATCGCGCTTGTCTGTCCATCGGGGGCGCCCAAGTCATAGCCAAAGGGCGTGTTGTCGAACCGCGCCGGCACGTGAAGAGGCGCGTGCACCGATTTGTGGGCAAGAAACAGGAAGAAAGGCTGCGAGGAGTTTCGATCGACAAAATCGATGGCCCGGTCGGTTAACTCTTTGCTCAAGTAATGGTCGTCGGCATTGGGCTCGGCCATTCTAGGCGCTATGAAATAAGGTGGGGCCTGCCCGATCAACCGAAAACCCCAATAGAGCCCGTCTGCCCCAACCGGATTGGAACTGACCAGTTTAGCCGTCTCGGTAAAACCCTTGGCCCACGGTGCGAAATTTGGACGGTCCCCGACGTGCCATTTTCCAATCATGCCCGTTTGATAGCCGCTGGCCTGCAATACCTGGGCTACCGTTGGCACCGCCGTTGGAAGGCCGCGAGCATTGGGGCGCGCGGAGCCGTCCGAAAGATAGTAGGTCGAGATCACCTCCGTCCAGCCAAAGGAGGCCGGTGAATGCGAGGTGAGGATGGCGGCCCGGCTGGGAGAGCACTTGGCGGCGCTGGCGTAGTAGTTCCGAAAGCGCATTCCCTCACTGGCCAACTGGTCAATTCGCGGTGTCTTCGTCACAGACGCTTTGTTGCAACCGAGATCGAAGAAATCCACGTCGTCAAGCACAATCAAGACAATGTTCGGGAGGGTTTGCGGCGAGCCTACCGGCAGGGTTGGAGGGGGGGCGGGGGCCCGCGCCTTTTCGGGGAACCCTGTCGCGAGGTCGACGGAGCTGACCTGTCGGTCCACCAGGTTCACCTCGGCCTGGCTCAGCCCCACCACCTCGCCGTCCCCGTCTGTCAGCCGCACCGCCAGCTCGTAGGAATCTCTGGGGACTTCGATCCGAACCAGGCCGGTTTCGGGAACTTCTATTCGGGTGGAGAGGACTCCGGCTTGTTGCCCTGTCAGGTCCAACTCCAGCGCGTTGACGGGGCCTCTGGGCCCCGCCAGGCGTAGCTCGATGATGCCAGGAACCTGCTGCGAGCCGCCCGCTGAAGGTTGAGTCGCGTCAGTTGCGTCACCAAACTGCTCCCCACAGCCGGTCAGCAAAGCCACAAGAACCAGCGCTACAAGGAGCGCAGCCGGAAACCCCCTTGACACAGTTTTCCGGCTGCGCGGCGACCAGCACGTTGAGCGAGGAGTTCGGCCGCCTACAACGTCTTGTGGTGGAGGCGGGGGTAAGGCCTCCGAACCCACAGGGGGTCTGCCGCTGGAACTCAAGATTTCTCGCACAGAACGGGCAATAAACAGAGCGCCTTCCCTCAGTCGACGTTCGCTTCGGCCGAGCGAGGCTCCTTCTGGTCGGGAACTGCTGCTCGACCAATCCACCTGGCCGTCTCTCCGGAGTGCAGCTGGAGACGCCCACCGCGTGGTTGACGCCCGGTGCTCGGCGCGGCCAGTCTCAGGAGGACCTGGCCGGTCACTCGACAGCGGAGAGCCTGTTTGGAACAGTGAAGTTGACCCCCGGAGCTCAAGATGCAGGGCCCCACGCTCCAGGGCGAGTGGGGGTCGATGTTCAACCTGGAACCTCCCTGCTCACTCCCAACTACCTCAGGGTCATCCCCTCCTGTCCCGCCGCCAAAACGGATTTCCTATTCGAGCACCTACGAGTGGGCGACGGAACCGGACTGCTTTACGGTCTACTGCTCGGGGCATCACCATCCGTCTCTGGCCGAGGGCTTCCCGAAGGATGATGCCATGCAGGGCTTGATGACCGAGCCCTCGCCCTGAGCATGAGCATCTGAGCCGTGGTGACGGCCGGCTTGCGTCCTCGGGCGCGATGACCCTCCCGCGCGATCGGAGGTCGTTTCAAGGCCGGCTGAAGCCATGCCTCAGACGGCAGGATCGGGCCCGGCGAAATTGAAGCGAACCGCCCGATCCGCCAGATTTCACTGCTGGAACGAATCTCCCTGAGCTTCTGTTACAGATCCAGGGTCAGGTGGCCTGGGAGAGGTCGGAAGCGCTGTTGGACAGCGATAACTGGCCACGATTCGGACCCGACCACCGTGGCTCAGAAACGAAAAGGAAGGTGACCGATGAAGAGATTTCTTGTGGCAGCTTTGCTGTGGATGGCCATCGGCGGATACGCGTTCGCGCAGGAGCATCCGGAGCATCCAAAACCTGCGAAAGACAGCGTGATCCAGGCCACTGTGGTGGGCGAGAACTTCTGCCTCGGGTGCTCGCTCAAGAAGGAAAAGGGTGCTGCGGCTCAATGCAGCAAGTACGGGCACCGGCACGCATTAAAGGTGACGACTGTCACTGTGGCCGGGAAGGACGTGCCGGAGATGAGAGAATGGATTTTGCACTACCTCGACACCGACAACGCAAAGCCCTTCATCAATGAGCATCACGGCGAGACCGTGACGCTGGAGGGCAAGATCTATGTCAAGGAGCGCGTGCTGGAGGTGAGCAAGCAGACAGCTGCCCCGAAGCCTGAGCATCCTGAGCATCCTGAGCATCCCGAGCATCCCAAGAAGTGATTTGAGCCGCCCAGCCGCGGTTTTGAATGCGAAAGGGAGGCCG
>QWHO01000563.1 GCA_021404945.1 bacterium CPR1
CACCCGGATCCTGATGTCCGGGAAGTGCCCTCGCAACAACTGGACGGCTGCCAGGGTCTCCAGGGTGGGGACGTCGCCGGCGCAGGCCATCACCACGTCCGGCTCGACGCCCTGGTCGTTGCTGGCCCAGTCCCAGATCCCGATGCCGTTGGCGCAGTGCTTGACCGCCTCGTCCATGGTGAGGAACTGGAGCGCGGGCTGCTTGCCGGCCACGATCACATTGACGTAGTGACGGCTGCGCAGGCAGTGGTCGGCCACCGACAACAGGGTGTTGGCGTCGGGCGGCAGGTAGACCCGGATCACCTCGGCCTTCTTGTTGACCACGTGGTCGATGAAGCCGGGATCCTGATGGCTGAAGCCGTTGTGGTCCTGACGCCAGACGTGCGAGGTCAAGAGGTAGTTCAGCGAGGCGATGTTGCGGCGCCAGGGGATATGGCGGGTGGTCTTGAGCCACTTGGCGTGCTGGTTGAACATCGAGTCCACGATATGGATGAAGGCCTCATAGCAGGAGAAGAAGCCGTGCCGGCCGGTCAGCAGGTAGCCTTCCAGCCAGCCCTGGCAGGTGTGCTCGCTCAGGATCTCCATCACCCGCCCATCGGGAGCGAGGTGCCCGCCGTCCTGGTCCTCGGGCAGCGTCTCGGCCACCCAGGTGCGAGCGGTGCACTCGAAGAGCGAGCCCAGGCGGTTACTGGCCGTCTCGTCCGGGCCCACCACGCGAAAGTTGTGGGTATTGAGCTTCATGATGTCGCGCAGGAACTTGCCCAGCACCCGGGTTGCCTCGCAGGTGGTGGTGCCCGGCGAGGGCACCTCGACGGCATAGTCACGGAAGTCGGGCATGCGCAGGTCGCGCAGCAGCATCCCCCCGTTGGCGTGGGGATTGGCGCCCATGCGTCGCTCACCGCTCGGGGCCAGCTCGGCCAGCTCGCTCAGAAGCCGCCCGCTCGAATCGAAGAGCTCCTCGGGCTTATAGCTGCGCAGCCACTTCTCGAGCAGCTCGATGTGCCCCGGGCTCATCTCGCTGAAGGGCACCTGGTGCGAGCGCCAGGAGCCTTCGGCCTTGGAGCCATCCACTTCGGCCGGACCGGTCCAGCCCTTGGGCGTCTTGAGGATCAGCATCGGCCAGCGGGGCCTGGTGGGGTCGCTCTTCTCGCGCGCGTGGCGCTGCAGGGCGGCGATCTCGTCGAAGATGACATCCAGAGTGGCGGCCATGCGCTGGTGCATGGCGGCGGGATCGCTGCCTTCGAGCAGGTACGGATGATAGCCGTAGCCTTCGAAAAGCTTGATCAGCTCTTCCTCGGGAATGCGGGCGAGCACGGTGGGATTGGCGATCTTGTAGCCGTTCAGGTGCAGGATCGGCAGCACGGCGCCGTCGGTGATGGGGTTGAGGAACTTGTTGGAGTGCCAGGAGGTGGCCAGGGGGCCGGACTCGGCCTCGCCGTCGCCCACCACGCAGGCGGCCACCAGGTCGGGGTTGTCGAAGACGGCCCCGAAGGCGTGCGAGAGCGCGTAGCCGAGCTCTCCTCCCTCGTGGATGGAGCCAGGGGTCTCGGGCGCCACGTGACTCGGGATGCCCCCCGGGAAGCTGAACTGCTTGAACAGGCGGCGCATGCCGTTGGTGTCCTGGGAGATGTTGGGGTAGACCTCAGAGTAGGTGCCCTCGAGATAGGTGTTGGCCACCAGGCCCGGTCCTCCGTGGCCGGGCCCGGCCAGGTAGAGGACGCTGAGGTCACGCTGTTTGATGACCCGGTTGAGGTGGACGTAGATGAAGTTCAGCCCGGGCGTGGTGCCCCAGTGGCCCAGCAGGCGGGGCTTGATGTGGTCTTTGGTGAGGGGCTCTTGGAGCAGCGGGTTGGCATAGAGGTAGATCTGACCCACCGAAAGATAGTTTGCGGCGCGCCAGTAAGCGTTCATCCGCTCCAGCTCGCGGGCGGAAAGGGTTGGTTTTGCTTCGGTTGCAGGCATCATGGGCGGCTCCTTCCTCGCGGGGCGCGAGAGGCCTCCCGTGGGTCTCGGCGAATGATGAGGAATGATTCCAGTCGACCGGGTGCAGCTCAACCTGCCCTCCTCGGCGGCCGGCCGCCGCCGCACCCGGCGCGAGGAAGCCGCTCGGGCCGAGCCCGCCGACGTGCTCACCCTGCTCGGCCGAGACCCCCGGGAAGACCGGCCCAAGCTCGCCGACGTGACCCGCTTCGCCCCCCTGGCTCTCAGCCCGGACCCGCTCTTGCGGCGCATCGCCCGGGAAGGCTCCGAGCGGCTGTCTCAGGATCTCCCCATGACAAGCGTGCGCTTGCGAGCTCGGCCGGACGTGTGCGCGGTCCGAGGGGTCGAGGGGCTGACCGAGGGGATCGCCAGTATCGTCGGCTGGGTCGGCTCCCACCCCAAGAATGAGCTGCCCGTGGCCCAGTTGCTCAAGCATCTCGAGCAGGCGGTGGGCCAGGGACCGGTGCCCGAGAAGACGCTGCGTCAGGTGGCCGGGTTGACCACGGCGGCTCTGAGGGAGAGACAGTTCGCCAAGGAATGCCTGGGCCTGTTGACGCGCTGGCAGGCCGGGGGGCAGATCCGGCTGGAGGGCCCTCCCGAGCAGCTCGCCCGCGGCAGCGCCCGGGTGCAGGGCAACCAGCTGCTGCCCCGGCCGGCCCGAACGCTCTCTCCGCTCAGCCAGGGGCTGCTCTCCTCCAAGACCCCCCTGCCGGAGAGTCTGCCGGCCGACCTGGAGCCGCTGGAGCTTTTGCTCGACCATCCCCGGCTGCTCGACCACGCCCTGGAGACCTCACGCCCGGTGCCGGCCGACTTCCTGACGACCTGCCTGGAGCACGGGGTGTTCGACACCTACGGGGAGGACCGTGAGAAGCTGGTGGAGCTCTACCACAAGAGCCACCCCGACCCGGAAGCGATGCTCCCGCTGCTGGGCCTGCGCCACTACCAGGCCGAGGAAGCGGCCGCCAGGTCGCTGGGCCAGGCGTCGGCGGAGCTGCAGGCCCGGGCGGCCTCTCGCCTGATCGAGGCGGTCGACTCGGAGCAGGCCCGAGAGCACCACCTCCAGCTCTTGAGCTCGGCCCTGGAGTCGGGCTGGAAGCCCTCCCCCACCGAGGCCCGCTGGATGGTGGCCCAGCTCTTCGATGCGCGCTACCTGCGGGGTCGCTCCATCACCTGCGACTCGGGCGGCTTTGCCCACGTCAGCGCTCTGACCACCTTGCTGGCCAGGGCCGAAAAGCTTCATCCCGGGGTTTTCGAGGGCTGCCAGCTGCCGAACTGCTCGGGCCAGCTGGTGGACCTGCGGGCGGCCATGGTGGACATCATGCGCCACAACTCGGAAGACCAGCCGGCGGGCCGGGTCGACCCGGGCGATAATCCCGAGATGAAGGGCTACTTCGAGCTGGCCCGCCCCAACCGCGAAGAAGCGCAGGGAATGCTGGCCGACCTGAGGGAGAGCCTGGACGAGAAGGGCGTGCTGAAAGATCTATCCTGGGGCAAGGGCCAGATGGCC
>QWHO01000564.1 GCA_021404945.1 bacterium CPR1
GAGGTCAAGGTGGGTCGCTTCCCCTGGGCCGCTCTCGGCAAAGCAGCCATCATCGGCGAGACCGAGGGGCTGGTCAAGGTCGTGGCCGAGGCAAAATATGGCGAGTTGCTCGGTGTGCACATCATGGGCCCCTCCGCCACCGACCTGATCGCCGAAGCTTGCGTGGCCTTGCAGTGCGAGGCCACGGTGGAGGAGCTCTACCGCACCATCCACGCTCATCCGACCCTGCCAGAGGCGATCATGGAGGCCGCTCACGGCGTCTTCGGCAATCCCATCCACTACATTCCGCCTCCCGTGCGCAAGAAGGAGCCGGTGCCGGCATGACCGAGCTGGAGCTGTACCGCTGGATGGCGCTCAATCGGGCCGTGGAAGAGCGGCTGGTGAGCTTTTACCGCCAGAACAAAGTGGTGGGCGGAGTCTACCGCAGCCTGGGCCAGGAGGCCATCTCAGTAGGCACGGCCGCAGCCCTCGAGCCCCAGGACGTTGTAGCGCCTCTGATCCGCAACGCGGGCGTCTTCCTGATGCGCGGCTACCGCCCGCGCGATCTCTTCATGCAGTATATGGCCAAAGCCGGTTCCCCTACCGGAGGGCGCGACTGCAATACCCACTTCGGAGACGTGAGCAAGGGGGTGATCGCCCCCATTTCGATGCTGGGAGCCATGATTCCGGTCTGCGCAGGCATCGCCTGGGCCGGTCGCGAGCAGGGCAAGAACCTGGTGGCCATGACCTACATCGGGGATGGGGGCACCTCTACCGGGGACTTTCACGAGGGCATGAACCTCGCTGCGGTCTGGAAGCTACCGCTGGTGGTGATCGGCGAGCACAATCAGTACGCCTACTCCACCCCCACCAGAGAGCAGATGGCCATCACCGACCTGGCCGAGCGCGCCCGTGCCTATGGCATTCAAGCCGAGACCGTGGATGGAAACGACGTGCTGGTCGTTCTGGAGGCCGCCCGACGGGCCGTGCAGCACGCCCGCAGCGGCCAGGGGCCCTACTTTCTCGAGTGCAAGACCATGCGCATGCGCGGCCATGCCGAGCACGACGATGCGCGCTACGTGCCGCCGGCGCTTTTTGAGGAATGGCGGGGCAAAGACCCGCTCGACCGTCTGCGCCAGCGGCTCGTCGAGCGGCAGGCCCAACTCGAGAGAATCGACCAGGAGGTCGACCGCGAGGTGGAGGCCGAGGCCCGCCTGGCCGAGGAGAGCCCGATGCCCGACCCCAGCTTTGCCTTCGGGAGGGTCTTCGCGTGAGCCTGACGACCGAAAAACCACACCTGGGACAGGCCGAGGCCACCGCGGGGCGGGGCCCGACCTATCTCGAGGCCATCCGTCAGGCGCTGCTCGAAGAGATGCAGCAAGACCCCAGCGTCTACCTGATCGGCCAGGACATCGGCCATTTCGGCGGCGCCTTCAAGGTGACCCAGGGCTTGCAAGAGCTGTTCGGGGAGAATCGGGTGAAGGACACCCCCATCTCGGAGTCGGGCATGATCGGGGCCGCCATCGGGGCTTCCATGCTGGGCCTCAAGGTGGTGGTGGAGATGCAGTTCATCGACTTCATCGCCTGCGGCTACAACCAGCTGGTCAACTTTGCGGCCCTGTGCCGCTATCGCTGGGGCCAGGGCGTGAGCATCGTGGTGCGCGGTCCGTGCGGGGCAGGGGTGAGCGGAAGCGCCTTCCATTCGCAATGCCCCGAAGCCCATTTCATGCCTACTCCGGGGCTGAAGATCGCCTTCCCGGCCACCGCCGAGGACGCCCGCGGCCTGCTCAAAGCCGCTATCCGCGATCCAGACCCGGTGCTCTTTCTGGAGCACAAATTCCTGTATCGACGCATTCGCGGGGAAATGCCCGCGGGGGATGGTCTGGTGCCCCTGGGCCAGGCGGCCGTGCGTCGGCGCGGGACCGATCTGACCATCATCACTTACGGGGCCACCGTGCATACGGCCCTGGAGGCGGCCGAGACCCTGGCCGGAGTGGGGTATGCCCTGGAAGTGGTGGATCTGCGCACCCTGGTGCCGTTGGACGAAGAGACCATGCTCGACAGCGTCCGCCGCAACAACAAAGTCATCTTGCTGCACGAGACGTGCAGGAACCTGGGACCGGGCGCCGAGCTCTCGGCGCGCATCGCCGAGAAAGCCTTCGAGTATCTCGACGGGCCGATCGTGCGGGTGACTGCCCCCGACTCCCCCACCCCCTACAGCCCACCTCTGGAGAAGGCCTGGTTGCCTGGTGTCGAGCAGCTGCTTAGCGCTGCGCGCGGCCTTCTTCAATACTGAAAGGAACGCCATGACCGACGTCTACATGCCCCAGATGGGTGAAAGCATCGCCGAGGGAACTATCGTCAAGTGGTTCAAAGAGGTCGGCCAGCCCGTGAAGAAGGACGAGCCTCTCTTTGAAATGTCCACCGACAAAGTGGATGCAGAGATCCCCTCTCCGGTCGAAGGCGTGCTGCTCGAGATCCTGGCCGGCCCCGGGGTCACGGTGGAGGTCGGTAAGAAAGTGGGGCGCATTGGCGCGGCCGGAGCGGCTCCGGTGGGCGCGCCTGCGCAGGTCCCTGTGGCCGCGGCAGTGGCCACCCCGGCCCGCGAGATGGTGGCTGCCCGCTCGGGCGGGAACTCGGGCGCGATCCCCTCGGTCGAGGAGCTGCGTCGCGTGCGTTCCTCGCCGCTGGTGCGCAAGATTGCCGCCGAGCACGGGGTGGATCTGGCCCGGGTAGGTCCGGGCAGCGGGGTTTCGGGACGGGTCACCAAGCAGGACATCCTGACCTTCCTCGAGCGCAAGCCCGAAGTTCCCCCGGCGGCGGCCGCCGTGCAGTCGGTGCCGGCTCGCTACCTGCACACTCCCCTGCCGGGCCAGCGATCGGAGCCTTTCTCGCCCATGCGCGAGAAGATCGCCGAGCACATGGTGATGAGCCAGGCGATCTCGGCACACGTGTGCACCTTCTTCGAAGTGGACATGACCCGGGTGGCGCGCCTTCGCTCCAAGCACAAAGCCGCCTACGAGAGCAAGGGGGTCAAGCTGACCTACACCCCCTTCGTCATGAAGGCGGTGGTGGACGCCCTGAACGAGTTCCCTCTCCTGAACAGCTCGGTGGTGGACAAGAGGATCTACTACCACCCCAGCATTAACCTGGGAATGGCGGTGGCGCTGGACTGGGGCTTGATCGTCCCGGTCGTGCACCGCGCCGAGGAAAAGTCGCTGCTTGGCCTGACCCGCGCCCTGGCCGACCTGGCCGAGCGAGCTCGACTCAAGAAGCTGGCACCCGAGGAGGTGCAGGGTGGCACCTTCACCATCACCAACCCGGGTATCTACGGGAGCCTGGTCGGAACGCCCGTCATCAACCAGCCTCAGGTGGCCATTCTGGGCATGGGGGCGGTCACGAAGAGGCCCGTAGTCACCGAGGAGGACGCCATCGCCATTCGGCACATGGTCTCCATGGCCCTCAGCTTCGACCACAGAATCATCGACGGCGCCACGGCCG
>QWHO01000565.1 GCA_021404945.1 bacterium CPR1
CTGAATTACGGCGGCGGCAGTCCAACTACCCGCCAACTGCGTAAATTCTATTTTGTTTCCGCGCTATTATTCGAGTCCGCGTCTTCGGCATCCTGTTTGCCTTCGCTCAACCCTTCGCGAAAGGATTTGATACCCCTGCCGAGTTCGCCGGCGATCTTGCCAATGCGTCCGGGACCAAAAAGCAGGATGACGATCACAAGGATGATGATCCATTCAGCGCCGCGTGGTAATCCAAGCATGTAGTACTCCTTTACTGATTTCGGTTGTATCGTACCACAATCGTGATTAATCCACCATTAGACATCTTGCTGAAGCGTCATCGCCACAGAGATATTCTCGAAGGTTCCAGCGATCTCTGTGGCTAAGTAGCTATCTATAGTTCGCGACGATAGAGCAGACCTTCAATGAAGCGGATGGCGCGACGCACCAACGAGCGCACGCGCCCCAGCCTGCGATATTGCTCGGGACGAACATGCCCTTTGCTGGGAAGTGGTCCCGTCCATTCGGCGGCAAGCGCGCCCCACGTAAGACCCGCGCCAAAACCCACCATCACCAGCTTTTCGCCCTCCTTGATCTGCCCTTTTTCAATCGCTTCCACCATCGCGATCGGGATGGAGGCGGTGGAAGTATTCCCGTACCGGTCAAGGTTGACGACGAATCGATCCATCGGCAGTTTAAGCCCGCGCGCCGCCGCTTCGATAATGCGGATGTTTGCCTGATGTGGGACGACCAAATCGACCTCGTCGGTGGTGTAGCCCACTTCGAGCACTTTCTGCAACTCCTCGCGAAAGGCTCTCTCGACCTTGTCGGCGTTCTCGGGAGCGCAGATGGCGTAGAAGGAGAACTCGCCCACCGGGTCCAGGCTACCGCCCGACAGGCTGGAGCCAACGCCGTAGCTCAGGCCCTCCTTCTGGCGAATGCGGGTGGCCAGGCGCGAGTTGAGGAACCCGCCACCGAGCAGGAAGTTGCCCAGCACCAGGGCGGGGTAGTCAGGGTCGGTATCCTGCAGCTTGAGGTTGAGGTTGCCCAGGATGGTCACGTTGGCCTTGTCCGGCACGTAGATGCTCTCGTGGGCCACCTTGACGTCGAAGTACTGGTTAACGAGACGCTCGAACGACCTGGGGCTCTTCCAGTCGGCGAAGAGCTCGGACAAGAGCCGCCGGGTGGCTTCCTCGTCGAAGTCGCCCACCACTCCGATCTGGACGTTGCTGGCGCCGTAGAATCCCTGATGGAAAGCCTTCACCTGGTCCAGGGTGACCTTCCTCTCGTTGGCGATGGCCTCGTCCAGCGTCTCGGGATGGCGCGGGTCGCCCACCGGATAAGGATCCATGTGCAGGCTGGAAGCGATGCTGGCCAGCGTCTCCGGCTCGCTCTTCTGGCTCTCGAGGCCGGCGATGCTCTGCTCCATCAAGACCTTGAACTCTGCCTCGGGGAAGGCCGGCTCGCGCAGCACCTCGCGGGCCAGCTTGAGCACCGCGGGCAGGTTGGCCCGGGTGGTTTCGATGCCGACCGTGGCCGAGGTGGCGCCGCCTCCGATGGACATGCGCGCCTTGAGCCGGTCGAGCTCATCCTGGATCTGCTCGCGAGTGTGCTGTTTGGTTCCTCGCATCAGCATGCTGCCGGTGAAGGCGGCCACGTGGTCGAGATACTGCAGCTCTTGCAGACTGCCGAAGCGGAAGATCGCGCTCACGAAGACCGTCTCGCCGCGGGTCTTCTTGGGCAGGAGAGCCATCTCCATGCCCCCCTCCAGACCCACCACGCGGGTGCGCCTGTCGATGTTGGTCGGGGAGGCTTCGAAGGCCTCACCCTGGGCCACCGCCGCCCGGCCGGCATAACCGCGCACGTGGGCCGATGGCTCTCCGGTCTCGGGAATGGAGGCCCGGTCGGGCGCTTCGGTGGGGATAAACTCACCCACGGTGCGGTTGGAGGGCTTGAGATAGGCTCTGGCCACCCGCTGCACGTCGGCCGGGGTCACCTTCTCGATGCGGTCGCGGTAGAGGAAGAAGAGCCGCCAGTCGCCCATCGCTTCCCACTCGGAAAGCTGCAGGGCCAGCCGCTCGCTGGAGTTGAGCGTCAGCTCGACGCTCTTGAGCAGGCCCAGCTTGGCCCGGTTCACTTCCTCGGCGGTGGGCTCGCTGGCGGGCATCTCCTGAACCACCTGGATCAGGATGTCCTTGACCTCTGCCAGGGGGCCGTCTTTGCGGACCTGTGCGGCGAAAAGGGCCAGCCCCGGGTCGCGCAACTGGTAAGCTCCTCCGAACACGGCCGTGGCCTTGCCCGACTCCACCAGGGCCTTGTAGAGGCGACCCGAAGGGGTGTCGGAGAGGATTTCGCACATCACGTCCAGGGCCGCAAAGTCCTCGTGGCTACCGGGGGGCACATGGTAGGCCGCCAGCACCGCCTGGATGTCCCCCACCCGGCGCAAGATCAGGGTCCGCTCGCCGTCCTGGGTGGGCTCGATGGTGTAGGGCTTGATCAGCTTGCGGGTGGGTCTGGGGATCTTGCCAAAAATGGCCTGGACCAGCGCCAGCGTGCGGGCGGGATCGATCTTGCCGGCTACGACCAGCATGGCGTTGTCGGGCTGGTAGTAACGCTTGTAGAACGCCTGCAGACGCTCGATGGGCACCTTCTCGATGTCGGAGCGGTTGCCGATGGTGGTCTGCCCATAAGCGTGCCACAGGAAAGCGGTGGACATGGTCTTGGTGAGCAGCACTCCGAACGGGTCGTTCTCGCCTGACTCGAACTCGTTGCGCACCACGGTCATCTCCGAGTCGAGGTCCTTTTTGGCCACGAACGAGTTGACCATGCGGTCGGCCTCCAGGTCGAGGGCCCACTTGAGGTTCTCGTCTGATGCCCGGAAGGACTCAAAGTAGTTGGTGCGGTCCTGGGAGGTGGTGCCGTTGGGCCGGGCGCCGTGGGCGGTCAGCTCCTGAGGGATGTTCTTGTGGTTCTTGCTGCCTTTGAAGAGCAGGTGCTCGAGCAGGTGAGCCATGCCCTTCTCGCCGTAGCCCTCGTGGTTGGAGCCCACCAGGTAGGTGATGTTGACGGTGATGTCCGAGGAGGAGGGGTCAGGGAAGAGCAGCACTTTGAGCCCGTTCTGGAGCTGATACTCGGTGATGCCCTCGACGCTGGTCACCTGGCGCACGCCGGGCGGCAGTTTGGGCGGGGCCTGGGCCTGGACGCCCAGAGTCAGAAGGCAAAGGAGCAGCAGAAGCGAGCTACGGCGAAGCATCAGGGCGCGTTCGTGCGCCGGGGGCGAAATCCTACAGCCCTGGCCAATGGAGAGCTCTCTCGATGCCGGACAGGCGGCGGGCTCGATCCCGTTCCCCCTTCTGATTGCTCGGCCGCGGTCGCGACTTCAGGAGCCCCGATGGACGGCGTCGATGCGCGACTGAGCGGTGGGGAACATGAGGATGTCAGCGATATTGACGTGGGGAGGGCGGGTTACGGCCCAGAGCACGGCGTCAGCCAC
>QWHO01000566.1 GCA_021404945.1 bacterium CPR1
CGTCGGGGTGCTGTTCCTGGCGGGCCTGATCACCGTGACCAGGTTTTTCTTCCAGCGCAAGAGCTAGCTTCAACCAATACCCGATCGAAAAGGGCGCCGTGAGGCGCCCTTTTGCGTCTCTTTGAGGCGGGGAAACGCCCTCCCTATCGCGAATGCCCACCCGATAGGCCTGATGATGTGTTCATAATTTGTTAAAAAAAAGTTCAAAAACTCTTGCCAGAGGACCGATTTTCGTATTATTCTTGGGCCACGTTTTCAGGGATGTTTTAGAGGGGACCGGTAGAATCTGCACAATCGAGCCAGTGACATACGTTTTTGACCTGCGTTGGTCATGACCGTCTCTAGCTCAAGTTTCGAGGAGGCTCACGATGGACGCAGCGATGGGAATTCAACAGGGCGGCAACACGGTCAACCGTGCAGGCGGCACCGTTCGTAATGGAGGCCCCCAGAGTGCGGCCAGCCTTCCAAATGATGTGGTGAACATCCAGGCCCCCCCGCTGACCCAGCCCCAGGCGGCCACCACTCCCCAGACTGCGGCCACGACCCCGCAGTCGGCCGCTCCGATGGCCCCCAACTCGCTGGCCCAGCAGCCCCAATCGGCCGCCATCAGCGGCGCACCCACTTCGCTCTTCGTCGAGCCCGAAGCCGGCTGGATGCCTCAATCGGCCGTCGGCAGCGCGACCCCCCTCAACGTCAGCACCCCCATCGCCGCAGCCGCCCAGACCGAAGCGCCTCCTCCCGACGCCGACCCGGGTGCCCGCTGGCTGATTGGACCCCGCGGTCGCCTGGTCACCACCAAGAGCGCCGTCGACGTCCTCAGCAAGATCTCCCAGGCCGTGAACCTGGCCGACGCCGACTACTGCAAAGCCTTCGGCGCCCAGCCCGACCGCTCGGCCATTCTGCTCACCGGTGGCACCGGCGCGGGCAAGACGGCCGGCATCAAGTGCCTGGCCAGCTATACCGGCAACCCCCTGGTGCGCGTCAACCTGCACGACAACACCGACGAGCTTGAGCTCTTCGGCGGCTACAAGCCCAACCCCAAGGGCCCGGGCTTCACCTGGGTGGACGGCTTGGTCACCTCAGCGGTGCGCAATGGTTACTGGTTGATGCTTGACGAGCTCAACCTGGCCGAGCCGGCCGTGCTCGAGCGCCTCAACGCGCTGCTCGACGGTGACGATTTCGTGGTGCTGACCGAGAAGTCCGATGGCGAGGTCGTGAAGGCTCACCAGGACCTGCGAGTCTTCGCCACCATGAACCCCTCCAGCTACGAAGGCCGCAAGGACCTGTCGGCGGCCATGATGGACCGCTTCAAGAAGAAGATCTGGGTGGATCAGCTCCCGCCCGAGGAGATGGTGCAGGTGGTCAAGGCCACCGACATCGCCAACGGCCTGGTCGGAGCCTGGTCCAACGATCCCAAGTGGTTGGACAAGCTCAAGACCGCCAGCCCCACAGCCTTCGAGTCGGCCCAGCAGGCCGAGGCCCAGGGGTACAAAGCAAAAGACCAGATGTTCGCCGCCGCCCTGGCGCTGGCCAACAAGGTCGTGACCGGCAACCACGATGAGGATCCTCCCACCAACGCCGAGAAGCAGATGGTCAACTCGATCCCGCAGAAGCTCGACGACAAGGTCCTGATGTCGCTGGCGATGTTCCACTCCAAGATCGCGGCGATGTGCGAGAAGCGCGAGCTGGGCAAGAAGGGTGGCCCGTATCCCTTCACCCTGCGAGACATGCTCAAGTTGACCCAGCGCGTGGACAATGATCGCAAGACGAATCCCAACGCCAACCCGCAGCAGCTCTTGTGGCGTCACTCGGTGGACCTCTATGTGAACCGCTTCATGAGTGACGTGGACCGCGACCGCGTGACCGACCAGCTGGGCGTGGCCCTCTTCGGCACGAAGTCCAACCGCCCCGGGCTGACCGTCACCGGCGACGCCAAGTGCGACGATAAGAACTGCACCATCGGCGACGTGACCCTTCCGGTCAACCAGCTCGACCCCAACAACAAGGATAACTCTTACATCCCCAAGATCAACCCCAACTTCACCTGGACCGCCTCCACGGTGGACAAGGTTGCTGCGCTGGCCCGCTCGGTCAAGCTCGACGAGCCGGTTCTGATCGTCGGCCCGACCGCCGCCGGTAAGACCACCGGTATCCGCCAACTGGCCGCCATGACCAAGACCCAGCTTCGGCGCTTCAATCTCTCGATGGGCACCGACACAAGTCAGCTGATCGGCGGTTACTACCCCATCGAGCGCGACAGCAACCAGAGCTACCAGTTCAAGAACGGCGTGCTGTGCGACTCGGCCACCGGCAAGCCCATCGAAGGCAAGTACGAGCTGAAGGGCGGCAAGTTGATCGACCTCAACAGCGGTGAGGCCCTGTTCCAGTGGCGTGACGGCATTCTGGTCGATGCGATGAAGAAGGGGCAGTGGGTCATTCTCGATGAGATCAACCTGGCCGAGCCGTCTGTGCTCGAGCGCCTCAACTCGCTGCTCGACCCGGACCGGATGCTGGTGCTCACCGAGAAAGACGGCGAGAAGGTGGTGGCCAACTCCAACTTCCGCATCTTCGGCACGATGAACCCGGCCACGGGCGAGTATGAAGGGCGTAACGAGCTCTCCCCGGCGATGCGCAACCGTTTCACCGAGCGGTGGTATCCCGAGATCCTCGACAAGGGCGAGCTGACCGCCATCGCCACCAAGATGTTCGAAGGCACCTCCAAGGTGGCCCAGATGGACATGAACACCCTGATGCCTGCCAAGATGCAGCCGATGGATGCCAACTTCAACAAGAAGCTGGCCGAGACGGCCGTGGACATCTTGCTCGACCTGCGCAAGATGGCCGACGACGGTCAGCTCCAGACGGCCCACAAGGACGGTTACCGTTACACCATCCGCTCGTTGGAAACATTCGTCCGCTTCGTGCGCACGGCTCCCGAGGGTCTGGTCACGCCCGATCCCAAAAACATCCGCAAGACCATCACCTACGACTGGAAGAAGACCATCGCCGACGGCGTGAAGTACACCTTTGCCGACGGTCTGCGCGAGCCCGAGTCCCGCAAGCTCGTCGAAGCCAAGGGCCAGCAGTACGCGCAGAAGTTCTAAGGGACGAAAGGATACCAGGCCGTCATGGATATCACCCGACTCGACGCAGGCCGGTTCCAGCAGCCGACTCCTGCTTCCCTGAACCAGAATCAATCCCCGCAACAGCTCGACCAGGTGCAACTGAGCGCCGGTTGGTGGCCCTTCGGCAAGAAGAAGGAAGAAGAAGAGCCCGCCAAACCACCTGCCCAGCGTTTGCAACAGCCGGGCGCGGGCAATGCTCCGCAGCAGCCGGTCAATACGCCACCGGTGCAGGTGCAGCAGCCGGTGCAGCCTGCGTCCACCGCTCAGGGGGGCGATGCCCAGCCAGTGGCCAGCTCAGGAGCTGCTTCCGCTCCTCAGATCGACCCCAACGATCCCCGGCTTGA
>QWHO01000066.1 GCA_021404945.1 bacterium CPR1
CCGGTTGGTCCCCTGGACGCACCTCCCCCCCCGGCCTTGCCGCCGCTCGGGCCCCGGGTCGAGCCCCGCCCGGTCCAGTCTTCCTATGCCTCGCGCATCGATCTGAGCGTCCCACCTCCCAAGATCGATCTCAGCCTTCCCCCACCTCCCCTGGAGCCGCTGACCCGGCCCGAGCCTCCGCCACCACAGCCACCGCCGTCGCTGGCGCAAAAAATCGACCTCACTCCACCGCAGCCGGTGCGGCCGCGCGAGTCGCTCCCCAGGCCCGAGCCCGCCTTGAAGCTCGAGCCTCGAGCGACTGCGTCGAGTTGGCCTCCGTCGCCCCCCGAGCCGACTCCCAGCCCGGCCAAGCTGGAGCTGGCCCGAGTGCCCAAACGCGAGGCTGAGCCGCCACCCAGCCCGCAACCCGAGCCAGCGCCGGACGAGCCGGACGACTGGCTGGACGAGCCTGAGCTGGAAACCCACTTCACCGCGCAAGAAGAGCCGGTCGAAGTCATCGACTCCTGGAGCAAGGTTCTGCCTCCGCGCTCGCCAAGCAGGAAGGCGGAGCCTCAGGGGCCTGCTCCCTCGCGACGCCGCCGAGCCGAGGATGACTCCTACACCGACCATCTCGATGATGATCAAGACCATCCCGCTCGTCGCAAGAAGGGCTCCGTTGCGGGTTGTTTGCTCCTGTTGCTCTTTCTGGGCACGCTGGTGACCGGTGGAAGCTTCTACCTGTTCGGTCACGAGATCGTGGACTGGCTCGAAATTCACGGTTACCTCCAGTCCCTGCCAGAATGGCTGAGTCGGCACCTGCCCTGACGAGGGGCGCTTGTTCTCTTCGCGGCGGGGCCGATCCTCGGTGACAGCGGCTCGAAGTCCAGGGCTGACTACATTCCCTGGTCGGCCCGAAGGGACTTTAACAAGCTGTTAAGACGACCGACGAGCAGCCCGGGTAGGATGCTGTCAGCGTCATGCAAGTTTCCCCCGTGCACCTCTCCCCAACGCCCTCCCTGCGCCGTCCGACGGCCGCCGCCGCGCCTGCCTCGGGCCCCGCCGACCAGGTGGTGCTGAGCGGTCAGACGGCTTCCACCGAGCGGGTGCAGGTGGTGCATCGCACCCCGTCGCGTCACGGCGGCTGGATCGAGTTGATGCGCGACAAGAACCCCAACCTGATCCAGCGAAACTTCCACCCCCGCACCACCCAGCGCAGCCCCGAGGTGATCGCCGCTTTCGGAACCGACCGGCCCCACTCCGGCGATGCGCTGCTCCACTACGCGGGTGACCCTCCTCCCGGCGTAGCGGTCAAGCCCACCCCCGTGCTGCTCGTGCATGGCGCCAGCAAGAGCGCCGAATTCTGGTGGGATCCCAAAGAGGACGGCAGCAACCAGGGACTGCCCCAACTGCTGCGCGAGCAGGGCTTCCAGGTCTACGCGGTCAGTTTTGCTCACAACCAGGACGATCAGTTCTTCTGGGCCCAGCAGATTGCCAACGCTTCCGAGCGCATCCGAGCTCTCACGGGCGCTCCCCAGATCGACCTGGTCGGCCATAGCAAAGGCGGGCAGGCCACCCGCATGTATTGCTCGGGAGTGGCCCACGACTGGATGGCCACAAACCAGGGCGACGTGCGCAGGCTGGTGCTGGTGGCCGCCCCCAACGGGGGCATCGACACCATGTTCCGCCACCCTTCCACCAACTACGTCCTCTATGGTGACTCTGACAGCCCCCGCCTGAACGCGCCCATGTCCTGGGAGCGGATGGTGGCCTGGGGCAGCATGCGCGATACCAGCGCCATGGGCTTCAGCTCCGAAGGCCCCGACCACTGGCCCGGCCAGCGCCAGATGCTGGCCCGCTGGGCCCACCGCTTCCCCGTGCCCATGAGCGAGCCCGACTGGCACACAACCTACGAGGGTGGCCAGGGCTTCGTGAGCTACTCCAAAGGCATCGACCACTACATCCAGGAGGGCGGCAACCTGGTCGAGCGCCTGCACAAGACTCCCATCCTTCCCGGCATCCAGGTGGCCGTGCTGGCCGGAGACAGGGCCGACATCCAGGGGATCGTCAACGAAAAGGGTGGGCCCTCGGACGGCTTGCTCTACCTCGAAAGCGCCCTGAAAATGCCCAGAGGCACCGAGCTCATCGCCCAGTCGGTGCTGCACCTCAACCACAAGTCGCTGGTCTCGGACCGCCAGGGCCAGCAGTGGATCGCCGACGTGCTGGCGGACGAGAGCCCCCAGCGGGTTCCCGACAAGGTGATCGAGCAGGCCATCGAGGCCGCCTCCAAACCCCTGGCTGACGGCGACTCGGGGCCGGCGGTGCCGCTGGCCTTAACTCCCGGCAGTCCGGGTTCGTTCAGCCCGGGGCTGGCCACTCCGCCCCGAGTGCTGGTCGAGTTTTAGCCTTCTTTCAGCCGCCCCGGCTAACCTCACAGGTAAGACTTTCCGTGGCGGTGAATCAAGCAACATGAACACGTCCCCCCTCAACTTCCACAGCCCTCACGTGGGCGTGACCCGATCCAACCTGCAAAACGGCATGCCTCCCGGCTCGGCCGGAGGGGTGGGCCCGCAAGATACCGTAACCAGCGGCGAATTCGCCGCGCCACCGGTCATTCACGTTCCACCGGCCAGCAACGAGGGCTCCGAGAAGCGCAGGGTACCGCGCTGGGCGCTGGGTCTACTGGGCCTGACGGCGGCGCTGGGGGTGGGGATGGCGACCCTGGGTCCGATGGCGGCCGGAACCCACGAGGCCACCGCCCCGGTGGCAGCCGTGACGGTGCACCAGGGAGCCCGGGAAACGAAGGCCGACCTCAAGACCGAAGTTCAGAAAGCCCAGTACGGTATCGCCCTGCAGGACGCCCGCTTCAACACCACGCCCTCGGCCACCAGCTTCGGCCCCTCGGCCGACTACGTCGAGCTGCGCAACGACCGCATGAGCACCGAGGCCAACGGCTTTACCTTCACCTACGAGGGTGCCCAGCTGATCGCTCGCGGCGGCACCGAAGACGTCAAAGTTTACGACGCCCGAGAGGGCCTGATGCCGGAGTATCTCGACGCCTTTGCCAACGAGGGGAACGAGAACTGGCACGTGAAAACCAGCGTGCGCCCGGCCGGCGGGGCGGCTACGCTGGCCTCCATCGCCGTCACTTCGGACGTCTACACCGGCGGCAGCCCCAACCAGACCGCCGAGCTCATGACCTTCGACCACGTGGAGGGTCAGCGTGTCCTGCTCAGCTCGCTCTTGAGCCAGGGCCAGCAGAGCCACGTGCTCAACAGCATCCGCGGCCAGCTGGCCAGCGTCCCGGCGGGCTCGCTCTTTGACCACGGTGACGGTCTGGCCGAGATCGTTGACCGCAGCTTCGCCGTGCGCGACGAGGGCGGCAAAGACCTCAAGCTGATGGTGGCCGTGCCCGGCAACTCCGAGGCCAACGAAGGCAAGGTAGCCGAGTTCACCTTCTCGGTCCCCCGTGACATCCTGAAGTAACGCATTTGCAACGTCTGAGCCCTACTTTGAGGGCGGAGGATTGAAAACAATGCAACTGCAAGACCAGATTGTCCTGGAAGAACGGGGTTCTATGCGTCTCAAAGACAGAGTTTGCCTGATCACCGGAGGGGGACGAGGGATCGGTCGCGCCACCGCCATTCGCTTCGCCCAGGAGGGCGCGCGCGTGGCCGTCGCGGACGTCGACCTGCAGGTGGCTTCGGAAGTCGCCCACGAGTTGGGCGAGCGGGGTCTGGCCCTGGAGCTGGACGTGAGCTCGCCGGAATCGATCGAGGCAGGGCTCGAGCGCATCATCTCTCATTGGGGTCGGCTGGACGTGCTGGTCAACAACGCCGGCATCCTGCGTGACGCCCAACTGCTCAAGATGAGCGAGGCCGACTTCGATGCCGTCATCGACATCAATTTGAAGGCTGTCTTCACCTGCACGCGGGCGGTGGCTCGCCGGATGGTGGAGCAGGGCAGCGGGGTGATCCTCAACGCTTCCTCGGTGGTGGCGCTCTACGGCAACTTCGGCCAATCCAACTATGTGGCCGCCAAGGCGGGCGTCATCGGCATGACGAAGGTCTGGGGCCGCGAGCTCGGACCCAAAGGAATCCGGGTCAACGCCGTAGCTCCCGGATTCATCCAGACCCGCATGACGGCAGGCATTCCCGACAAAGTGGTGGAGAAGATCAACGAGCGGGTTCCCCTGCGCCGCATGGGATCGCCCGAAGAGGTCGCCAACGCCTACCTCTGGCTGGCCTCGGATGAAGCGAGCTATGTCAACGGCCATGTACTTTCAGTGGACGGGGGAGCGGTGGTCTGACCCCCCTCCAGAGGAGCTTGTCCTGCTGGCGGTGAAGTTCAAAGCCTTGACGAATTCTCAAGCTCAGCCGGGATGGCGGGCAGATGGAGGGGCACGGTGGCTCTGGGCATTGGTACGCTGGCGATCTTTCTGGTCCTGGGCTTGCTGCCCATCCGAGGCCTGAAGGGCTTTGGCATCAAGTTCGTGCTGCTGGCCGTTCTGGCCGTGGTGGTCTACCAGTTGCCCCACTACTGGGAGCCGTTCTTCGAGGCCGGCTTCGAGATCCCGGAGGGCCCCCTGCAGGACAAGCTCGGGTACATGATCGGGGGAGGGATTCTCGGCCCTGTCGGGGCTGTGATCGGGCTCATCGCGGCCGCTGTCATGGCGCTCTTCTTCCGCAAGAAACCGGAGTGAGCCTTTTTCAAACAAATGTTCGAAACGAGCAGGATTTTCCGCGCGCTGATTCGAATTTGAGCACTATCCGGGCTGCAGGGCTCGCTTTCTAAGCTCTTGCGGTCAACCAAGGAGGCATCAGGGTGAAAGGCAAGCGGACCCGCCGGACCTCGTCCACCTGGAAGTGGGTCGCGATGGGCGTCGGGGCCGGGCTGCTCCTGACCGTGGCGATCAAGGCTGGCTACGAGTACATGGACTCTCGTCGCCAGCGCGACCCCCGCGCAACCAAGGTGAAGGAGCTGATTCAGGAGGCCGAGCGCCTTCTGGCCCAGGGCCGACGAGCCAGCACGGCCCGCCGGCGCGTCGAGGAATAGCCGACGCCCGAGCGGCCAACCGGGGCCCTTCACCGGGGGCCCTGGGTTTCTGCATGTTCTGAATGCACCTTTTGCTCACCAACGACGACGGCGTTCACGCCGATGGCCTGCAGGCGATGATCGCCACCTTTCGCCCCCTGGCCCGCCTGACGGTGGTGGCCCCCGACCGCGAGCGCAGCGCCGTGGGCCATTCGCTGACCTTTCACTCCCCGCTGCGGGTGCGCAAGCTCGAAGAGCAGGAGAGCTACGTTTGCTACAGCACCGATGGCACCCCCACCGACTGCGTGCTGCTCGCGCTCTACGACCTGCTGGCCGAGGATCGGCCCGACCTGGTGCTCTCGGGCATCAACCGGGGCTCCAACCTGGGCGACGACGTGACCTACTCGGGCACGGTGGCGGCCGCACTGGAGGGCATGATCCACGGGGTGCCCTCGCTGGCCTTCTCACAACCGCGCTCCAGGCCTATGCACTATGAAACCGCCGCCCGGGTGGCGGTGAGGATGGTGCAGGCCGTGCAACGCTATGGCATGCCCTCCAAGACGCTCTTGAACGTCAATGTGCCGGCTCTTCCCGAGGAGCAGCTCCAGGGCGTTCAGGTCACCCGCCAGGGACACACCGAATATTCGCAGCGAATCGTCAAGCGGGTAGATCCATGGGGAACGGAGTATTTCTGGGTCTCAGGGGATGCTCCCCGGGGCGAGCCGCTACCCGGAACCGACTTCGGCGCCATCGAGAGTGGCTATGTGTCGGTAACCCCGCTGCACTGCAACCTGACCCATCTAGAGCAATTGGAGGCCTTACGCGCATGGCAGATCGACTTGAGGTGACCGAGGACAGCGCCGGACTGCCGGTGCTCAGCACCGTGCTCGACCGGGTCGAGAACGAGCTGCTCAAGCGCGAGCAAGCGGGCTTCATCTACGTGGACGTGGTGCAGTTCCACAACCTGATCGAAACCTACGGCGAAGAAGTGGCCGAGAACCTGCGCAACTTGCTGGGCCAGACTCTGATCCGCCAGCGCGGCAAGCTGTTCCGCGACGAGGACCTGGTAGCCGTGGGCGGGGCTGGCTCGGACTACTTCGTGATCTACCTGTTCAGCCCGCCCCGCCGCAAGGACGCCTTCTCTCCCACCGATCTCAAAGTGGTCAGCTCGCGGGTGGTGCACAAGCTCACCAACATCCTCAACGAGCGGGCCGTGCAACTCGGAGTCAAGGAGAAGGTCGACCTGCGCAGCGGCTACACCGTCATCAAGTACGACCCTCGCCTGCCGGTGGACAAGCTCGTCGAGGAGGCCCGTCGCGAGGCCGCCCTCAAGTCCGAGCTGGAGGAGATCCTGGTCACCTTTGTCTCCAACGTCTCCCACGAGCTGCGCACTCCGCTGACCTGCATCAAGGGCTACGCCGAGACCCTGCTCGAAGGGGCCATGGAGGACCGCGACCTGACCCATCGCTGGCTGAGCATCATCAGCGAGGAGGCCAAGCGGCTCGAGCGGTTGATTCACGATCTGCTCGATCTCAGCATGATCGAGGCCCACCAGGTGGCCCTGAAGTTCCAGCCGGTGGACCTGCGCGCGGTGGCCAACCACACCGTGGCAGTGCTCGACAGTTACGCCCAGAAGGCCGAGGTGGCCATGGCCACCGAGTTTGACCCCGAGCTGACCGAGATTCGGGCCGACGAGGACCGGATCAGCCAGGTGCTGCTGAACCTGACCGACAACGCCATCAAATACTCTCAACCGGGCGGCCAGGTGACGGTGCGCACCCGGATGTACGAAGGGATGGCCGTGGTGGAGGTGGTCGACCGGGGAGCCGGAATTCCCGAGCAGGAGCTAGCCCGCATCTTCGAGCGCTTCTACCGCGTCGAAAAGGGTCGCACGGCTCGCTTCGGGGGTCGGGGGCTGGGGCTTGCCATCGCCAAGAACATCGTCGAGGCCCACGGGGGCGAGCTCGAGGTGGAGAGCAAGCTGGGCGAGGGCAGCTGCTTTCGCATGCTCTTGCCGGTGAATCCCGAGAAGGAATCCTGGATGGACGACGAGGCCTGATTCGCAGCCGTTCGCCTGCGCCGGGGAGTTGAGTGCGCATGCGCCCACAAGCCCGAACATCCGTTCGCTCCAGGTGCCCCGGGGCCCGAAAGGGGGGCGCAGGAATTCCCCACCCACCGACACTCCAGGCGCCTCCCCGGGGAATCTTCAGGTGGAGTGGCGAAATGGACCCTGTGCGGCTGCCTGACGGGAACCGTAGGGCACGCCTGGAAAGCTGGAGATGCCGACTTACCTCTACGAAGTTCGCGACCCCAAGGGCAAGGTGTTGCAGGGCCAAGCCGAGGCACCCACCCGGCTCGAGCTGGTTCGAGAGCTTGAGACCCTGGAATACGTCGTGCTGGGCGTGCGCGAGAAGCTGCCCCTGCTCAAGCGCCTCAAGCGGAAGTTCAGCGGTGTGGCGACGGTCAGCGTCACCGAGCTGGCCCTCTTCACCCGCCAGCTCTCTCTTTTGATCAGCGCCGGCGTGCCGATCCTGAAATCTCTGGGCTGCCTGCTCAACCAGGCCTGGAGCCCCCGGCTGCGGGCGGCCATCGCCAGCGTGATGGATGGAGTGCGCGACGGCAAGGGCTTCAGCAACTCGCTGGCCCGCAATCCCCGCGCCTTCGGCCCGGTCTACGTCAGCCTGGTGAGAGCCGGAGAGGTGTCGGGCAGCCTGGACGAGATCCTCAAGCGATTATCCGACTTCCTCGAACGCGATATGCGGCTCTACCAGAGGCTCCGGTCCTCGCTGGCCTACCCGGCTCTGGTCTTCATCTCCAGCGTGGCCATGACCGCCTTCATGGTCTTGCACGTCTTTCCCGCTTTTGTCAGCTTTTTCGAGGGCCTCTCGCTGAGGCTCCCTTTCCTGACTCGCATCGTGCTGAAGACCAGCCAGTTGTTCACCGACCCCTGGGTACTCCTCGCCCTGCTGCTTGTTGTCCCCTACCTGAGCGCCCAGGCCTGGTTCTACTTCACCTCCACCCGTGGCGGACGGCGCCAGTGGGCCTGGCTCATTCTGCACACCCCGGTCCTCTCCCGGGTGCACCGCGACGTGATGCTGGCCCGCTTCTGCCGCACCCTGGGAATTTTGATAGAATGTGGGGTACCCCAGTTACACTCCCTGGAGGTGGCCGGCAGCGTGGTAGGGAACGAGATCGTGTATGACGAGCTCCAGGCCCTGGGCGTGCGCGTGCGCGACGGACACGGCTCGCTGGCCCGCGAGCTCATCAACACCAAGTTTTTTCCCCCCGAGTGCGCTCACATGCTTCGGGTGGGTGAAGAATCCGGCAAAATGCCCCGCATTCTTCACCGCCTGGCCGACTTCTACGAGACCGAGCTCGATCTCTCGTTGCAGACCGCTCTGGCCCTGATTGAGCCTTTGATGCTGACCATCATGGGAGGGATCGTGGGTTTCATCTTGCTGGCCGTCTTCATGCCCATCTACAGTTTGCTGGAGGCCTTGTGAAACAGCGCGCCATCGCTCTGCCCGTGGTTCTCTCGGTGCTGACCCTGATGCTCATCATCGTCTCGGTGGTGGCCTCTTCGGGGGTCGTCAACCTGCAGCAGGCCCGGGTGGATACCTTTCAAAAGCAATCCCTGTATGCCGCCGAGGCTGGCATCGCTCGCTCGATTCGCGACATCATCGGGGGCGGCACGGGCAACCTGAACGGACAGCTCGGCCAGTCGAGCTACCAGGTGCGCGTCACGATGGGCCCCAGCGTAGGCCCTCCTCAGGTGCCCGCAGGCGCAGCCTACCTCCTCTCCACGGCCACCACCGGTGACCGCTACGAGCGCCGGGTGGGCGTGATGATCCGCGGGCTGGAAAACGGCGAGGCTACCTCCAGCTTCCCCTACACCGTGGCCGCCGGGGGAACGGTCGACATCCAGGGAGGCGGTCGCATCGGCGGCAGCCTCAAGTCCACGGGCGACCTGAGTGTGGGCGGGGGCATCCGGATCACCCCGGTGAACGGCAACGGACGGGTTCTCTCCCATGAGGACATCCAACTGGGCAACGGAGTCAAGGTGGACTCCTCGCAGGACATTCGCGCCGCCCAGACAGTCAACCAGACAGGCTCCAACGTCTTTGCCAACGACAACACGCCGGCCACCTCCGCCTTCATCGACGACGGTCGCTTCACCAACACCCTCAACCTGGGCGAGGTGGGCGAGGTGCTGCCCAACCCCGACCCGGTGACCCTGCTGGGATTGACCGAGGACGGACTGGGCGACTACGTCGTCGATCCCCTCACCGGACTCTATCAGATCGACGCCGCCCGGACCGATGTGGTGCAGCACCCCGAAACGGTGGTGGGCAACTTGGCCCTGGACGGAAAGATTCACTTTTTTCCTGACGGGGTTACCATCGATACCGTCAGCGGCGAAGGCACCATCGTCAGCGGACGAGGAAACCCGGTGACCTTCAACCGCGCCATTCACGGCTTCGCCAGAGTCAATGTGCTGGCCTTGCGCTGGCAAGGCCAGATGCCCGCCCTGGGCAACCCCAGTATCACCTTCACAGGCGGTCACAATGAGATCGCCGGACTGATCCTGGCCCACGGGAACGTCAGCACCCAGGGCAACTTCAATCTCAGGGGCCAGATCGTCTGCTATGCGGGAAACTTTACCAGCAACGGAAACCGCAACATTCTTTATGAGCCCTCGGGCATGTTGCTGCCGGGCTTTGAGTCCTGGTTGACCGGCGGCTTCGGGGGCGTCGGCGGCGGCCTGGGCCTGAACCAGCCGGTGATGATCATCTCCTGGCAGAGGTTTTGAGCTTGCAAAGTCGGCGCGGATTCTCGGTAATGGAGATGCTGGTGGCGGCGGCCGTCTTCGCCAGCTCGGTCATGATCTTGCTGGGCATCTTCCCGCTCTCGGCCCGAGCAGTGCGCCAGTCGCAGCTGAACCTCATCGCCACCCATCTGGCCGAGAACCAGCTCGAGACGGCTCGAGCTCGCAGCTACGAAGCCCTGTTCACCGAGAGTCTCCCCGCCATCCCGTTCACCCTCAAGGTCAACGGGACCGATCTCAACGTCACTTACAACGTGACCATGGATGTCACCGAGGTCAACCCGGGGCTCAAGAGCGTGCGGGTGACCGTGAGCTGGCACTGGGAATTCGACCGCAATCTGACGCTGGAGACCGAAATTGCCCGCACAGCGCCGTAAAGCTTCCAGAGGGCTGACCCTGCTGGAAGTCTTGATCTCAATGGTCCTGCTCGGGATCATCATGAGCGCGACCTATGCCGCGCTGGTGCTGGCCATGCGCTACTCCAACCGTACCCACGATACGGCCACTATCCAGCGCGAGACGCTGGCCGCGGTCAACAAGATCGAGCGGGCGCTGGCCTCGGCCGCCTACGAATCGGTGGAGATCAACCTGACCCAGGACGCTCTTTGCTTCGTCTCGGCCGAGAGCCCGGACGGTCTCTACAGTCACGACCCCAGCACAGGTGCACCCTTCTATTATAAGCATGTCTGCTTCTACCAGAGACAGACGCGGCTGTACCAGAAGATCCGACCCGTCGACCCGACCGATCCCACCCAATCGGTGCCGAACTTACCCAGCCCCAACGTGACCCCGGACGTCCTGATCAACGACCCCACCCTGCCCGAGATCCTGCTCACCGACAAGCTCTCCAAGCTGATCTTCCGGGAAGGCTCGGCCCTGGGCCTGGAGCTGGGCCTGACCAGCCAGGGCAACCCCCCCAACGGCATGGAAGTGGTCACCCGGGTCTACCTGCGCCTCTGACTCAATTGCCCGCGTAAACCGAGAAACGGACCTGCAACTGGTAGGGCGACCCGGTGAGACTCGAGCCGAGCTTGCCTTCCCGACGCGCCTCGCCGATGTCGCAGGCGGCCAGGTCGACCTCGAATCGCCCGTCCTGGGGCCGGCAACGAAAGGTCTGCAGATTGACGGCCACGATCTCGTAGTCGGGCGGGGGCTGCAGACCGTTCATCGGAAGAAGGAGTCCCACCAGGGGCACGAGCGTGTTCTCCGAGGCCGGATCGGCCGGATCGGCGGGCGCTTTTCCCAGGGGTCCATCAAGGCTGGCCCTCAGCAGCACCTTGTGGGCGCAGCCTCCCTCGTAGCCGTCAGCGTCTGCGATTCCGGGACAGGGGTATCCGAAGGTCTGGGCGTGCGAGCCGGGGGCCACCAGGTAGTAGAGGATGTTGCGCATCATGAAAGGGCTTCCGTCGGACTTCTGGCGCAGCTCCTGAATGGTGGGATCGACCGGAGAGACAAACACGACCGCATCTCCATCCGAGCCCCCTCCCAGGCTGGGCCCCACCTGGCCGACCTGGAACCGACCGGGCTCCACCCGGGCCAGGGCCAGATCGCGCCGCAGAGACCGGGCCGCCTTCTGTAGCTCGCGGGTGGCGCTGTCGCGCCCGGAGCTGTGGCGGTAAATTTTGGAAGTGAGCACGAAGGCGGCCAGCATCGTGAGCGACAGCACGGCGAAGATGGCCACCGCCACCAGGATCTCGGGCAGCGAATAGCCCGCCTCAGGGAACCTGGATCGTCCGCGTCGCATAGGCTTTCAGATTTCCGTAGCCCTCTCGGGGTGCCTGGTCGCCGTTCCACCAGCTGACCTCGACGTCGACTTTTTTCATGAGCAAGGGCGCGCCCGGGGGCGGGGACGAGCCGGCGTCGGCGCTGACCGGGACGTTGCGCGCAAAGGTCCGATAGTCGAAGGCCGTGGCTCCCACCTGAACGGTCCCGGTGGCCAGGGGAGCAGTCCCGGAGTTGGCTGCCCAGAGGGGATCGGCGCTGTCTTTGGCGGCGGCATGCAGAGCATTCTCCAAGACCATGTCTGCGACCAGTTGACCGGCAACGCTATCGGTGGCCTTCCGGTTGCTGCGCGTAGCGCTGAGCCCCACGCCCAGCAGAGCCAGCACGACGACCACCGCCAGCCCCACGGCCAGGATGATCTCGGCCAGATTGTAACCTCTCAGCGAACGTTCCACGTCAGCGGCTCGAGCTTGAGCCCTCCGGGCAGGTTTTCATAAAGATCCATCAGGTAGGCGGGATCGAAGATCAGATTGGAGCTGGCGGCGGTGATGTCCACCGTGCCCGCCGAGCCGGGGTTGCCGGTGGCCGGGTCCCCCCCATAGGCCACCAGCGCTCCCCGCAGGTTGAAGGATTTGTAGCCCACGTCCTCCTCGCCCACCACGGCGCTGAACCCCTGGTTGGCGTAAACGGTGCCGGTGACGGAGAAGTCCCGATAGGCATCCACCGCGCTCGCTCCAGACAGGTCCTCGGTATAGGTGCTCACCGAGATATTGCCGTTGGCATACATGCTCAGCCCGCGGCTGGCGCCGGGCTCGCTGGAGAGGTCCAGACCGGTCCCGATGATCCTGATGTCCCGCCCCGAGACCAGGGTGGCGCCGGTTCCGTTCAGGGTGGCCCCGATCACGAGGTCTCCGGGCGAGGACAAAGTTACCGAGCCGCCGGGAGCGGGCGGTTGGAGGTTCAGCGTCAGATTCCTGGTCGTGAGGGTATCGGTGACCTCGGTGGCGACTCCCCCGGTGCCACCACCGGTGCCGCCACCGCCCGCGCCGCCGCCGCCGGCCGTCGTGTAACCCCACATGCTCAGCTGACCGGGGAACTGGTCGAACAAGTTGGGATCGCTGCCCACCGCGTTGGCGATGGCCGTGTAGATATGGGGAAAATTCCCGGCCACGTTGTCAAAATTGCTGTAAACAGAGCCGGACGCCTGCAGGTTGGTGATCGCTCCCCCGCCCCACTGGATCTGGCCCGTGACCTCGCCCCCGCCCCCCCAGGCGATGGTGTTGCTCAACCCGGCGGTCTGCGCGACCGTGGCGTAGAAAACGTTGTCGGCCGTGGAGGAGAGATAATGGTTGGCGTCCCCCCCCATGACGAAGTTCGCGGCCACGGGAGCCACCGTCGTGTCCCCAGGAATGGTGTAAATTCCGCCGCCGCCGCCGCCTCCGCCCCCATCGGCCCGGCTCGCTTTGGCCCCCCGCTTGGGGATGATGGCCAGATCCTGCTGCCCGGTAGTGGAAGGCTCCACCAGGAGATCGCCCGAGATCGTCAGCTCATACTGGCCGGCAGCGGGACTGCTCAAGCTGGCCACGCTGCCATTGAAAGTGAAGCTCGCGACGGTCGGCAGGGTGGTGGCCGCCGTGGCCGGGTCGCTCATCCGCTCGAGATAGGTCGCCAGGGGCATGTCGTAATAGTCGACGTTGCCGTTCTGATCGACAGTGTAGGTTCCGCCCATCAGCGTATGGGTGCCATCCGCCGTGTGCACGTCGGAAGCGGGGATCTTATAGAATTCCGCCGCCGGGTCCTCCACGTCGACCGTGACACCCGTACCGGGCAGGTTGGCGCTGACGTTGTTGGCCAGCAGCACCGCGTTGGGCGCGTCCACGTTGGGGGAGGCGCCGTCCTCAACGGCGATGTCGCCCTTGCTGCGCATCCGAACCAGGGCTCCCGAAGAGGTGGCGTCGATCTGGACCTTGCCGGCCGGGTCTCTCAGTCGCAGGGACACGTTGCCCCCGCCCATGACGACGGCCTGATCGACTGGCGGACCCAGGTTGGTCACGCGCTGGATGCACTCGATCGTGCAGGGGGTGACGCTGGAGAAGGTCTGGCCGGGGTTGAAGTTGGCCGAGTCAAGGCCGCTCAAGCCTCGACCCGCGCGTCCTTCCACCGCCAGGTAGACAGCGTGAGCCGGGACGATCACCCTATCCGTCCCGTCGGTCGCCCTGGAAGTGGTCTCTGAGTTTCCCATCAGGTTGTTCACCGACACGTAGGGATAGCTAAAATCGAAGGGAGCCGCCGGATCGGGCAGTCCATCAGCGCCGGGGCTGCCGTCGATCAGGTTGAAGCGGATGCGGAACTGCCCCACCGAGCCGCTCGAGTCCTTGAGCCAGCCGATCACCATTCCGTCGTTCTCGGTCACGAAGAAGTCGGGGGTATCCACCACGACCCGGTTGGAGGCCCCGCACCAGCGCGCATCCTGCCTCAGGCGGGTCAGGGCATACTCGATGCCCGAGCGGGACGCCTTCTGGGCCATCAGGCTCTCGCCGTTCTGCCGCGCCCTGCCGAGGCCTCCGGGCGCCAGCTCCAGCGCCGCCCCCACGAACATCGCCGCCAGCATGGCTACGAACATCACGCTGACAAGAAAGATTCCCCTCGACTTCTTCATGGGACAGAGTGTACCACTCACCTCAACGAAAGTCAGGATTGAATCAGAGTTGGGAACCAGAGGGGGGAGGGCGGCGCCACCTCCAGGCTCCCTCAGAACTTGAACTTGCCCTTGCCGCCTTTGTTGCCCTTGCCGGGGTTCCCCTTGCCCGAGTTGCCGGGGCCGCCGATATCGACCTTGACCGGCCCCCCTTTGGCCTTGTAGCCCGGCACCCAGGTCTGCACCTTGAAGTCGGGCCCGCCCGGAACGAAGATGGGCCGGCCCGGAGCCAGCGACGGGGCAAAGCGCGAGGGCACCGCCAGCAGGCCGCCGGCGGCGTTCACCAGCAGCAGGTCGTCGCCCTGGTAGCCGCAGACGACCCCTTCCAGCGGAGCGCCGCTGGTCCAGCGAGGGACGGAGAGACCCGGAGCGCCCAGAATGCGAGCCCCCTGCGAGCGCTGCATGTTCAAAGCGGCGTTGAGGGGGACGTTGACGACCTTGCCGTTGTCCTTGAGCACGGAGACCTTGCCTTTGCCCAGGGCATCGGCCGGCAAGAACGAAACGGGCACCTGGCAGGGGCCGGTGGGGAGCATCAGAGTGCACAGGTCCCCCTGCACAGCGACGACCTGGGCCGGGCCTGCGGGAACGAGCACCGAGCAGGGGTTGCCAGGAACCAGCGAGTTCACTCCGACGCGGGTTCCCCCCACTTCGAAGTCGAGCCCCTGGGGCAGCATGACGTTCAGCCCGTCGGAGGTCTGCAGCCACACCCCACCGGGAGTGACCTGTTGCACCACTCCCTGATAGGCAAACGGTGTCAGTTCGAGTTCCTGGGCCCGAGCCAGGCCCATCAACAGCAAGATGAGCAGAAATCGTGTCATCCGAACTGGTTCGCCAGTTACCCGGCCCACCCCCCCGGAGGATCCGACTTGTAAATTCTTCATCTTTCGGAGCCGGTTCAATCCCCGCCAAACAGGGTTTCATGGCTCTTTCTAGAAAGGGCGAGCCATGGCAGCGACAGTCCATCCCGAGGTGCAAAGCCTGGAAATCCTTGGAGTCAGAGTGCATCGCCTCTCGATGCACGAAGCTCTGACGCGTCTCGAGAGCCTGCTTGACGAGAATAAATTTCACCAGGTGGTCACCCTGGGCGTCGAGATGATCATGCACGCCCAGCAGGATGCCGAGTATCGCGAGCTGGTCAACCAGGCCGATCTGGTAGTGCCCGACAGCGCCGGGGTGGTGTGGGCCTCGCGCCGCTGCGCCTATCCGCTGGCCGAGCGGGTGCCCGGGGTGGATCTGATCCCCCGGCTTGCGACCCTCCCCTCGGGTCGCAAGCCCCGCCTTTTCCTGCTCGGAGCCTCCCCGGGCGTGGCCGAAGCGGCCGCCGCCGCGCTCGAGCAACGCTTTGGCGTCGAGGTCGCCGGCACCATGCACGGCTACTTCAAGGACGACCAGGAGGCCATCGCGGCCGTGAATGCCTCCCGAGCCGACATCCTGCTGGCGGCCCTGGGCTTTCCGCGCCAGGAGAAGTGGATGCAGCGTCACGCCGCCGAGCTGGGAGTGCGGGTAGGCATCGGAGTGGGCGGAAGCCTGGACGTCTATGCCGGCAAGGTGCAGCGAGCCCCTGGCTGGATGTGCTCGCTGGGCCTGGAGTGGTTCTATCGCCTGGTGCGCCAGCCCAGCCGGTTCACCCGCATGCTGGCCATCCCGCGCTTCATGCTGCAGGTGGTGAGAAAGGGCGCGGAAGGCGCTCGGGCTCTTTGATGCAGGCCATGGTGCTGGCCGCGGGGGGCGCGCCCCGGCTCTACCCCCTGACTTACGCCCTGCCCATGCCCATGGTGCCGATGGTCAACCGGCCCATCCTCGAGCACACCCTCGCTCACCTCAGGCAACACGGCCTGGACGAGGTCATGATCAACCTGCACCTCCTGCCCCGCTACGTGACCGACTACTTCGGGGAGACAGAGTTCCAGGGCACCCGGCTGCATTATTCTGTCGAGCCCGAGCTGCTCGGGACCGCGGGTGGCGTGCGCCAGGTGGCCGACTTTTTCCGCTCCACCTTTCTGGTCATCGGAGGCGATCTGCTGACCGATCTCGACCTGAGCGCCCTGATCGCCTTCCACAAAGAGCGCGAGGCCCTGGCCACCCTGGCCGTGGTGCGCCGGGACGACCCGAGCGAGGTCGGCCTGCTGGCCACCGACGAGCAGGGCCGGGTGGTGCGCTACCAGGAGAAGCCCCGGGCCGACGAGGTCTTCAGCCCCCTCTGCAACACCGGTATCTATGTCTTCGAGCCCGCCATCTTCGAGCTGATCCCCAACATCGTCTACGATTTCGGTCGCCAGCTCTTTCCCCGCCTGGTCCAGGAGGGCCGGCCCTTCTACGCCCTCGATCTGGAGGGCTACTGGCGCGACGTGGGCGATCTGATGAGCTACCGCCAGGGCAACCGCGACTTTCTCGAGGGCCGGGTGGGCCTGCCCATGCCGGGACGCGAGGTCAAGCCGGGCATCTGGCTCGACGAGCACGCCTTCTTGCATCCCGAGGCCAGCGTCTATCCGCCCGTGGTGCTGGGGCGGGGTGCCCACGTGGAGGCGGGTGCCGCGTTGCAGGGCCCCCTGGTCCTGGGCGACGGGGTGGTGCTGGAGGAAGGCGTGCGGCTCGCCTCCAGCGTCATCTGGGACGCCAGCCGCATCAACCGCGAGGCCGACGTCAGCGATGCCCTGGTGGGCGCTGGCTGCGTGCTCGAAGGGGGTCATCGCTACCGGCAGGTCGTCCTGGGTAGCGGGAGCCGGTTCACGTTCAAAGCCCGGCCAGTTGCCCCTTAGACTGCTCACCGACCTGCTGTTCCCTCCCCGCTGCCCGGGCTGCGATCGGTTCGGGCGCGGTTTTTGCCCCGCTTGCCGGGATCAGATCGAGGTTGCTTCGCCGCCAATGCTCCCGGGCCTCGATCTGGTCGAGGCCGCCGGGCTTTACCAGGGTCCCCTGCGCCAGGCCATCCGCAGCCTCAAGTTCAAGGGCCACACCGCCTGCGCCCGCGATCTGGCGGCGCTGCTGCCCTGTCCCGAGGGTCTGCTGGTGCCCGTCCCCAGCGGGCCCTGGCGCCACCACCAGCGAGGCTTCAACCCCTCCGAGCTTTTGGCACGGGCTCTGGACCGCCCCTGGAAAGCCCTGCTCCGCTGCCCCGATGGCCCCCAGCAAAAACGCCTCGAGCGTTCTCTGCGCCAGCAGCTCAGACCCTTTCGTGCCCGCGGTCGGGTGAGCGGGCCGGTGGTGCTGGTGGATGACGTGCTGACGACCGGGTCCACCCTGATCTCTTGCGCGCTGGCCTTGCGCGAAGCGGGAGCCGAATCGGTGCGAGCGGTGGTGCTGGCCTACCAGACTCGACGCAATGTACACAAGCAGGTAGCCTTTTCTCCGCCCGGCCCGAGCTAGTTTAAAGCAATGCTTATCACCCCGGTGGCAAGCCATCCCATGACCTGGTCCTCGCGCCCCGGGGCCGCCTGTGCCCCCCCGAGCGAGCCTGCCGACGCCGTTTCGCTGAGCGGCGCAGCGCATCCCTCAGCCCCGCCCCGCGGAGCCGACGTGCTGGCACCCACGGTGGCCGCCGCCGCCGGTCCGGTGGTCGGAGCGGGGCTACTGGCCGGCCTCAAGACCGGTTTCGTGAACGGCTACATGAGCCCCAGCGAGGTCTACCAGTGGGCCCAGGACCTGAGCCGGCGCTATCCCGATCTGGTCGAGCTGGTGGAGCGGCCTTACCAGACCGATGGCTACGATGGGAAAAAGAGCGAGCTGCGCGGTCCGGCCCCCCTCTACTACCTTCGCATCGGCCCGCGGAGCGACCCCGAGCGCGATCAGAAGGTGGGCGTGCTCAACTTTGCCGCCCCCCACGCCCGCGAGTGGTGCCAGCCCATCGGCATGGTGGAGCTGACCGAGCAGCTGCTGGCCAATTACGACCCCACCTCCAGCCAGCCGGCCGTGGCCGCCAACACCGCCCTGGTGCAGAGCCTCGACCTCTACGTCATCCCGGTCACCAACCCGGACGGCACCAACTACTCCATGTTCGACGAGAGCATGTGGCGCAAGAACCGCTCCCCCGAAGCCGGCGGCGTGGGGGTGGACATCAATCGCAACTACCCCCACCTCTGGAAATCAAGCTCGGATGTGGACAGCGAGGTTTATCCCGGCTCGGCTCCGCTGTCTGAGCCAGAGACGCGCCACGTGGTGGAGCTGGTGGAGGAGAGGCCCAACATCCGCTTCCTGTGCGACTGGCACTCCAAGGGCGAGGAAGTGCGCCGTCCCTGGGGCGTCTCCG
>QWHO01000067.1 GCA_021404945.1 bacterium CPR1
ACAGCTGCCAGGGAAGCTGCCAGCGCCGCAGCCCGAGCGGTACGCTGGCCAGCACCGCGAGCCGGGTGCCCGGCTCGAGCTCGTCCGTCTTAAGCACCCGAAGGCCGTCGAGATAAGGCCGCAAGAGAGCGCTCAGAATGGGTCTGAGGTAGGGCAGCACCAGCAAGGTCACGGGTCGTCCCTGCTCGCGCAGGCAGGCCAGAATCTTGCGCACGGGAGTGTCCAGCAGGCTCAGGCGACCCTGCCAGGCGCGACACCAGAGCCACTGTTGCAGAGCAGGCTCCAGGGTCACGCACTCGAGCACACCCAGCTGAGCATACTCGCTGGAGATCTGGCTGCGCAAGCGGCTGCGCAGCCACTCGATGCATTCCAGGGCCGTGCAGCGCAGGGGGGCGGCGCTGGCGACCCGATCGAGCAGCGGAGCCAGGTCGCGGCAAACGATAGCCTCGCTCTCGAGACTTGCCAGAGAGACCAGCAGCACTTCGCGGCCCACCCGCCGGGTGGCGCGCTGCACCAGGTTGGGGTTGCGGCTGGCCAGGCGAGCAATCTGGTGGAAAACCCGGCTCATATGGGCGCGCTCGTTGAGGACCTGGCGCAAGGTAAGCTCGACGTGGCGCAGCACCAGCTCGGCCGGCTCGGAGAGCAGGGCGCCTCGACGCTCGGCTGAGGGTCGCTGGCGGCGGTCGATCCAGGCCGCCGGCAGGGCTCGAATGGGGTCCAGGTCGGCAATGCCTTTGAGGCCTCGCAGGTCACCCACGGCCAGCAGGCGACCGGGGTAGGCCGTACCGACCGCTCGCTGAGCCCCTCCGACCAGAATCCGGTAGGTGTTGGGCTTCAGCCAGGTGGCCTCGACGGCTTCGGGAGCGGGAACCGGGGCCTGGCACTCGTGGGCCACCCTCTCCGCCAGAGCCTCGAACCGGCGCGCGAGGTCAGCGCCAAACGCAGCCAGCTGGGGACTCAGCTCCAGGCGCAGGACGGGAATCGGGCTGAAGAGTTCTGGGCAAGTCGACTCAAGCATTGGTGGGAACTTTTCGGTACTCCCATGCTATCAAAAAGAACTTGAGAGTTCCACACTTTTTTGCTCTCGTGATGCAAACCGTTAGAGGACCGGTTTGCCCAGATGTTGAGTCTGTCGGCAAACTGAAAAAACTGCGGCGCTTCACTTTAACCGGACAGGCAGGGTCGAGGAAAGCGGCCCCGAAAATGGATCGCGGATACACCTCCGTCGGGAGATCTGTCTCCCCATCACACCCCTGCCAAAAGGAGGCTTGCGAGTGCAGATCACTGTCAAGGGCAAGAACTTCGACGTCACCGAAGCGCTCAAGAACTACGCATCCGAGCGGGTGGGCAAAGTTGCCCGCCACGACGCCTCGGTTCTCTCAGCCGATGTCACCATGACCACCGAGCGCAACTGGCACATTGTCGAAGTCACGATGCACGGCAAAGGGTTCGACATGCGTGGGGAAGAGCGCACGAAGGACATGTACAACTCGGTGGACCGGGTCCTTGAAAAGCTCGAGCGCCAGCTCAAGAAACAGAAGGGCAAAGCCATCGCGCGCCGCACCACGGATAGCCACGAAGGAAGCGGTGAAACAGAGACGCGTCCCAGCGAACGGCCCGGCGCTAAGAATGGCCCTGCCTATGCCCCTCGTATCGAGCATACCTACCGTTTCCAGGCCGCCCCGATGACGATCGATGAGGCCATCAAAGAGCTCGAAGCCCACGGACACAATTTCTTCACCTTCCTCAATAGCTCGAACGCCCGGATCAACGTGATCTACAAGCGTGACCGGGGCTATGGCCTGATCGATCCGCGCACCGAGGAAGAAAGCGATTGACGACGATTCTCTGCAAGTTCTGCTCGGGAACCGGCCAGCGGGCCTGTGAGCGCTGCCAGGGTGCGACTGAGATTGTCTGTCCCCGGTGTGCCCGCGAGCAGAGCCCCGAATGCCCTGATTGTCGAGGGAAGAAAAAAATTCCCTGTGCCGACTGCCAGGGGAGTGGTCGTCGTTCCTGCGCGGCATGTTGCGGCTCCGGCCTGGTCGACATGCCCACATTTGCCTGATCGAGGTGGTTTGATGCGACGTGGTGGACTGATAGGAATCGCGGCTCTGGCGTTGATTTTGACGACGCTGGCGCTGGGCTGGGGCTTGTTGAGCCGGTCGGGCCAGGCCAGTCCGGCTGTCGAGCAGACGCTGGCCCAACTCGATGGTCCCCAGCTCGACGTCCGCGTGAGTCCGGCCACCGATTCGATGGTGGTCCACCTCGACCCCGACCGCATGAACGACGAGAAGACCGGCACGTTCGTGTCCGAGCCGGCCGAAAAGCCGGCCGAGCCCGAGCGGCCGCCCGAACTGGCTCAGAAGCCCAAGGATCCGAAGAACCCCAAGGACCCGAAGAAGAACAAAGACCTCGAGCTGGAGCCTCGCGACTACTCCAAGTGGCTCAAGAGCCCTGATTCGATGGGGTTTGATCCAGATGCCGAGTATTTCCGGAACGTCTACTGGCAGATCCGCGAGAATTACGTCGAGAAGGTCAACGAGGACGCTCTCTTCAATGGTTTGAAGGCGGAGGTGGCCAACCTGCTCAAGCAGGCGAAGGTCTCTCCCGAAGCTCTCAAACGGCTGGATAAGTCCAAGAACGTCCTGGTCCAACTGGTGGATCTCTACGGCAACAAGGTGGATGATCGCCTGCTCACCCTGGCGGCCATCTACGGCATGCTCGACGGGCTCAAGGATCCCTACTCGGTCCTGATGACCCCGGAAGAGTATCGCAAACTGCAAGAGCAGATGCAGGCCGTCGGGTTCGGCGGTATCGGGATCTACATCGAGCTCGACCGCGAGAACAAGAACCAGCTCACGGTTTTCGAGCCCATCGAAGGCACCCCCGCGGCCAAGGTAGGCCTGGAGTCGGGTGACCAGATCCTGAAGATCGATGGCAAGCTGACCAAGAACATCACCCTTGACATGGCGCAGGCCGCCATTCGCGGCAAGCCGGGCACGAGTGTCGTGCTGACCATCAAGCGCCGGGGTGCGACCCCCAGGGACTTCACCGTGACCCGGCAGGAGATCCAGGTGGTCTCGGTCACTTCCAAGCTGCTCGACAACCAGATCGGCTACGTCCGCTTGCGCCAGTTCGGTCAGGATACCGCCGAAGAGCTCGAGCAGGGCGTGCAGAACGTCCTCTCCCAGGGCGCCAAGGGGATCGTGGTCGACCTTCGCAACAACGGCGGCGGTTACATCGACGCGGCTGTGGGAGTGGTGGGCCAGTTCCTGCGCCGGGGCAGCCTGGTGGTCTACACCGTCAACCGCACAGGAAAACGCCGCGACTACAACTCCAGCGTCTCGGGCGACGGTCCCCATGTGCCGGTGGTGGTGCTGATCAACGAGTACTCCGCCTCGGCCAGCGAGATCACCGCGGGCGCTTTGCGGGACCACAAAGTGGCCACCCTGGTGGGTACTCACTCCTTCGGCAAGGGCTCGGTCCAACAGCTCTATCCTTTCCCCGACGACTCCGCCCTCAAGCTGACCATCGCTCGCTTCTACTCCCCTTCGGGCAAGGTGATCGACAAGAAGGGCATCGAGCCAGACGTCAGCTTGAAGATGGAGCCCCGGTTCGTGGGTAAGGTCAAGAACGATACCCAGCTTCAGAAGGCGATCGAGCTTATCAACAAGCAGGCTGCTCGGGCCGGTGCGCCCTGAGGCTTGCGCTCCGCAGGGGGCAGGCGCTATAGTTCTGCCTGAGATGTTGGCCACGCCTGAAACGACCGTCCCGCGCCTGGGAAGCTACTACCTGCAGACCTACGGCTGCCAGATGAATCAGTATGACTCCGAGCTTTTGGCCTGGATGCTCGAGGGCATGGGCCTGGCTGCTTCCGACGATGCTGAGCGGGCCGATGTGGCCGTGTTCAACACCTGCTGCATTCGTGACAACGCTGATCAGAAGGTCTACGGGCGTATGGGCGACTTCAAGCGCTACAAAGCCCAGCACCCCCGCCAGGTGCTGGCCGTGGTGGGTTGTCTGGCCCAGAAGGACGGGGAGGATTTTCTCAACCGTTTCCCCCAGGTCGACCTGGTGCTGGGCACCCATAACGTGCGCGAGCTGCCCGAAATGGTGCTCAAAGTGCAGTCGGGTGAGGGTCGTTTCGTGCGGGCGGAGAAGCAGGGCGATACCTTCGACCTGTTGGCCCGGCCCACCCGACGCTTCTCGGCCATGGTCACCATCTCGATGGGCTGCGATCAATGGTGCACCTTCTGTATCGTGCCCTACGTGCGCGGTCGGCTCAAGAGTAAGCCCGTCCTGCAGGTGGTCAGCGAGGTGCGCCGCCTGGCCCGTGAGGGCCACCGCGAGGTGCTGCTGCTGGGCCAGAACGTGAACGATTACGGGCGCGACCTCGAGCCCAGGAGCGATTTCGCCGACCTGATCGACGCTCTGCGGGGCGCACCCGGCCTGGACCGCCTCCGCTTCACCTCGCCCCACCCGGCCTACTTTACCCAGCGGGTTATCGAAGCCATGGCGGCCAATCCGGCCATGTGCGAGCACGTCCATCTGCCGCTCCAGGCGGGCGACGACCAGGTGCTCAAGCGCATGAAGCGCGGCTACACCGGAGCCGAGTTCCTGGACCTTGCAGCGCGGATGCGTGGCGCCATCCCGGGGCTGGCCCTCAGCACTGACATCATTGTGGGGTTTCCCGGCGAGACCGAAGAGCAGTTCCAGCGCACCCTCGACCTGGTGCGCCAGGCTCGTTTCGACAGCGCTTTCATGTTCGCTTATTCGCCCCGTCCGGGCACGCCTGGCGCGCTCTTCAAAGACCAAATTCCCGAGGACGAGCGCCTGGATCGTCTGTACCGCCTGATCGAGCTGCAAAACTCTATCAGCATGGAGCTGAACGCCATCCGGCTGGGTCGCGTGGCAGAGGTGCTGGTGGAAGGCCCGAGCAAGAAGGACGCCAGCCGCTACACCGGTCGCACCCGATGTGGGCGGCTGGTGCACTTTGAGGCTGAGGGCGACCTGACCGGTCTGATGGCCCGGGTGCGTCTCGAGCAACACTTCACCTGGGGGTTCGTGGGAGAGCTGCAAGAGCACGAGACGCGTCCAGGAGACTGGTCCCGAGCAGCTGCATGAGGTGGGTTCGGCCCGGTCTACCCGAGCTGGCCAGCCGTCTCCTGGGAGAAGCCCTCGAGGCTTGCTGTCTGCGAGCCGGCGCCGCTCGAGGCTGGGTCCTTCTGCCGACCACGGGCCCCGATGACAGTCACGATCTGATCGCCTGCCTGGGAACGGCCGCCCCCACACGGCGACGGCTCAGCGGCGACCTGCCCGAGGCAGCCGGCGACCTGACCGCCAGCCAGCTCAACGGGCTGTGCCCCTTTCCCAATCCGCAAGCGGCCTACTGCTTCCCGCTGGGGCGGGGAGCGATGCTGCTGGAAGCCCCCGGAGCCCCGCCCGCCCGGCTGGTCGAGCAGGTCTCGCTCTGCCTGCAGCGCATCGAGGTCGAGCGCGAGGCCGAGGCCCTGCGTCTGCGGGTGCAGAAGCTGAGCGAGGAGCTCCAGGCTACCCAGCGTCGGGGCAACTCGCGCCTGCGACCCACCCTGGAGACCACCAAGCGCCGCACCGAAGCGCTGGCCTCCTGGCACCAGTATGCCGCCAGCATGCTGGCTACCCCTCACCTGGCCAGCGCCCTCCCCAGCCTGGCCGAGCGGGCT
This sequence comes from bacterium CPR1, assembly GCA_021404945.1. Lineage (GTDB taxonomy): Bacteria > Vulcanimicrobiota > Xenobia > Xenobiales > QWHO01 > QWHO01. Next base: position 5,703 of record QWHO01000067.1, read on the forward strand.
GCCAGCGTGCTCGACCACCGTTTCTCGGCCATCCTGATTCAGGAGATGCGGCGCCTGCGTATTTACGGGGGTGAAGAGTTGACCCGCCGCATCGGCCCGGTCGTTCCCTCGCGTCAGCTCGGCTCCATCGGCAAACGCGTGCTGCGCGACGGCGAGTTCTTCATCTCCTCCAAGGATCTCGGCCGGCTTGACCGAAGCCGACTTTTCACCCGCCTGGGACTCAAGAGTCTGCTGGCCATCCCGCTGGAGCTGGACGGCAAAGTTTTGGGAATGCTGCTCCTGGGCGATCCGGCCACCCGCAGCTATGCCCCGGAGGAGCTCGACCTGGCCCGCCTGATGGCTCACCAGGTTTCCCTGATCCTCGAGAACGCCATGCTGGTCTCCACCGCCGACCTCGAGCGCGTGGTCGCTCGAGCCGTGCTCGACAGCATGGCCGACGGTGTCTACACCCTCGACTGGGAGAAGCGCATCACCAGTTTCAATCCGGCTGCCGAGGCAATCTCGGGCTGGACGGCCGAGCAGGCCGTGGGTCGCACCTGTGCCGAGGTGTTCCAGGCCCGCTACTGCGAGGCCCCGGGCATGGAGGCAGCCGCCTGCCAGGAGAACTGTCCCCTGATGCGTCTTCTGGCCAACCAGCGCCTGATGGAAAGCGGACTCACCGTGGAGGGCACCATCCGCAGCCGGTCGGGCGAGAATCGCTACGTCAGCTCGACCTACTCCGTGGTGGTCGACCGGGGCGACCTGCTTGGAGCGGTTGTGATCTTCCGCGACATCACCGAGAAGAAAGCTATTGAGCAGATGAAGTCGGATTATGCGGCCGCTCTCTCGCACGATCTCAAGACCCCTCTAACGGCCATGAAGGGCTACGCCATCACCCTCTTACGTCACGGCGAGAAACTCGACGAGGCTACCCGCCACGAGGCCCTGGAGGTGATCAATTCCGAGATCGACCGGGTCACCCGTATGTTCGACAACCTGCTCCTCCAGGCTCGCTATGAGGCCGGCCAGCACACCGCCCACCTCGAGGCGGTGCCCCTCGAGCCAGCTGTGCGTCGGGTGGTGAGCCTGCATCAGGTGGGCTCGCGCAGGCACAACCTGAGCTACGAGATCGAGCCTGGCCTGCAAGTGCGGGCCGACCGGGATCAGCTCGACCAGGTGCTCAACAACCTGGTCTCCAACGCCATCAAGTACTCTCCCCAGGGGGGGCAGGTGCGCATCACCAGCGAGGTGGAGAGCTCTTACGTCCTGATCTGGGTGCAAGACGACGGCCCCGGCATTCCCAGAGACAAGCAGGGCTCGGTATTCGAGCGCTTCCGCCGGCTGGAGGATCGGAAGAGCTGGCGGGTTCAGGGCAGCGGCCTGGGCCTTTACATCACCAGGACCCTGGTGGATCAGATGGGCGGTCAGGTCGGTTTGGAGAGCGAAGAGGGGCGGGGCTGCCGTTTTTGGGTGCGTTTGCCCCGCATTCGAGAGGAACTGGCCTCCGGTCGCTGAAAAGACCGCCCGATGTTGAATAGAATTGTAGTTGCAGGTTTGATTCTGGCCACTCTGGCCCTGCCCGGTGCCGCCCAGATCGCCGAGTCGCTTCGCTCGCAATACCACAAGGAAGACGAGTTGGGCATTCGGGTCGTCGAGGGGGGCAATGTGGGGGACGTGCAGCGTTACGTGCACGACCCCGATGTCCGGGTGATCGCCCTCCAGTCGATGGTGGAGGAGGTGCCCGAGGCCACCGCCGTGGCCCTGGTCGACTGGGTGCGCCAGGGCAAGACCCTCTGGCTCTATGACTCGCGCCTGGCTGAGAAATACTTCGGCTTCAAGGACTACAAGTTGAGCAAGGAGCAGTTCCGGGGCAAGCCCGAGTCGGGCAAGCTGGGCGGCCGGGGTTATGACGGTCTGGCCACGGTCGGCCTGGCCTTCGGCTCGCACCCGATGGTGACCGGCGTGGGGGAGGCGACCGTCTTCCTGCCGTTGCTCAAGGACCCGGACGGCGAGCGCTACCCTTGCGTGGTGGTCGAGGCCGACACCGTCCCCCTCCTGCGCTTTGCCCACGATTCCCCGGCCCTGTGCGCCGTGCGCCACGAGGGGCGGGGCATGGTCGTTTTCAAGCCTCTGATGTGGACCCTGGCCTACTCAGGCGAGCGGCTGCAGTCGAACATCCTGGAGTTCTCGGCCGGCTACGAGGTACCCGGCGTGGGCGGCTATGACAAGGTGGGCAACCCTCCCGGACCCAAGCACGACTTCGTGACCGGTAATCCGGCCACGCCCGTGGTCGGGGCCGGGGGGCGGATTAAGGCCACGCCCCTGCCGGTGTCCACGACCGCACCGGCCGTCGTCGCCACGGTGGCCACGGCCGGGGTCGATCGCATCGCTGTCGGCAGCGAAACTGTGGAGGGCGTGGTGCTGACGCCCGAGTTTCGTTTTGAGACCGGGGGAAACAGCCTGATGCTCAAGAAGGAAGAGATCAGGCGCCTCGATATCGGGGGCACGCTCGACCTCGACCTTCTGACCACGGCCAAAGGCGATACTTACAAAGGACTGCTCATGACCCGCAAGATCGACATCCAGAATAAGGATGGCACGCGCACGCTCGAGAAGGCCGAGATCAACAGCATCGAATTCGCCACGCCATGACACCCATCCCGATGCCCGGCGAGACAGTCGCGGAGCCGGCCGCTTTCACCGATCTGACCCCCCGCCAGGTGGTGGAGGAGCTCGACCGTTACATCATCGGCCAGCGCTCGGCCAAGCGGGCCGTGGCCGTGGCCCTGCGCAACCGCTATCGTCGCGAGCGCTTGCCGGATAATCTGCGCGACGAGGTGATCCCCAAGAACATCCTGATGATCGGGCCCACCGGCGTGGGCAAGACCGAGATCGCTCGCCGCCTGGCGCGACTGGCCAATGCGCCCTTCGTCAAGGTAGAGGCCACCAAGTTCACCGAGGTGGGCTACGTGGGTCGCGACGTGGACTCTATGATCCGGGACCTGGCCGAAGTGGCCGTCCGCATGGTGGAGAAGGAGCGGGTGGAGTCGGTCAAAGAGCGCGCCGACGAGCTTGCCGTCGAGCGCTTGGTGGCGCTGATCAAGCCGAGCAAGTCCAGCGCCCCGGCCATGGTCAACCCGTTCCAGGCTTTGTTCGGGGCCGGGATGCGTCCCCAGCCCGCCCCCGAGCCCGAGCCGCCCTCCGACGATCTCGACCAGGAGCGCGAGGAGATGCGCGCTCGCCTGCTGCGGGGCGAGCTCGACGAGCAGTATGTCGAGATTGAGGTGGAGGAGAGCGTGGGCTCGGAGGTCCAGGTCTTCTCCAATCTCGGGCTCGAGGAGATGGGGATCAACTTCCAGGACGTGCTGGGCGGCCTTCTGCCCAAGCGCAAGAAGGCCCGCAACGTCAAAGTCAAGGATGCTCGCAAGCTACTGGCCATGGAAGAGGCCCGCCGCCTGATCGATCTCGACGAGGTCAAGCGCGAGGCGGTGGCGCGGGTAGAGCGTCGCGGGATCGTTTTCATCGACGAGGTGGACAAGATCGCCGGCCGCGAGAAGTCCGGCAGCGGCCCCGACGTCTCGCGCGAGGGCGTGCAGCGCGACATCCTGCCCATCATCGAGGGCTCCACGGTGGTCACCAAGCACGGCCCGGTCAAGACCGACCACATTCTGTTCATCGCCGCCGGGGCCTTTCACATGAGCAAGCCCTCCGACCTCATCCCCGAGCTGCAGGGCCGATTCCCCATCCGGGTCGAGCTCGAGAGCCTGAGCGGCGCCGACTTCCGGCGCATCCTGACCGAGCCCGAGAACTCCCTCACCCGCCAGTACCGCGCCCTGCTGGCCACCGAAGGGGTGGAGCTGACCTTCAGCGAGGACGGCCTGGACGAGCTGGCCAAGATCGCCCAGCAGGTCAACGAGCAGGCCGAGAACATCGGCGCCCGGCGCCTGCACACCATCCTCGAGCGCGTGCTGGAGGACGTCAGCTTCGACGCCCCGGACCGCAGCGACAAAACGCTACTGGTGGACGCGAGCTATGTGTGCTCGCAACTGGCCGAAGTGCTCAAGGATCAGGACCTGTCCCGGTTCATCCTCTAAAGTCTGGTTTGCCAGATCGAGCTGATTTGCGCGACCACGACCCGGAGGCGCAAGTCGCCGACATCAAGCCCCCTCTTCCCGCCGAATATGCGGTCGTGGAAGCCAACCGCTGCCTACTGCTATGAGGCCCCACGGCATGCAGGCCTGTCCCACCACCCCCATCGACGTGCCCGAGCTCATTCGTCGGGGATCTCGGGAATCACGATCTCCTCGGGCGGGACGATCACGACCTGACCGTCGCGCCAGGTCGCGATGGGAACACCCAGAGCCTTGTGCTTGATCAGCGCGTCGCGAGAGCCGAGCGCAATGGCTCGCGTGATGCGGTCGAGATGGTGATCGAAGATCGCCTGGATATCCTTGGGCTCTACCGGCTCCATGCTCTCAGAATACCTCCCCACGAGCGCTCGTCAAGAACACACTGCACGGTCAACCGCGAGCCGTGCGCCAGGGGCCTGGGCGCGTCGCCCGCGTTGTCATAAAAACACCAGCGACCGGCGATCGGCTGATAGAGCTCGAAGAAGTGCCGCAGCCCGGCCTTGAATCGTCGCCGAACGACCCCCTCGGGGATGTCGTGGCCGCCCAACTTCACTCTCTGGGCGACCCTGGCCACAGCCATCTCCTCGGATGGGAGTGAGAGAAACAGCAGCGAAAACTCGTATCCGCTGCTGATGAGCCGCTTCAGCCATGGCGCGTAGGCACGCCCGCTCAGCGTCGTTTCGACCGAGAAGCTCACTCGCCTTGCGGCCAGGGCGCGGGTTCGCGCAAGCAGAACCCGACCTGCCTCGAGCGCAGCGCTCTCAGGGTTGAATGCCGAGATGCCCGAAGCGATCACGTCTGCATTGACGTATTCCACGACTTCGAACTCGTGGCGCAGCAGCCGAGGCGCCGAGGTCGTCTTGCCGGCGCCGTTCGGGCCCGCAAGAAACACAATGGTGGGCACGCCAGGCGGGTTTCGCCATGCCCTCGGCCCGACCTTCGCGACCCGATCGATGGACCCGGGCCCCGCTTCATCCGTTCTTGAAGCGGGCCGGTTGCTGATACCCGCCACCGGCTCCAGGGGGTTGTGCCCTCTCAGCCGAAGAGACTCTGTCCACCATGCAAGGAGGTCAAGCATGCTCGAGCAAGATCTGGATCGCCGCACCCAGGACCCGGAGGCGAATTTCGCCGACATCAAGCCCCCTCTTTCCGACGAGTATGCGGTGGTGGAGGCCAACCGCTGCCTCTACTGCTATGAGGCCCCCTGTATGCAGGCCTGTCCCACCCACATCGACGTGCCCGAGTTCATCCGTCGCATCGGCACCCGCAACGTGGCCGGGGCGGCGCGTACCATCCTGGAGGCGAACGCGCTGGGCGCAAGCTGCGCCCGGGTTTGTCCCACAGAGATGCTGTGCGAGGGGATGTGCGTGATGCACCACATGGACATGCCTGCCATCGACATCGGTCGCCTGCAGCGCTACGCCACCGACCACGTCATGAAGCACGACATCCAGGTGTTAGGCCCGCCCGCCCCACCCAACGGGCGCTCGGTGGCGGTGGTAGGAGCCGGTCCCGCGGGATTGGCGGCGGCCACTGAGCTTGGCCTGCTGGGTTATCAGGTGGTGGTCTTCGACGACAAGCCCGAGCCGGGGGGCCTGAACCGTTACGGCATCGCTCCCTACAAGATGACCAACCAGGAAGCCAGAGACGAGGTGGAGTACCTGCGCAAGACGGCCGGCTTCACGCTCAAAGCGGGCGTGCGAGTGGGTCGGGACGTGACCCTGGAAGAGCTGGAGAAAGAGTTCGCAGCCATCTTCCTGGGTGTGGGTCTGGGGAGCTCCAGAAGGCTCCAGATCCCCGGCGAGGATCTTCCCGGGGTGGTGGGCGCGACCGAGTGGATCGAGGAGCTGCGCAGCAAGCCCTACCACGAGATGAAGGTGGGTCGCCGAGTGGTGGTGGTGGGGGCGGGCAATACCGCCATCGACGCCGCCACCGAGGCCTCCCGGCTGGGAGCCGAGCAGGTGACCATCGTCTATCGGCGCGGGCGCGAGGAGATGCCCGCTTACGAGTTCGAGTATGAGCTGGCCCTCAAGGACCGGGTGGACTTCGCCTGGTTCACCCATCCGGTGGCCGTGCTCGGCGGCGACAAAGTCACCGCTCTTCGCTGCCAGAGGATGCAGCCCGGCGAGCCGGATGCCAGCGGGCGGCCCCGCCCGGTGCCGGTCCCCGGCTCGGAGCTCGAGATGCCGGCTGACCTGATCATCAAGGCGACCGGGCAGGAGAGCCAGGAAAGCCTGCTCTCCCAGGTCAAGGGATTGGTGCTCAAGTCTGGCAAGGTGGTGGTCAGCGAGAGCTACCAGACCGGTAACCCCCGCTACTTCGCCGGGGGCGACTGCCTCAACGGAGGCAAGGAAGTGGTCAATGCCGTGGCCCACGGGCGCGATGCCGCCCGCTCGATCCACGCTTATCTGAATGGGAAGGGGGCCTGAGATCATGGCAGATCTGTCCATCAACATGGCCGGCATTCGCTCGCCCAATCCGTTCTGGCTGGCCTCGGGTCCGCCCACCAACACTGGCTACCAGGCCGACCGCGCCTTTGAAGCCGGCTGGGGCGGGGTCGTGTGGAAGACCATTGGCGATCCCATCGTGAACGTGAACTCGCGTTACGGCGCCCTTGGATACAAAGGCCAGCGGGTCATGGGGCTCAACAATATCGAGCTGATCACCGACCGCCCGATCGAGGTCAACCTCAAGGAGATCCGCGAGGTCAAGAAGCGCTGGCCGGACCGGGCCGTGGTGGCCTCGCTGATGGTCGAGTCGAGCCGCGAGAAGTGGCACGACATCGTCAAGCGGGTGAACGATACCGGAGCCGATGGCATCGAGCTCAACTTCGGCTGTCCCCACGGCATGTCCGAGCGCGGCATGGGCTCGGCGGTGGGCCAGGTGCCCGAGTACACCTGCCAGATCACCGAGTGGGTCAAGGAAGCGGCCCGGATCCCCGTGCTGGTCAAGTTGACCCCCAACGTGGCCGACGTAGTCTACCCGGGACTTGCCGCCCAGCGGGGCGGAGCCGACGGGGTGGCGCTGATCAACACCATCAACTCGGTGACCGGGGTCAACCTCGACAGCCTGGTACCCAACCCCAATGTGCACGGCCACTCGGCTCACGGAGGCTACTGCGGTCCAGCCGTCAAGCCGATCGCTCTGAATATGGTGGGCAGCCTGGCGCACCACCCCGAGTTCAAGATCCCCATCTCCGGCATCGGGGGCATCGAGAGCTGGTCGGACGCGGCCGAGTTCATCGCCATGGGCGCGACCAGCGTGCAGGTCTGCACGGCGGCCATGAAGTACGGCTTTCGCATGGTAGGGGATCTGATCGACGGCCTCGGCCGCTGGATGGACTCCAAAGGCTTCAAGACCATCGCCGATTTCCGCGGTCTGGCCTCCAACCGCATGCGCGACTGGGGCGAGCTCGATCTCAACTACCGCATCGTGGCCCACATCGAGCCCGACCGCTGTATCGGCTGTCAACTCTGCTACATCGCCTGCGAGGACGCCGCCCACCAGAGCATCCGCCTGGTGGAGGGCTCGCGCGTGCCCCGCATCGACGAGGCCACCTGCGTGGGCTGCAACCTGTGTAGCCTGGTCTGCCCGGTGCCCCACTGCATCAACATGCAGACCCGCAACGGGCAGCCGGTGAAGTCGTTCAAGGAGTATGTGGCCGCCGGCGAGGCCCCGCGCGGAAACTATCCCCTGCACGAAGGCGACGAGGCCTACCTGTAAATCCAAAAGATCGGTGAACTAAGCGTGGCCTCAGGGCTGGAGCTGCCGCGCCGCAAGGCCTTGCTGCCCCGGAACAACTCGGGCAGCTTGCGCACGTGCGGATAGTCGGTGCCTCCGTCGCTGCGCCAGACGCTGAAAGACGCGCTCAAGTAGTCCGAGTTGCGAGGCTTCGTCAAGGGGCGCGCCCTCCGGACGGCGAAAGAACCAGAATGCTGGACCATCTGGAACGTCGGCGGTTTACCCCGGAAGAGTATCTGATGCTCGAAGAGCGCTCGGAGCTCAAGAGCGAATACTACGACGGCGAGATCTACCAGATGACGGGAGGGACGCTCAATCACAATCGGATCGTGACCAACCTGGCGACTCACCTGAGCACGGCCTTGAGCGGAAGCGGCTGCGAAGTCTTCCAGTCTGACGTCCGTCTGCTGGTCGAGCGCTGGACGCTTTTCACCTACCCGGACCTGATGATCGTCTGCGGACCACCACGGTTGCTGAAGGGTCGGAGAGACACGCTGACCGATGCCCGCGTGATCATCGAAGTGCTGTCCCCCTCGACCGAGAGTTATGATCGGGGGGACAAGTTCAAGATGTATGGCGCCCTGCCATCGCTGGTGGAGTTCGTTCTGGTCTCCCAGGATGAGCATAAGGTGGAGAGTTTTCTTCGCCAGCAGAATGGGCCGTGGGTGACTGCTCAATCGGGGGAGATGCTGAGGCTGTCCTGCCTGGAGCTGGAGATTCCCGTGGCGGCGGCTTACAAGAACGTCGTCTGAGTCCAGGTACCGTCCGGGTTGACGTGGTCCGCTCAGATGAACCCCGCTGGAGGACTCGACCGGACCTTCATGACAGATGGCGACATAGCGGACCCGAAAAATTTCGCGCGGAAGTTGCCCGGCTCAAAGAGGAGGGCATCAACGTCGTAGGGGTGGATTGAGCACCGATAGGGGCCTGGGACATTGCTTCGACGAGCACTACCGCACCGTTTCGAGGGAGTGACGCAGCGATCGGTGAAGCCCAGTTCAGCCACAAGGCTCGGCGGTTTCGCAAACTGGTGGTGGTCGCCCTCTTGTTCAGATCGGCTCGCCTTCTCCGCCGATACCTGCGGGCCGGCGTGCCCCGAGCTCCTCCGACTTACGGGTGGCGTCCATCTGGATGGCCTGGGTCCCCCGCATGGATGGCTGCCTCGGCCTGGAGATAGCCTTGCTTGCTTGTCGTGATTGGCCAGGTGACTTCCACATCAGGTCGGTGCCCTTGAGCAGCTCGCACTGGTTCTTGAGCCGGTTTACGATGGCCAGCTGGTCGTTGGGCAGCCTGGTCGCGTCTTTCTTGATGCGCGGATTCTTGAAGATCTCCCCGCTGATAGAGGCAAGCTGAACCAGCTGCTCCTCCTCCCGATCCATGCGTTCACATCGCGGCAACCCCGTCCCCGGCGCACATGAATAGAGTCAGGCGGAGACTGCAGGAGGGGATGCCCGAACATGATCCAGACCATTACCGCCAACCGACCCAACCTTCTCACGCGTCCTTCGGCGGCGGTCGCGCCGAACTTCGAGGAGCCGGCCGCCGATCGCTTCGTGAGCTCGCCGGCTGAGGAGCCGCCGGCTCCCCCGCCGCCTCCGCCAGCGCCCGAGAAGAAGCGCTGGTGCGTGATGGTGTACTCGGCTTCGGACAACAACCTCTACCGCTTCATGCAGACCGACCTCGACGAGGCCGAGCGGGTGGGGTGCACCGACACGATGCACGTGATCGCCCAGACCGACCACGGCCCGCGCGGTGGCACCGTGCAGCGCATCGAGCTGCAGAAGGACGAGTCGCCAGGCCTCAATGCCCCGGTCAAGCAGGATCTGGGCAGCGCCGACATGGCCGACCCCCGGCAGATGGCCGACTTCATCAAGTGGGGCATGGCCAATTATCCCGCTGATCACTACATGCTGGTGATCTCCGATCACGGCGACGGCTGGAAGGGCGCCGCCGAGGACGTGAGCCACCACGGTTGGATGAGCACCCCCGAGATCGAGCAGGGCCTGAAGCTGGCCCGCGAGGAGACCGGCAAGAAGGTTGACGTGCTGGGCTTCGACGCCTGCCTGATGGCCTCGGCAGAGGTGGCCTACCAGCTCAAAGACGAGATCGATTACCTGGTGGCCTCCCAGGAGCTGGAAGGGGGCGCCGGCTGGCAGTACAACCGCGTGCTCTCCGAGAGCAACCTGCGCAGCCTCGACCGCCAGCTCTCGATGCGCTTCAACATGAACCCGCGCGAGGTGGCCGCCCACGTGGTGGAGTGCGCCGCCGGCAACCAGCAAGACCTTCCCACGATGTCCGCCATCGCCACCTCGGCGATGCCCGCCGTGGCGAGCGCGCTGGAAGACTTCAGCGCTGCCGTGGTCAGCTCTATCGACACCATCCCGGAGACGCTCAAGCTGGCCGCGCGCCAGACCCAGGGCTTCTATGACTACAAGGACATCGGCGACTTCGCGCGCCGCGTGCAGGAGGGCGTCCGCGAGCAGGATCCGGCCCTGGCCGCCACGGCCGGCGGCCTGTTGGCCGCCGTGGACGAAGCGGTGGTCGCCGAGCAGCACTCCAGCCGCTATCCCAACGCCCGGGGCATGAGCATCGAGCTCAGCAACCGCGACACCGATGGCGAGCCCTACGGCCAGCTCAAGCTGGCCCAGGTGACCGATTGGGATGGTGCGGTCTCGCGCGTCCAGTCCTGACCTCGTGGCCCCGGGCCCACTTCTCCCGGGCGCTCAGGAGCCTGGTCGGCGGGGGACGCCCGCGCTGTGGCTTTCATAATCCTGAAGAGACGCGAGAACGGACTGGCCGTGTCCGGGCGCCGCAGTACCCTCAGGATTCATTCGAGCACCCGACTTAATTCGGGCAGCGTCTGCTCTCAGGGGAGCGGCACCCAGCTGTTCTCCTGCACCTGATAACGTGAGCAGCTGGTTCTGCGGGTCCCCGTTCGCGGTGAACGCGACGGGCCCCGTCACCCCGGCCAGGTTGGTGGTCTGCTCGTTCGCCATCACGACGTCGCGCGTGGAGGCGTCGAACGTATTGGTCCCGTCCAGTGCGCGCTTGACCGCATCCAGGAGAGCCAGGCGGCCGGCTTCGCAGACCCCCCCACGGACTTCGGCCCTTTTTGCCTACGACGCCACCAATGCGGGGCTGAGAGGAGCGAGGCAGGCTGCCACACCAGACGGAGTGGCGCCGCCCGCTGCGCTCTCGCACAGCTGGCGCGTCTGAGCGGCGCATTGGAGGCTCTCCGCGCCAGCGCGTGTTCCCCGCCAGACCCTCCCGATGTCTCAAGTTGACTTGGGTGCCTCGGCGGCTATTGTATGGGTGTTTGCGTAACGTCCGACAGCCTTGCCTTGGAACTTCTCGTCCAGGGTCCAGAGTTCGGCCTGTAACAGCTCGGCCAGCACCAGGAAGTGGCAGTCGTAAGCAGTTGGCAACAAGAGCTCCTCGGCAGCATCGTAAGCTTGGCGGTGAAGGTCGGTGGGGCGAACCAGGTTGATCGGGAGTGCGAAGAGTAGGTCGAGGGCCATTCGGGCCTCGTCCTGCTTCAAAAGGTCGCGATGTACTTTGTTGCGCAATGAGGCTGGGACCTCGTAGGCGAGCAGCGTAGGCGCCAGAATCTCCGTCCCTGCCGACACCCATTGGGACCATTTCATGCGAGCCTTAAGGGACCTCGCCTCCGCCAGCGCCAGGGGCAAAACGAACGAAGTATCAACCACCACCTTCAAGGTCGACCAACCTCCCTTCACGGAGCGCTCGCAGCTCTGCAGCCACGTCCGAGCTCTGCTGACGAGACCGCAACGCGTCGAGTTGACCGAGCACCCATTCGTAGCGCCGCCTGTCTGGTACAAGCCCGGTGCCCCGCTCGAGTCTCTCCAACTCTTCCAGACTGATCAGAACAGCCTTGGGCTTACCGCGGGATTCAACCACCACTCTTTCATTGCCATAGGTCACCTGATTCAGGAGAGCCGACAAGTCTCGCTTGAGCCGTCCAACGCTTACGTTCATGCCCAATATCACCTCTTTGGCCATTTTACAACTCTGAAGCCGGGTTGATCAAGACCTGGTCAGCCAGGCGCCTTTTCGGTAGGTGCTCTCGAGAGATGCTCGAGTTCGTCCCGGGTCGGGCTCCTCATCGGATGGGCTGCTGGCTGCGCTTCAGGACGTGGCAGGGGTTGCGCAGGTGGTCCAGGAGCTGGACAGGGTCGGTGTAGGATCCCGCGCATCCGTACTCGAGCGAGCATACGAGGTGTACCCCGCGCTCGGAAGTGATATGCGCTCATTAATTTCGTGGTCGTGCAGCGGCGGCCTGGTGGAGCTCGAGCTGACGGCGCTGGCCTCGTGACCGGGGCCGCCCCGGACATCTGGATGCCGATGACGAGGCCGTGGCTTCCGAGCCGTTCCGTCTGCGTGCGGGAGCATCCAGACCAGACCTCTTGACGAAAGGGTAACAAACCCGTAGAATCTGACACTGGTCCGCCTTGCAAAGGGCGGACTGTATATCTCACAGCGGCCACCTCCCGTCCAGGTGCCTTCGGGCCAAGCGGGACTCCCCAGCGGGGAGAGGTCGCGAGGGTATCAGACAACCTGGAAACGTAAGGAGAATCTCATGGCTTTGATCAGCATGAAGCAGCTCCTGGAGGCCGGCGTGCACTTCGGCCACCAGACCCGCCGCTGGAACCCCAAGATGTCGCGCTACATCTTCACCGAGCGAAACGGCATCTACATCATCGACCTGCAAAAGACCGTCATCAAGATGAAGGAGGCCTACAACTTCGTCAAGGCCGTGGCGCGTGGCTGCTTCGACTACGAAGAGTTCCGCATGACCGAGACGCCCGTAGGCGAGCCCCGCCCCATCCTGTTCGTGGGCACCAAGAAGCAGGCCATGGACACCGTCAAGGAAGATG
>QWHO01000567.1 GCA_021404945.1 bacterium CPR1
TGCTGGTGCTGACGGTGTTCCGGCCCAACTTGGAGGACCGCATCGCCCTCACCACACTCGGGGACGGCTGGCTGCTCAAGTTCAAGAACTACCGGCGCCCCATGAACCAGGCGGCCTAAGGGCGCCTCGGCTGTTTCATTGCGCCGCCACGAGAGGACGCCGACATGGTTTTGCGCGTACGAGACTCCTACTTATTCGCAACGGCCCTTGGTGTTTTGCTCTGCATGGCCGCCGGCGCGGAGCTTACCGCCGCGGATTGGACGCAGTTTCGAGGGCCGGACGGAATGGGAGTCGCCAGCGAGCCGCTGCCAACTCAGTTCGGTCCGCAACAAAACTTGCGCTGGAAGACCAAGCTTCCCGGCGCCGGCGCCTCCAGCCCGGTCATCTTGGGCGACCGCATCTTTCTGACGTCTTATACCGGCTACGCCGTGCCGGGCGAAGCGGATGGGAGCATCGATCGCCTCAAGCGCCACGTGCTGTGCCTCGATCGCGTCGATGGTCGTTTGCTCTGGGATCGCGCGATCCCGGCCGTCCAACCTGAGGAAGCGGACATTCGCGAATCGCACGGTTACGCGTCGAGCTCTCCGGCCGTCGACGCGGAACGCGTGTATGTGTTTTTCGGCAAGTCGGGCGTGTTCGCCTTCGACCACGAGGGAAAGCAGCTCTGGCACGCGGATGTCGGTAGCCGCACGAATCGCTGGGGCTCCGCCGCTTCGCCGGTGTTGCATGATGATTTGGTGTTAATCAATGCCAGCGTCGAAAGCGATGCACTATACGCATTGAACAAGCGCACGGGAGCAACCGTCTGGCGGGCCGACGGCGTGCGCGAGGCCTGGAATACGCCCAATCTGGTAACGACTGAAGCCGGCGCTACGGAGATCGTGGTGCCGATCATTGAGCAGGTGCTGGCATTCGACCCGACGTCTGGCGAGCAGCCCTGGAATTGCCGCACCGATATTCCCTGGTACATGGCCCCGAGCGCCGTCGCGCGCGACGGGATCGTCTATTGCATCGGCGGCCGGCCGGGCTATTCGCTGGCGGTACGTTCCGGCGGTCGCGGAGACGTCACCGCCACGCATCGCCTCTGGGCCGTCAAAAAGGGCTCCAATGTGCCTTCGCCCATCTTGCGGGATAATGAACTGTACTGGATGCACGACAATCTGGAGTACATCCAGAAAGACCCCATCCACCGCAAGTATCACCACCGCAACCTGACCTTCGGCATGATGTACCACTACTCGGAGAAGTTTATCCTGCCGTTCTCCCACGACGAGGTGGTGCACCTGAAGAAGGCCATGCTGGCCAAGATGCCCGGCGACCTCTGGCAGCAGTTCGCCAACCTGCGCTTGCTGTACGGCTACAAGGCTGGATTCCCGGGCAAGAAGCTCGACTTCATGGGCGGCGAGTTCGGGCAGTGGAACGAGTGGAACCACGAGCGCGAGCTCGACTGGCACCTCCTGCGCTTCGACGAGCACCGCCAACTGCGCGACTGGTCGGCTGCCCTCAACCGGCTGGTGCGCGACGAGCCGGCCCTGCACCAGGCCGACTACCATTGCGAAGGGTTCGAGTGGGTCTCGTGCGACGAGTGGGAGCAGAGCATCGTCTCCTTCCTGCGTTACCCGAAAGACCAGCAAGAGGCACTCTTGTTCGTGGCCAACTTCACGCCGGTGGCCTACACCGCTCACCCCGTGGGCCTTCCCTGGGGTGGCAAGTGGACTCCCGTGCTCAGCTCGGACTGGGAGGAGTTCGGAGGCAGCGGCCTGGGCCATCGCGACCCGGTGACTGTGGAAGAGACCCCCTGGAACGGTCGCCACTGGTCGACCCGGCTGGTAGTTCCGCCGCTGGGAGTCGTAATTTTGCGCTCCAAGCGTCCGTTGCTGGAGGTTAACAAAAAGGTCGAGGACCCCCAGCCCGTTCAGTCTTAAACTCCGACTCGTGAACGTGATCGTGCGGGCCGCCGATCCGCGCCGCGAGGCCGGACTGGCCAACGAGTTGAGGCGAGCGGGGGCCACCGGGCTGGTGGAGCTGCCCCTGGTGGACGGCTATGCCGCCCGGGTGGACGATGCGCAGCTCGACCAGCTTCGCAAGAGCGGCCTCAAGGTCGTGCCCGATCAGGCCTTCCACCTCGAAGAGCTCCCCCGGCCCGAGCAACCTGGCCTGGAGATGGACTCGGCCGCCCGCACGCTGGGCTTGCAGACGCTCTGGGATCAGGGCCTCACCGGCAAAGGGGTGGCCATCGCCGTCATCGACACGGGGGTGGCTCCCCATCCCGACTTCGAAGATCGCATCAGCGCTTTCGTGGACCTGGTGAACAACCGCCCGGACCCCTACGACGACCGCGGTCACGGCACCCACGTGGCCGGCATCGCGGTGGGGAGCGGCAAGGCCTCCCAGGGGAAATACTCGGGCGCCGCGCCGGAAGCGAATCTGGTGGCCCTCAAGGTGTTCGACCACGAAGGCAACACCAACTCCTCCCTGATCATCAAAGCCATCCAGTTTGCGGTGGAGAACAAAGAGCGCCTGGGAATCCGAGTGCTTAACATCTCGATCGGCGCCCCGCCCCAGATGAGCGCCCTGGACGATCCGGTGGTGCAGGCGGTGGAAGCCGCCACCCGATCGGGGCTCTTCGTGGTCTGCGCCTCCGGCAACCGGGGACCATGGCCGGACACCATCGACACCCCGGGCATCGCTCCCTCGGCCCTGACGGTGGGGGCCACCAACGACATGAACACGCCCGACCTGAAGGACGACAAGGTCTCCCGCTTCAGCGGCTCGGGGCCGACCCCGATCGACAAGATCATGAAGCCCGACCTGGTGGCTCCCGGCGAGAACATCGTCTCCACCGGGCTGAAGGGCGACTACGTGGAGCAGTCGGGCACCTCCATGGCCACCCCGCTGGTGTCAGGCATCGCCGCGCTTTTATACCAGGCCCACCCCGAGGTGCAACCCAGACAGATGAAGTCGACCCTGAAAGGCACCGCCCAGAAGATCCGCAGCTACATCGAAGAGGTGCAGGGTAAGGGCGTGGTGCAGCCGCTCAAGGCGAAAGCCGCCCTGGCCGGTACGCCCACCAGGGTGGCCGCAGACGTGCTCGCAACTCGGGTGGAGCCCCCACGGTAAGCCTGCGGGTCGAGCCTCGTTTGTGCTGACGCGACCAATTCTACGATCTCGACCAGGACGGTCGCTCCCGTCCCGAGGAGGTCAGAACGCTGGCCGAGCTGGGAGTGGTGGAGCTGAGCTGTCGCGGCCGCCAAGGCCGCTCTGACGAGGGGGTTCGCTTTGCCGAACGGCCGGGTTCGGCCGACCTATGACTGGGTGGGCGAGGACCCTGACGGGCGCAGGCTAATGTGCTCGCACTTTGGTCTTGCACATTAGCACAATCTGACGAACGCGCCGGAACTGCGTTCCAGCGCGTTGTAAAGTGCAAGACCAAAGGCCTTGCGTGCCTGACGCATCGCCTCGTCGGGAAACTTGATCGCCTCGAAGTCGCTCCAGGCTGCAGCCACCACGCACTCCAGGCTCCCGGCGGTCAAGAGGCCCATCCGATTCAGTTGGATGGCCGCTCCCACGTAGGTATCGAAGAAAAGCAGTCCTTGCCGCTGGCATCGCTCGAGCCGCTCGGGGTCGAGCGGCCTGACCCGGTGGATCAACCCCGCCCGCACGTGCTCGGGAAAGCGCTCCAGGGCCTGGCCGATGAACTCCGGGTCGGCCTGCCCGCGGTCTCCGAACATCACGATCGGCATCCCCGGGTAGAGTTTGCGGTTCCTGGCGGTAGGGGGAGTTCGGCTCCCCGTCAGGGCCCTGGAGC
>QWHO01000568.1 GCA_021404945.1 bacterium CPR1
GGGGCGAGAGCGTCGTGCTGTGCGACGACGTGCTGGGGGCTGTCTGTGCCTGACGAAGGATTCCTCACAGCGAACTCAAACCTCCTTGCTCATGGTGGAGCTGATCGACGAGGCCATGGACTACCTGCTCGAGCACCTCAAGCCCGAGCGAGCCCTGGTCGTGCTCGGGCCCGAGGGCAGGGTGCATGGTCTCGAGGCCGACCAGCTCTGGCTGACGGCCCCCATCAGCCATCAGATTTTGCGGCAGGTGCTCGAGTCGAAGGAGGCGCTCAACTCGATTGACGCCTCCAACGACCCGAGCCTGAGCCAGCGAACAAGCGTGATGCTGGCGGAGATCCGAGCTTTCATCGGGGTGAGCATCCGCAACCAGGACGGTCAGGCCGTCGGCTTGCTCTACGCCGATCATCGCGTCAAGACGGGCGCGTTTCGCGACGAGGCCTTCAACGCGTTACTGGTCTTCATCAGACAGCTCCAGCAGCGTTTCATTCGCTCCAGCCCTCGGGCGCCGGTTCTGGGTTGGGAGCAGCTGATAGCAGTCCGTTTCCGGTAAGACATTGAACCTCGGGCCTCCAGCTCAAAGGGTTTGAGAGTTGTCGCTCATGGGCTCGCACTCTGGTCTTGCCCGTGAGCACAGTCTGACGAATGCACCGGAACGCAGTTCCGGCGCTTTGCAGAGTGCAAGACCCAGGGCCTTGCGCTAGAAATTCACCCTGCAGACCACGCATGGGAGGCTAAAGGACCGCGACGAGCGGCGGGCGAAGGACCGATCAGAATTTGCTGCCCCGTGCCAACGGGGCGTTCACCGGTGAACCTTTGCGGGAACCGGATAGGAGGTGGAGGGCCATCCCCAACCCTGTTTTTGTATCCATGGCCCTGCTCCTCGGACTGGCGGTGGGGTTTGCTCTGGGTCAGGCCTTCGCGCTTCGCGGTGGCTCGGGCTCGGGCAAACTGGTCGAGGGTCAGCAGGATGTCGAGAAGCTGCTGGAAGAGGCGCGTCGCGAGGCCGAAGCGATCAAGAAAGAACGCTTGATCGAGGCCAAGGACGAGATTCTGAGGCTGCGCACGGAAGCCGAACGAGAGCGTGAAGAGCGGCGCAACGAGCTGCAACAGGCCGAAAAGCGCCTGGTGCAGCGCGAGGAGGGCCTTGATCGCAAAGTCGAGCAACTCGAGCGGCGCGAGCAGAAGACCACAGACCGCGAGGAGGAGCTCGCTCGTCTCAAGCTCGAGCTCGAGGCCCGAGAGCAGGGCTTTGGCAAGCGTCTGGAAGAGCTGGCCCGGCTGACGGCCGACCAGGCCAGGGAAGAGCTGTTCGCCCAGGTCGAGCGCGAGAACCAGCTTGCTCTTGGCATGCGCATTCGTCAGGGCGAGGAAGCGGCGCGCGAGGAGGCCGATCGGCGAGCCCGACGCATCATCACCACGGCGATTCAGAAGTGGGCGACCGATCAGGTGGTGGAATCCACCGTCTCGGTGGTCAACCTGCCGTCCGACGAGATGAAGGGACGCATCATCGGCCGGGAAGGTCGCAACATCCGCATGCTCGAGAGCCTGACGGGGGTCGACCTGATCATCGACGACACGCCGGAAGCGGTCATCTTGTCAGGGTTTGATCCCATCCGCCGTGAGGTCGCCCGCATGGCGCTCGAGAAGCTGGTACAGGACGGGCGCATCCATCCCGCCCGCATCGAAGAAATGGTGGAGCGAGCGCGCAAGGAGATGGATGATCGCATCGTGTCCGAGGGCGAGAAGGCGGTGATGGAGGCCGGGGTCTCCGGGCTCCACCCCGAGCTGACCAGACTGCTGGGGCGGCTGCGCTTCCGGACCTCTTACAGCCAGAATGTCCTCTATCATTCCCTGGAGGTGAGCTTCCTCTGCTCCCACATGGCCGCCGAGCTGGGGGCCGACATCGAAATTGCCAAGCGGGCCGGGTTGCTGCACGATATCGGCAAGGCGCTGACGGCAGAGATCGAGGGCCCTCATGCCATCATCGGGGCTCGCTTTTGCCAGAAGTATGGCGAGAGCCCGGAGGTGGTTCACGCCGTGGAGGCCCACCACGAAGACGTCGAGCAGCGGACCATCGAAGCCATGCTGGTGCAGGCTTGCGACGCCATCTCGGCGGCCCGTCCCGGTGCCCGCCGTGAGAACGTGGAGACCTACGTCAAACGGCTCGAGAAGCTGGAGAAGCTGTGCGAGTCGTTCCAGGGTGTCGAGCAGACCTACGCCATCCAGGCCGGGCGCGAGGTGCGCATCCTGGTGAAGCCCGACGTGGTGGACGACCTGGGAGCCACGCGGCTGGCCCGGGAGGTGGCCAAGAAGATCGAGGAAGACCTGGACTATCCTGGCCAGATCAAGGTGACCGTGATCCGCGAGACACGGTCGTTTGAGTTCGCCCGATGATGGAGCGGCGCTCGGGCAACGACTCCTGCGAGGGAGTCAACTTCCTCACGGCCCTGTTGGTGCGTTTCCCCGAGGTCGGCTCGGCCACCCTCACCCATAACGGCCAGCTGCTGGCGCTCGACTTCTATTTGACCCGTCGCCTCAAGAAAGTCGAGCTCAGCGAATTTGAGGAGAATCTTCGCCTGTCGTGGGAGGTTTTCTTCTCGCTCCAGCGAGTGCGCGCTCGCGAGACCCAGTTCCGCCGCACCGATACACGTCGCGGCAGCTTCGAGCACTCGGGCGAGGAAGGCTCGCAAGAGGTGGATTCGATCCAGATCGTGCGCGACGTGGAGAGCATGACTGTGGAGGAGCTCTCGCTGGTGGTTTCCCTGGTCTCGGACCGTTTCGGTCGCGATCTTGCCATCAACGAGGAGATGCAGGAAGATGACGAGGAGTATCAAGACGATCTGGTGCACCGCAGCCTGGAGCTGGTCCGAAGCCAGTCCCAGGAAGTCGACCTGACCGGGTTTCGCGACGACATGCGGGTCTTGATCTATGCCTCCGAAGGGGGCGATTGAGCTGCTCCGGATCCTGATGGTGGGGGACGTGGTCGGCCGGCCGGGCCGCGAGGCGGTGACGCAGTTGCTGCCCGATCTGCTCGACGAGCTGGAGGTCGATTTCACGGTGGTGAACGGCGAGAATGCCGCTCAAGGGGCGGGCATCACAAAGCCCATGGCCATCGAGCTCTTCGAAGCCGGGGCCGATTGCGTGACGCTGGGCAACCACACCTGGGCTCGGCGCGAGATCGGGAAGTTCCTTGACCTGGAGCCGCGCCTGATCCGGCCCGCCAATTACCCTCCCGGAGCACCGGGAGTCGGGCTCTTTCGAGGCCACGCCCGTGGAGGGCGGCCCGTAGCCGTGCTCAACTTGATGGGTCGGGTCTACATGCCCAACTTTCTCGACTGTCCCTTCCGGGTGGGGGATGAGATTCTGCAAAGCCTTCCCGCCGGCACGACGGTGCTGGTCGACTTTCACGCCGAGGCCACTTCCGAGAAGATCG
>QWHO01000569.1 GCA_021404945.1 bacterium CPR1
GGCCAGCCTTCTTCCCTTACACCGAGCCCAGCGTGGAGGTGTTCGTCTGGAGCGAGCGCAAGTCGGACTGGGTCGAGATGGGAGGAGCTGGCATGTTCCGCCCCGAGGTGACCCGCCCGCTCGGTTGCACTTCGCCAGTACTGGCCTGGGGGCTGGGGTTGGAGCGGCTGGCTATGTTCCGCTACGAGGTGGGCAGCATCGGCGAGCTGTACCGCGCACGCCTGGCCTGGCTCAAGGAGGAAGCGTTATGCCGGTAATCGGGATTCCGGTGGAGATGCTGCTTGAGCGCATCTCCACGCAGCTCAGCCGTGACGAGCTGGTGGAGCACCTGCAGCATCTGGGCTGTGACGTTGAGGGCTATGCCACTCTGCGCCGTTTCCGCTGCGAGCGCTGCGGCAACCTGATGGAGATCACCGAGACTGAGAACCCGCCGGTGGAATGCGATCGCTGCGGGGCCGACTTCCGGGCCAACGCGGAGGCGCGCCAGGAAGCCGGCACCAGCGAGGTGATCCGTATGGAGCTTCTGGCCGTTCGGCCAGACATGTTCGAGCCTGGCGGCCTGGCCCGGGTGCTGCGGGCCTACCTGAGCGAGGGTGACAGCACCCTTAACTACGAGGTAGGTCCACCCACATGCCAGGTCAGCGTCGATCCGGCCATGAGCTCTCCCGACAGCTTCCGCCCCTGTATCGCCTGCGCCGTGATGCGCGACATCACCCTCTCCGACGACATCATCAAGGTCATCATGAAGTTGCAGGAAAACCTGCACTGGGCCCTGGGCCGCGATCGCAAACGCGCCTCCATCGGGGTCTATGATCTGGATCGGCTGGTGCAGGGGGCCGCATTCACCTACGGACCCATCGGTCCCGACGAGAAGAAGTTCGTGCCCCTGGGCTATCAAGACCGGGCCATTACCGCCCGTCAGGTGCTTGAGGAGCATCCCAGGGGCCGGGCCTACGCTCACCTTCTCAAGGACCACCAGCGCTATCCTCTCTTGTGCGACTCGCAGGGTCAGGTGCTCAGCCTGCCTCCCATCATCAACAGCGAGGGCACCAAGGTTACCGTGCAGACGCGCAACTTCTTCATCGATGTGACCGGCACCGAGGAGCGAGTGGTCAACAAGACCCTCAACATCCTGGTGACCAGTCTGCTCGAGCTCGACGGCGCCGCCCGGCTCGAGAAGGTGAGCATTCTGTATCCCGATCGCTCGGTGGCCACCCCTGACCTCTCGCCCCAGATGATCGAATTGGACTCGGCTGAGGCTGCCCGCACCATCGGGGTGGAGCTGGCTGTGGAAGAGGTCGCCCGCCTGCTGATCCGGATGGGCCATTCCATCATGCCCAAAGAAGGTGGCAAGCTGCTGGTGGCGGTTCCGGCCTACCGAAATGACATCATGCACCCCATCGACCTGATCGAGGACGTGGCCATCGCCTACGGCTATCACAACCTGGTGCCCTCGCTGGTGCCCACCCTGACGGTGGGGGAAGAGCAGGCCTTCGAGAAGGGTGCTACACTCTGCCGGCGGGCCCTGGCAGGGCTGGGCTACATGGAGATCTTGACCCTGATCCTGAGCAGCGAGGAGACCCAGTATGACGCGCTGGGCCTGGAGCGGCGAGAAGACCACGTCGTCATCGAGAACCCCATCAGCGTGGAGCAGACCCTGGTGCGCACCTCCCTCTTGCCGGGTCTGCTGGATACCTTCAGCGCCAACACCGACCACGAGATGCCTCAGCACCTCTTCGAGGTGGGCCGCATCTCGCGGCTCTGCCCTGAGGCGGATACCGGGGCCCGCGAGCACGGCCGCGTCATCGCCGGCGCCACCGGTCCTCGGGTGGACTACTCCGAGATGCGCTCCACCTGCCAGGCCCTGCTCCACGAGCTGGGCTGGAAGCTCGAGGTGGAGCCGGCCGAGCAACCCTACTTCATTCCCGGCCGGGGAGCTCGGGTGGTTGCCACCCGGGGTCAGACCCGCCACGAGGTGGGCCTGATGGGCGAGATCCATCCGCAGGTGCTGGAGAGCTTCAAGCTGACCCAGCCTGTCTCGGTCTTCGAGTTGGAGATCGATCGCTTGCTGGTTTGACTGGCTGACGACCCGCTTACTGCGCGGTCCAACCCCCGTCCACCGACAGGGCGGCCCCGGTGATGCTGTTGCCTCCCGGACCGCACAAGAACAGCACCAGCTCGGCCAGCTTTTCAGGCTCGACGAAGCGCAGGCTGGGCTGCTTCTCGGCCAGCAGGTCATGGCGAGCCGCCTCCTCGCTGACGCCTTCCTCGGCCTGGCGGCGCTCGATCTGGGCCTGCACCAGCGGCGTCAGCACCCAGCCAGGGCAGAGGGCATTGCAGGTCACCCCCGTGCGGGCCGTCTCCAGGGCCACAACCCTGGTCAGCCCTACCAGACCGTGCTTGGCAGCCACGTAGGCCGCTTTGTGCACCGAGGCCACCTTGCCGTGGGCCGAGGCCACGTTCAAGATGCGTCCCCACCCTTTGCGCTTCATGCCTGGCAGCACCATCCTGATGGTGTGGAACGCGGCCGACAGGTGCAGGGCCAGCAGATCGTCCCACTTCTCGGGCGACAGCTCCTCGACCGGGGCCACGTGCTGAACCCCGGCGTTGTTTACCAGGATATCGATCTCGCCCAGCTCGCGCTCAGTTTGCTCGATCATCGCCTCCACCTCCGAGGTGCGGCGCAGGTCGTGCTGCGAAAAGCTGTGGCGCACGCCCAGAGAGGAGAGCTCACCCTGCAGCAGAGCCAGGCCCTCAGGGTGGATCATCCCGCAAAGCATGACATCGTGGCCGCGCACGGCCAGGGCCTTCAGGATAGCCCAGCCGATGCCGCTGGTGGAACCGGTGACGAGAGCAACCATGCTGCAGGCGTTCTGAAACCGACTGCAAGCTCCCTGCGCGCGACCTGGCAACTCTTGGACCCGAGTCGCCTCGAGCATCTCCCCGCGCAGCAGGCAATGGTCGGGCCCGGGCAGAGGGAATCCCACTTTCCCTTGAGAATCCTTCAGCATCCGGGGAGGTGCTGCCATGTCCAAGCGAATCCTGATCCTGCTCTTCATTCCGCTGGTTCTGGTGCTGTTGCTCTTCGCCGGGCTGCAGCTCTGGTTCCTGAGTTACAAAGTGGCCGATCCGGCCCTGGCCGACCAGGTCTTCCAGCGCTCGGCGGCCGCCATCGACGAGCGAAACCGGCGGGCGGACAGGGAGGAGACCAATGGCGCTCTCTATTTGAAAGACCCCCTGGTGGTGGCCCGCTGCACCGTGCTGTCCGACGCCAAGAAGCGCAAGCCGGCCGACTTCAAAGCCTTTGAGGCCGGGCTGTCGGAGCTTGAGAAGGAGCTGGCCAAGCCCGACTTTCTCTTCAAGGTCGAGCGAGACCGGCTCGACTCGGGCCCCGATCCCGTCGTGTTGCGCGGCCTGGTCGGCTCGCTGGCCG
>QWHO01000570.1 GCA_021404945.1 bacterium CPR1
CCTTCGTTCCTCCCCTCCCAGCGCGCCGAACATGTGCGCTACCATGATCGGTAATTATAGTTGTCGCCGATCGGTAAAAGTAGTTGACGCCGCTCACTCGGGAGCTGGTCTGCTGGAGAATTGGTGCGATGCAAACCCAATGCCCGAGCAAGAAGCCGCGCTCCCTGTGAGGCTCTCGGCCAGCACGCGAGCCGTCCCGATGGGGCGGCTCGCGTGGGCTACCTTAACGCCTGTCTAAGCGGTTCGCGATGAGAGGTCGCGTGCCTCGTGGGCGAAGTCTGGGAAGAGGGAGTATTCGTCCGAGCCTTCCCGGAGAGGGGTGGCGATCCGTGCCTGCGCCCGATAGCCCAGCCCTGTGCCGGGATGATCCTCATGCTCGCCGATCAGCTCAAGGTATTTCTCTGGCACCGGCGCAACCGGCTCGGGCTCGGGCGGGCGGCCTCGGTCAGGCGGCATCAGGACGAGCGGGCATTCGCTCGGAGGTCGGCCCAGGATCTGCTCGGCGATCTGGCGGCCGACGACCTCGGCCAGGAGAGAGGGGACGGCGTTGCCTACCTGGCGCTGAACAGCTGTGCGGCCCCCCGTGATCTGGACGTCATCCGGGAAAGTCTGGAGGCGGCACAGCTCTCGCGCCGAGAGCAACCGGCTCGTCCAGTGGAACGGGCCGATCGCCGGGCCCGGCTGGGCCTGGATCGTCCAGGAAGGACGAGCTTTGGCCAGCTTGAGGAGAAAGCTCCAGTAGCGCCTCCGCCATCCGAACAGGGGCTTACCAGCACCCCGGTTGGTGTGGTGCAAATAGTTCAGGCCCTCCGGGATGGACGGCAAAAGGTCCGCCCATTTACCGCGCATGCGCAGGCTCTCGCCGGGGGCCGGCACAACATCGGCCAAAGCGTCCCAAGCCGTGCGATGAGAGGGCAAGCTCTCGTCGGCGGAGACCTCGTCCGGAGAGCGATGTGTCGGCTCAGGGAAACGAAACGCCATACCCTCTCGCGAGCCCACCATCAGAAAGCGGGAGCGCAGCTGGGGCACACCGTAGTCGGCCGCGCTCAAGATCGAGAAGCGGATCGTGTAGCTCGTGCCTTGCCGCTGGTTGATGCCCTCCAGCAGGCTGAGAATCACATCCACGGCCTCGGACTTCTTGTTATAGGCCATGCCCTCCACGTTCTCAAGCAGGAACGCCTCGGGCAGCGTGTCCTCGAGCACGCGGAAATACTCGGTCAGAGTGATCGCCCGTGGGTCCTTCAGACGTAGGGAGTCGCCCCGCGCCCAGTAGCCCGACTTCGAGAATGGCTGGCATGGAGGCCCCCCCACCAGCAGGGATGCTTCACCTTTCCGCAGGCCGGCGGCCGCCAGAAGACGGGAGGAGGGGATCTCGGTAATGCTCCCCTCCAGAACCGGCCAGGCGCGGTTGGACCGCAGGGTTCGGCAGCAGTCGGGATCGAGGTCTGTGGCCACTCTCGTCTCAAAGCCAGCGGCCTCGAGGCCGTAGTCGATGCCGCCGGCCCCGCTGTAAAGGCTTATGACAGTGAGAGAATTACGCAATTGGGAACGCTTGTTTGAGGAAGATTCAAGCGTTTAGAGCTTTCCGCAGAGCCCAGACGACATCCTGCCGCCACCGATCCGGATCGAGGCGCACGTTGCTTGCGAGCTTGCCCGGGCAGCGTTTGTGCTCGTCGAGCTCCCTGGTCACCCCGTAGCTGAACTCCCATTTGCTGGTGACCGGATGGAGACAAGCGGCTACTACGTCAAAGTCGGACGGGGAGTAATAGCGCGAGCACGAGTCAGCTTTCGAGGCGCGCGTTCGCTGGAAGTCGATCTGGGCCAGGCCGCTGCTGGTCGTGACGCCGCGCACGTTCTTGCACTCGATCAACAAAGGCCTGCTGCCGAGGTAGCGCAGGCTGACGTCTCCACCTGCGTCGAGGTCCAGGCTCTTGAGGTCGGTGACTCCTTTCACAGTCTTCAGCGCGCGCATCAGGTGGATCTCGGCCACGCCCCCGCGCACAGCCACTCTCAGCCTCCTTCGCTTATCGATCAGCTCCAGGATCTCATCGGGGCTCAGCTGGAACTCCCGGGCCAGAGCATGGAGATGCGACTCGGCCGGGGCCGGCTGCCCAGCGGCAGAGGCGAGCTCGAGCCGCTCGAGCGGGAACTCGCCCTGCGTCGCGAGCTGGTATCGGTGCCCCTGGTCTTCGCCAAGGGCCTCGCGCTCGAACCTGGCATAACGCAAGAAGCTGCTCGCAAGGCCACCCACCAGCACCTCGATCGGGCCCTCGTCGCCCCTGGTCTGGCGGTGCTCGCGCTCCCAGGCGTGCCAGCCGGATGCCTTGATCTCGTCGATGTGGCGATGCTTGAACTCCAGGGAGATGTAGAACTTCGTGGGGCTGTGCAGCACCGGATCGATCGCTACAAAGTATCCCTCTTCGTGGTTGATGCCCAGCAGAAGAGTGGTGTATAGCCCGTACGGGTCCTGCCAGATCTCGTATTCCTCGCCCGTCTTCTTGCCGTATTTAAGCTGAAATCTAGCCTCGTCGTCTGGGCGTCCCTCCGTCACCACCGAGGTGATCGTGAAGGCGTATGCCATGATTCCCATACGCTCGCCCAGCCTGGTCTCGAAGGTTATCCGGTAGGGCGGATACTTCGGATCGGGGGCGTGAAGAATCCGGCAGCCTGAGCTTCGCAGAGCGTCCAGCATCCAGTTCACAAGGGGCGTTCGCCATTTCCGACTCGCGGAAAGAGGCCTTGGATTGTCGGTCACGCAGGGATGGTTGCTCAAAAAGCATCAGACCCCTGCGCCGCCTGGTTGAGCTGGCCCCAACGTCCTACAGGTGCTGCTGCAATCTCCACCGGCATACACGCCGAGCTTCGTCAGCCATCACTTCGCGGGACGCGATGGCTCAACCGGGGCGCAGGGCGGCAAGGGTGCGGGCTTCGCCCGCACTGCCGCCGCCGCGGTCGATCTCTACCGCGTGCGCCTCGCGCTGCTGGTTTCCGTATCAGCCCGAATCGTTTGAGGGATCGGTGAAATCCGGTGCACAGACCAGTTGGCGCGCGTCCGCCAGCGGTGAAAGATCGGGGCGGACGCGCTCAGGTCCGGGCCGTTCAGTCATACAGGGCGGCAAGGGTGCGGGCTCCGCCCGCACCGCGGCCCTTTCCGTGTCAGCCAGCCCGGATCGTTTGAGGGGTCGGTGAAAGCCCGGTGCTCAGACCAGTTGGCGCGCGTCCGCCACTGGTGAAGGTCGGGGCGGACGCGCTCAGGTCCGGTGGGCTTGCAAGCGATTCAGGGGGCTGCTGCCAGTCGCCGGCGGCAAGCGCCGGCGACGGCCAGCAGCCCCTTTGCGTTCTCCGATTCTCAAGGCACAAGGCCATGAAAAACCGTGCTCAACCCGAGGGCGCGCGCCAGAGGCGCGCGAGGT
>QWHO01000068.1 GCA_021404945.1 bacterium CPR1
AGCGTCGGACGGCTGCAAGTAGCTCAGCCGACCCCTTGACGTTCAGGATGGTTTCGTTGATACCCGCGTAGGAGGTGGCGGCTCCGTCCTCGGCGACGGCCGAGGAGCGGACGGCCACTCCGACGTCGTTGCCCAGCGCATCGTAGCTCTGGAGGATCGCGTCCCGGATGCTGCCGACCGAACCCCACCCTCTCGCAGCCGACGACGACGACCCCACGTCAGCGAGCTGCACCGCTTCGTACGCGGGGACGCCGATCACGAATCCCTCCGGAACCGGCAGCCCGGCAAAGGTGAGCTCACCGAGGTTCGAGCCCTTACCTCCGCTGAACGCCGTGTCAGTGGCGCGTACTTCGACGAGCCGCCTGACGACTGTCATCCTCAGACGCCGAGCTCTATCGAACCGTGGCCCCGGTGTTTGCCCCAGGTGCAGCGCGAGAAGGCGTCGTTCCAACGGCGATCCACGTTGAAGCCGGCAAAGGTCGTGCAGAAGTGGTGCCGAGGCTCGTAGCGGAGTTGCACCGGCTCGTGGCCGTCGGGTTCGAACTCGACGGTCACACCCGTGTACTCGCCCGGCTGAGGTGCCCCGTCCACCCTTACCTCCACCTGCCGCGCCGCCCATACGCCGTCGTCGTCCGCGACGAGGCCGTAACCGAGAACGCGCCCTTCGAGCTCGACAGCCGCGCCGCCCACGTTGGTGAGCTGGGTACCGGCCTGCAGGAAGGCCTGAGCCTCCTCCTCCCCGTCCAGGATGTCCGGGTTGTGGGCGGCGTATTCCAAGATGGCCATGATGACCGGATGCTTCTGAGCATAGCCTGGCTCGCGTGCCTCGAGGTGGTCGACGATGGCCTGATAGCGCTCTTGAGCAAGCTGCAGCTTTTCGGGGTTATCGACCCGCATGCGGTGATCGCCGCCCGGTTTCTCGATGTGCAGCGTGCCATCGGCCTCGCGCGAGAGGCGGTAGTCCTGGCGGCCATCCACCTGCAGCACACCGCCCCCCGCCGAGCGCATGACCTCGGACTTGCCACGCTGACCCTCCACGGTCATGCGGCCCTCGTCGTGGACGGTGACCCGGCCGATCAGGCGCTCACCCTGCCCGATGCGGGTCTGGGTGATGCCCGGATAAAGAACGATGTCTTGCTCGCCGGGCTGCGCAATGGTGAGCGTGCCCCCTGGACCACGGGTCACGGTATAGCTGGCTTTCTCCCCGCTGACACGGATTTGCCCGTCGGTGCGATCGAACTGAGCCCTCTCGCGCCGGCTCAATTGCTCGATGTGCTCCTCTTGGTCGGTGAAAACGTGCCGCCTGGTGGACCCTTCGGTGAAGTGCACCGTGTTGCCGAATCGGGACACCGACTTGTCGCGACCGTTGCTCACCTCCACGTCCACACGCTGAAACTGGCTCAGAGCGGGCATCCATCCCTGGGCGTCGGTGGGAAGGTAGGACAGGTTACCGTTGGCATCGTGAAACAACCCGGCGCCCAGGTAGACTCCCACCTCGGAGTAAGGAACCTGGATCACTTCGTCGTTGGGGCCTTTCTCGGTCTGGGCGATCAGATCGACGCGGGGAGTCCCGTGGGGCACGACCACGACTTTGAAATTGTCCTCCTGCTGAGTCTGTTGGGCGACCTGGGCGGCAAAGGCCGGCACGGCGGCGCCCAGCCCGGTCAAACCGCTGAGGCAGAGGCACACGGCCACCACAGACTTCTTGTAAGGAGAAATCTTCAGGACGGGGTCGGTCTCGATGGCTTCAGCCCGGGGGGGGTGACTGAGGTCAACCTGGTCGGGAGAAACCAGCGACTTCAGCGCTCCGGGTGGGGGAGCACCCTGGAGGCTGGCTCGGGTAGGCAGGGTGGCCAGAATGTTCATCACAGTCCTCCCCGGGTTCGTCCTAGCTCGCGGGCCTGGCTGCGCTGGACCATGAGCAGCCCGGCGGCCTCGTCCAGGGTGATCTCGCCGGTTTTGTAGCGGTCGTAGAGCGCGCCCCCCTCTTCAGTCAAGCGCAAACGTTGCTGGACGCGCGGGTCGTCAGTCTGGTTGGCCTCGATGCGGATGCGCGAACGATCATGCTCGAAGAAACGGGCATACATCTTGCCATACTGCTCCTCGAATCGACCCAGATCGCGCAGCTCGTCGGGCGAGAATCCATCCTGGCCGTAAGCTGCGCGCATCTCCTCGTAGCGGTTGGCCGCCCCGTTGAGGGCTTTGAACTCATCGCGAGTGAGACGGTTCTGACGCATGCCATCGAGCATCAAGCCCATCTCCAGGGTAGCCTCGCCATCGGCGGGAGGCCTGGGAGCCTCGCTGCTCGGCTCGGCCACCGGCGGTTTGGGAGGCTCGCTGGCCGGCTCGGCCGCAGGCGGTTTGGGAGGCTCGATGGTCGGCTCGGCCGCGGGCGGTCTGGGAGGCTCGATGGCCGGCTCGGCCGCGGGCGGTCTGGGAGGCTCGATGGCCGGCTCGGCCGCGGGCGGTTTGAGAGCCTCGATGGCCGGCTCGGCCGCGGGCGGTTTGAGAGCCTCGCTGGCCGGCTTCGGGTCTCGTGCAGGTTGCTCGCGGCGCTGTTCCTGCTCGCCCCGCTCCTGCCGGCGCCTGGAAGGCACCACCAGCTCGCGCCCCGCCCGGACCGAATCGGGGCTCTCCAGCCCGTTGTCCCCGGCCACGCGGTCGAGCAAGCTCTTGCCGTCGCGATCCCTGGTGTGAATCTCGCGCAAACTGTAGCCCTGGTTGACCAGGATGCGCTCGAGCGAATCGTTGGAGCCCTTGCCCCAGGCGTCGACCGTCACCCGGGAAGCGCCTTCGGGATTGGCCTGTGCCTGCGCAACCTGTGGAGCAGCGCCGTTGCCCTGAGGCTGGGGATGGTCTTTGACCGGTACGACCAGGCTCTGCCCCGGCCGCACCAGGTTGGGGTCGGCCAGCTCGTTGACCCCGGCCACGCGCTGGATGAGTGAGCGGCCCTGGGAATCTTTGCGATAGATCTCCTCGGGAGTGTAGCCCTGACGGGTGAGAATACGCTCCAACGAATCGTCAGGGCCCTTCTTCCAGGCATCCACCCGCACAGCGGCACTCTTCCTGGCGATATCCGCGTATGGGTTTACGGGTGCGCTGAGCTCTACATCATCCAGGGGGCCGGCGGGCGCGCCGGCGCGCTCAGGCGTGGTCGGAGCCGCGTTGGCGGCGGTTACGGGCGCAGGTAGCTGCTGCGCCGCAGGCATGGCATGTTTGAACTCGATGATCGTCCCCACGAGTGCCTCCAGCCCAACCGGGTTGCGCGCCTGTTTGCGTCTTTCCCGGGTCGGAGCTTCAGCCTACCAGCGGGGTCTGAAACAAATCGGAAACGTTGGTGCCACTTTGTTCATCTGATGGGATTTGGATTTCGAGAATAGCGAGGTGTAATGGTCACGTAGCGTTCATGCTCGTTCTTGCGGTTGCTGACCTTGAATCTTCCAACATAGGATTGGGGTTGCCGGTTGTAGTTCACCGGCAAGAGTGGGGCGGTCACCGTGAACACGGCCGTTTTCCGACCTTTGGCGATGACCAGCTCTCGCGTCGAAATACTCAGATCGTCGGCGCTGACGTGCAGTCTCAATTCCTCGCGCGCGGCCATCTCGAGTATGACTTCCACCTCGAAGGAGTCGCCTTCCCAGACCGTCGAGGGGGTGGAGCCGAGTTCGAAGTAACCACCGATCTGGGCCCCCGCCAGACCGGTCAGGAGCAATAGGAAAAGCAAGATCGTCAAACGCTTCATAGCAGCCGATTCGCTCCCCCCTGGAATCTCCCTGGGGCTCTCTGAGGCAGAAGGCCCCCCAGACGACGGCCCGAAGTGGGGGACATGTTTGCGCGGCTGTTCGGACCGAAGGAGCAGCAATGTCTGGTCTACCCGCGTCCGGATCAGACCGCGGTGGTAGCCCGCCGACGCACGTCACAGGGCAGCTTCGCCAGTTGCCAGCCGGTGTTCAGCCTGGGTCCCCGGCCCTACCCCGCCGACCTGGGCAAGGCCGTGCTCAAGGCGCTCAAGGGGGGCAAGGCTCCCAGCACATTTGTGGCCGGTCCCGATGAGCCGTGCCTGGTCTGCCAGTCCAATGGCGGCACGCTGACGGTGGAGGGGCAGGCCGTGGAGACAGATCCAGTGAGGCTTGGCCTCCTGCTCTTAAGCCTGGCGGCCCGTCCGGCTGAAGGGAGTCCCATCGCGCAAGATCCGACACCCTTCCACCCACCCTGTGCCTGGCTGGCGGCGGCCTGCGAGAGCAAGCTGCTCCTGTGCGAGATGGGCTTGCGCCAGGTGCGCCCGGTTACCTGGCAAGAAGGCCTTTCTCAAACGCCCGGCCGGGTGTTCGTCACCCCTCGCCTGGAGGGCTGGAGTCTGGCGGTGGGGCTACCCTACCCGGACCCCGAGGCCGAAGTGCAATCCGATCCTCTGCTGCTCTTCCTGGAGACGCTCAGCCAGCAGGCCCACAAGGTGTGCTACTTCGCCTGCGACCCCGGCCAGGGGCTGTTCGCCTGGGCTCGCACCGAGGAGGGCACCATCGTTCGAGCTTATGCCTACCTGAGCGAGATAGGCACCACCCTCTGGCGGCTCGGACATGCCACTGAGGCCGAGCGGATCCTGCCGGCCTTCTTCGACGAGACCTGCGACGAAGCCGAAGATCCGGGCTACTTCCAGCGGACGGATCTGACCTATCCCGAGGAGTCCAGCGTGCTGACCATGGCCCGGGCCTGGGCGCTGGACCCCACCACTTTGAAAGGCGAGCCCTCGACCGGCTGGTCGGGGGCCTTGAGCGTGCAATGACGGCAGTGGTCCGCTACCAGCAGCACATCACGCCGGACTTCTTGGGGGATCGGAGGGCCCTTTTTGAGGCTCCGCCGGGGGCTCCTTAGAGGGCTCCCTGGAAGGCTCCTTACCAGGCGGCACGCTCTGGTAGGGAGGATAGCCTCCCCCGGCACCGGGGCTATCCACGGTTTCGGCAGGCGGATACCCTCCACCGGCTCCCGGGCTGTCAATGGTCTGATAAGGAGGATAACCGCCCCCGGCCCCGGGGCTATCGGTATCCACGGCCGATTCGGGGGGATAGCCCCCACCGGCCCCCGGGCTGTCCTGGTAAAGCCGGACCAGGGTCTTCTCCTTCTTGACCTTCTCGGTAGCTTCTTCGAGCTTCTCGGGCTGCTCGAGCATCTGGCTCAAGGAAAGCCCGCTGGCGGCGCGCAGAATGGCCAGGGGCATGTTACCCGGAAGCCCGGCCGCAAAATCAAGCCCGTAGGTCTCGCGCAGGGTCTTCAGCTTGGTATCGCCACGCTTGACCCGGAAGCGCCCACTGGCAGTACGGGTGCGCGAGAGCTGCACTCCGTCCTTGGGCTCTTTGTCATCGGAAGGTGGCTGCGAGGGCCGGTTCTTGGGCCGAGCCGGCGGTAAGGGGTTGCTTGGGTCGATGGGCCGCATCAGTCCACAATCCATCCTACGGGCGCGGAGCTGGCGCTGGCGGGTGCCTGGAAGCGCTGGGGCTTGGGAGTGGCTCCGGTCAGGGCGACGTTCATGGTATTCAGATCCCTCCGCTCTCTTGTGCCGCGCTATCGTGCCAGGAGATCCTGAAAAAAGTCTGAAAAACGGCCCTCGAGAAAAGACGCGATGGAGTATGGAGCGATATTTGACATGGATGGCGTGCTGGTGGACTCACACGAGTCGCACTTTGCCGCCTGGAACGAGTTGGGCCGGCGCCACGGCGTGCCCTTCGAGCTGCCGCTCTTCGAGCGCACCTTCGGCTCGCACAACGCCCAGATTCTCCCCGTCTGGCTGGGGCGCGAGGTGAGCCCCGAGGAGTTGGAAAACCTGGCGGGCGAAAAGGAGGAGCTGTTCCGCGCCCACGTGCGCGAGCACATCCATCCTCTCCCGGGCGCTCGCGAGCTGGTCGAGGCGCTGGCCAGCTCCGGCTTCAAGCTGGCGGTGGGCTCCTCAGGTCCGCGCCAGAACGTGGAGCTGTTGCTGACCGGGCTGGGCATCCGCCAGCACTTCGATGCCCTGGTGACCGGCGACGACGTGACCGAGGGAAAGCCAAACCCGCAGGTCTTCTCGCTGGCCGCCGAAGCCCTGGGCCTGCCCCCGGCTCGCTGCCTGGTGGTGGAAGATGCCCCGCAGGGCGTGGAGGCGGGCCTGGCAGCCGGCTCGCTGGTGGTGGCCGTGACCTCCACCCGGTCGGCATCCGATCTCGCCTCCGCCCACCGGGTGGTGGATTCGCTCACCTCCCTGAATCCCAATCTCTTCCAGGAGTGGCTCGATGGCTGGAAAAATTGACGACCTTCCCCTGGCCTGGCTGACCCCCCCCGAGTGGGCCGAGCAGGCACTCTCCGACGTGGTGGCCCTGCTCAACGACCACGCCCACCTCGAGCGTAAAGCCGCCAGCAATGCGCTTTCGCTCCTGAGCCAGTGGCCCGACGCCAACCCTCCCGACGAGTGGGTCAATACGCTCACCCTGATCGCCAAGGACGAGGCCGAGCATCTGGCCATCGTGACCCGCTTGCTGGCCCGGCGCGGCGGCGAGCTCACGCGCCTGCACAAGAACCGCTATGCCGCCGACCTGCGCAAGGAGATCCGTCTGGGACGGGGACGAGAGGAGCTGGTCGACCGCCTGCTGATCTCTTCCTTGATCGAGCTTCGTTCCTGCGAGCGCTTCCATCTGCTCTCCGAGCACGCACCCGACCCCGAGCTTGCCAAGCTCTACAAGAGCCTGTGGGCCTCCGAGCACGGACACTACAAAGTCTTCCTGCGCCTGGCCAACAAGGTGATGTCGCCCCGGCGCGTCAAAGAGCGCTGGCACGAGCTGCTCGAAACCGAAGCGCGCATCGTGCGCTCCCAGCCCCCTGGCCCCTCGATGCACTCAGGCATGGCCTCTTGAACCGGAAGAACTTAACAACGTTTGCAGTCCTGTAACATGGATTTCCCCTGTCCTCGGGCCGAGGGTGCTATCCTGGAGCCTGGATGGAAGCGGGCAGCATCAAGAGCAACACGGCCTACCGGGGTGTGCCCGGAGTGCGCTATGCCGCGCCCGAGGGCGAGCCGCAAGATGGCTTCCTGCCTCAGCCGAGCTCGGACGAGGGGGAGACTCAGGGCAAGAGCCACCGGCTGCGCAAGCTGGCTCTGGGCTCAATGCTCGCCCTGGGGGTTCTGGGGACAGCCGCGGGAGCTGGTAGTTACGCGCTGGCCCACGCGCCGGTGTGCGCTCAGGCCGCGCCCATAACCCTGACCGACCGCGGCCTGTGCATCTCTCCCGAGTTGGGTCTCACGGGCGCCCACGTCTGGCGCATTCTGGAGGGCATACCCTCGCTGCCGGATGCTGCCCGAGGGCTGGAGTCCTCCCGCAATCAGGTCACCCTGGCGGAGGGCCGACCGGCCTGGCGGGCGATGGAAGGCGGCGACCTCAAGGCGGTCACCTGGAACCTGCACCACGAGCGCAGCCGGGACGCCGATGGCGCCCGTCCGCAGCTAGAGAAGATGATCCAGGCTATGATAGACCAGCAGGCCGACGTCTACCTGCTGCAAGAGGTCTCCCCCGGCCATGTGAATGAGCTGGTGGAAGGGCTGGGCATGCACGGCTACTACTCCCAGACCACCCTGCTCCAGGGCAACCTCGTGCTCGTCCACCCCGACCTGCCGGTGACCACCCACTCCAGCCGGGTCTTGCTTAACGACGGCGGCGGCCTGCAGGAGCTGCAAGAGTGGGCTCTCCAGGGGGACGGACAGGAGCCTCGCAGCCTGCAGACCGTGGAAGTGAGACTTCCCAACGCTCGCGAGGCGCTGCTCTGGAACACCCACATGCCCACTCACAATTACACCGACGCTCAGCGCGCCGAGGCCCGCGAAGCCGTGATCGAGGAGCTTGCCAGCCAGGCGGACCCCGGCCAGCTGGTGGTGGGTGGGGGCGACCTGAACGCTGGGGCGGATGGCTCGCTGGCCAACGAGCTGCGTCAGGATGGCCACCAGGTGCACGCCTTCCACATCGACTCCATCAACACCCGGAATGCTGCCGGGCCGGTCGAGTTCGAGGGTTTCAAGCTGCACGATGCGCAGGGCGTGCAGATCTCCGATCATCCCATGGCGGTGGCCAAGGTACCCGTCTGACGCTCCTGTAACATTCCTACAAAACCCTGAGTCGCGGGCTGGGATAGACTGGCCCAAAATCCGGGGAGTCATCACGCTCATGCGCATCACCGCCATGCCTTATCAAGTTCCGTCCAGTCTGACGGCGGCTAGCCTCGGCGCAGCCCGAGGGACCTGGTGCAACGGCTCGGACGGCCGGCGCGTGGCCGTGCCCGAGGGCTGGGACTGGGCCGAGGGACGGGACGGGCGCCGGGTGGCCTACCCTGCCGAGGATGATGTGACCTACGGGCGCGACGGACGCAAGATCGCCCTGCCCAACAACTGGGACTGGACCGATGGGCGTGACGGGCGCCGCGTGGCCATTCCGCCCGGTGGAGACTGGACCGAGGGCCGGGATGGTCGCCGGATCGCGGTGCCCCAGGGCTGGACCTGGACCGAGGGTCGCGACGGACGCCGCGCGGCCGTGCCCTCCGGCGGCGACTGGACCGAAGGTCCGGACGGTCGCCGCGTGGCCATTCCGCACGGCTATACCTGGACCCAGGGCCCGGACGGGCGCAAAGTGGCCGTTCCTCCGGGAGGGGACTGGACGTTGAGCAGCGACGGCCGCAAGGTTGCCATCCCGCCCGGTTGCGACTGGACGCAGGGATCAGACGGTCGCAAGGTGTGCTACGGGCAGTCGGTGGACGACCTGGTGGACTTCCTGTGCCGCCAGCAGGTGGTCATCGAGGACTGACCCCGTGCTCATCGGCATGGTCCACGCCCTGCCCCTGCCAGGCTCGCCCCGCGCCCAGGACAGCGTGGAGCATCTGGTGGAGCAGGCGGTGCTGGAAGCTCGTATCCTCCAAGAGAGCGGCTTCGGCGGGCTGATCCTGGAAAACATGCACGATACGCCTTACGTGCACGGCCAGCACCCCCCCGAAACCGTAGCCGTGATGACCCGCATCGGCATCGCCGTGCGCCAGGCGGTCCCCGAGCTTCGCATGGGGGTGCAGATTCTCTCGGGGGGTGCCCGCGAGGCGGTGGCCGTGGCCCTGGCCATCCACGCCGAGTTCGTGCGTGTGGAGAACTTCGTCTTCGCTCACGTGGCCGACGAGGGCTTGCTGGAACGAGCCGAGGCCGGTCCCCTGTTGCGCTACCGCCGCCAGATCGGGGCTCTGCAAGTGCAGATCTATGCCGACATCAAGAAAAAGCATGCCTCCCACGCCCTGACCGCCGACCTGAGCCTGTCCGAGGCCGCCCGCGGAGCTGAATTCTTCGGCGCTGACGGCCTGATCGTCACCGGCACCTCCACCGGTCAGCCCACCAGCCCCGAAGACCTGCAAGAGGTCAAAGCTGCCACGGGGCTGCCTGTGCTGGTGGGCTCAGGCGTTACCCCCGACCAGCTCTCCTCTCTGCGCGAGGCGGACGGGCTGATTGTGGGCTCGTGGATCAAGCAGGGCGGGCACTGGTCCGGCCCGCTCGACCGCGAGCGCTGTCTCAGGCTGGTGCACGACTACTCGGCCAGCAAATAAGAACGCCACATCTCACCCCCGCAGCAGACGCAACCGTCTGCGATCCAGGCAGTCCAGGTACTCCGGACGACCAGACCCAGGCTTAGCTCGCTCCCGCCGTTTCGGCCAGCACCGCCTGCACGACGAAGCGCTCCGAGCCGGGCTCGCCCGCCTGCAGGGTGACCCCATCGCTCTCCACCGCGCCGGCCTGGAGCACATCGTCGAGAACGGTGCGCAGGGCCGCGAGGTCCTCCTCCTTGCCCATCACTTCGAGTCTGGCGATGGGCCAGCGCAGGTTCTTCTTGCCCTCGGTCTTGGCCATGCGGGCCTTCCTGAGCACCTCCACGGCGCAAGCATAGGCCTGCGGGTGCTCGACCCGGCCGCCGGTGGCGAACTCGTCCTCGGACGGCCAGGCGGCCTTGTGGATCGAACCAGGATGGCGCCAGGACCAGATCTCCTCGGTCACGTACGGCATCGTGGGGGCGAACAGGCGCAGCAAGCTCTCCAGGCCCAACTTCAGGGCGGCCAGCGCCGAACGGCGGCCGGGTGAGTCCACTTCCTCATAGCTGCGGCGCTTGACCAGCTCGACGTAGTCGTCGCAGAAATTCCAGAAGAAGTCCTCGGTGGCCGACAGGGCTCCGGCGTAATCGAAGCGGTCGAAGCTCTCGGTGGCCTGGCGCACCAGCTCGCTCAGGTTGGCGGCCATGGCCAGGTCGAGCGGGTGGGTGATCTGATCCGGTCCTCCCGCTCTGGCGCCCGAGCGCTCCATCACCCCCAGCACGAACTTGCTCGCATTGAACAGCTTGGTGCGAAGCTTCGAGCCCTGCTCCATCACCTTCTCGTCGAAGGCGGTATCGGTGCCCAGGCGAGCCCGGGCCGCCCAGTAGCGCACCGAGTCAGAAGAGTGCTTCTCCAACAGGTGCCCCGGCGTGACCACGTTGCCCCGGGACTTGCTCATCTTCTTGCGGTCCGGGTCGAGGATCCAGCCGCTGATGGTCACATTCTTCCAGGGAATGGTGTCCTCGTGCATCCAGGCCTTCACGATGGTGTAGAAGGCCCAGGTGCGGATGATCTCGTGCGACTGGGGGCGCACGTCCATGGGGAAGAGGCGCCCGTGGCGCTTGGGATCGATGCCCCAGTGGCTCATGATCTGCGGGCTCAAGGAGGAGGTGGCCCAGGTGTCCATCACGTCCGGATCACCTGAAAAGCCGCCCGGCTGATTGCGCTGCGACTCGGTGTAGCCCGGGGGCACGTCTGAGAGCGGATCCACCGGCAGGCTCTCGCGGCTGGCGTAGATGGGGTGCTCATGATCGGGCTGACCGTCCTGGTCGACCGGATACCAGACCGGGAAGGCAACCCCGAAGTAGCGCTGGCGGCTGACCGCCCAATCCTGGTTGAGGCCCTCGATCCAGTGCTCCACCCGCAGCCGCATGTGGCTCGGGTGCCACTCAATCTTGCGGCTCATCTCGAGCAGCTTCTCCTTGTGCTCGAGCAGGCGAATGAACCACTGCCGGCTGGACACGAACTCCAGCGGGCGGTCGCCCTTCTCATAAAACTTGACGAACTGCCTGGTGGGGCGAGGCTCCCCGACCCCGGCGCCGGCCTCGGCCAGAAGCTCTACCACCCGGGCGCGAGCCTTCTTGAGGTGCTGGCCGGCGAGCTGGTCGTAGGCGGCCTGGGCGGCAGCCGGATCGAGACTGGTGAAGGGCTCGGTGCCGAAGGTCACGCTCAGCAGGGTCCCTTGCAGGCCGACCACCTGCTTGAGCGGCAGGCCGGACTTCTTCCAGAAGTCCACGTCGGCCGAATCGCCGAAAGTGCAGACCATCAGGATGCCGGTGCCTTTCTCGGGGTCGGCATGCCCGGCCGGCACGATGGGCACGGCGGCGTGAAAGAGCGGGGTGATGGCCCGCTTGCCAAAGAGCGGCTTGAAGCGCTCATCGTCGGGGTGGGCGGCCACCGCCACGCAGGCAGCCAGAAGCTCGGGGCGAGTGGTGGAGATGACGAAGTCGCCACCCCCTTCGACCTGAAAGCGGATGTCGTGGTAGAAGCTATCCCGCTCGCGGTCCTCCACCTCGGCCTGGGCCACGGCGGTCTGGAAGTCGATGTCCCACATCGTGGGGGCCTCCACCTGGTAGACCTGACCCTTCGCCACCAGGTCCAGGAACGAGAGTTGGGAGATCTTGCGGCAGTGGGCATCGATGGTGGCGTAGGTCTCGCGCCAGTCGACCGAGAGGCCCAGCCGGCGCCAGAGAGCTTCGAAGGCGGCCTCGTCCTCCACCGTCACCAGGGCGCAGGCCTCGATGAAGTTGCGCCGGGAGACCTCCTCCACATCGTTGTCGGGCTTGTCGCGCCGCGGCTTCCAGTCGGGGGCGTAGGGCAGGCGCGGGTTGCAGCGGATGCCGAAGATGTTCTGCACTCGCCGCTCGGTGGGCAGCCCGTTGTCGTCCCAGCCCATCGGGTAGGCGATGTTCTTGCCTCGCATGCGCTGGTAGCGCACGATCAGGTCCTGATGGGTGTAGGAGAACACGTGGCCGACGTGGAGGGAGCCGCTCACGGTGGGGGGGGGCGTGTCCACCACGAAAGTCTCAAGGCGCGAACGCGTGGGGTCCCAGCGGTAGATGCCGCTCTCCTCCCACAGCTTCATCCAGCGCTCCTCGGCGGCGTTGTGGTCGTACTTCTGGGGGATCTCGCTCATAAGCCAGGCGCTTCGCGCGGCGTGGCTGCGTTCCCTTGTGAGCCTGTGGTCATGCCGTGACCAAAGAGACGTTCACCCTCCTGCAACCTCGTGCACCTCACGGGGATACCTCGGCTCGATGTGATCCGGAGCACAAGCCTCCTGTACGGCCAGGCACAGAAGCGCCGGTCAGTCAGCGCTAAGATGACGCGCAGGAGGACGAAACTATGAAAATTTCAAGCATCATGGGCCGTGTCACCAGAGCCCTCAAGCACCTGTGGAACCTGGCCACGGACGATGACTACTGCTTGCTGGCCGACCTTCTGGCCGAGCCGGTGCCGGGCATGACCTGGGTTGGAGCTGCTGAGTCAAGAGCGGCACTGCTAACGGATCAGTTGAATGGGGCAGAGCCCCAGCGCCGTCCAGCTCCGCTCCGCGGTCACCACGGTCGCTCCCAATCGGATGGCCAGAGCCAGACAACTCCTGTCGCCCAGTGAAAGGCCAGCCTTCCTGGTGAGCGGGCGCAATCGCCCGACTTCCTGAGCCAGCTCGTCATCCATGGGCTCGACGCCCAGGCTGAGCAGGGCGACGCTCTCAGCTGCCTCCTCGCCGGTCAAACCGGCTTCGGTGAGCTTAGAGTAGACCTCGGCCAGATTGACCACTCCGGCGCAAGAATCGGAGAGAAGGGGCACGACGGCCTCGTGCCCGGCTTCCTGATGGAGAACGGCCAGGATGGCCGAAGCATCCAGGACGTATCCTTTACTCAAGCTGTCCTTCGCGTCTGCGCTCTGCCAACAGCTCCTCCACCAGGCTCCGCTCGCGCGGAACCCTGCTTGCGACGATGGCCTGAGCGCGGCGCAGGGCCTCAGCCCGGCTGAGCAGCGTCACTTCACTGTCCTTGACGAGCATCACCACCTCATCCCCCACCGACAGGTTGAGTTGCCTGCGCACAGAGGCCGGGATGACAATTCGGCCTCCTTCTGTCACTCGAGCCACGATCTGATCCATGCTCTCAGTTTGCCACGAAGCAGGCTACCTGTCCAGCCTACTTCTTGGGCTCAAGCACCTCGAACTGCACTTCGGTGCGATTGTCCTCGGTGGTGGACTCAAGACCGGGTCCGCCGCTCTCCACCTCGGCCACCAACCTGCTCGGCCCGGGACGGCCCGGCGTCCAGCTCAGGAGAACCTTGACCTCGTGGCCCGGCTCGAGCGACTCGTCGGCCCGGGCGCTGGCTACCGGCATGCCGCCCTCCTTGAGGGTGACGGTGCAGGAGAAGGCCGGGATCTCGCCCGTGTTGACCACACAGGCCACAAGTTGAGTGGGACGGCCGGCCAGCACCTTGCCGGGCACCTCCACCCGCACCACCTTGAGGTTGACCCCCGGCCTGCCCAGCACGTCCACCTTGACGGTCGTCCCATGGCCGCTGGCCAGCGCCGCCACCAGGCTCATGCTGCCGCCACCTCTGGGCACCCAGCGCACGGGAACGTCCACGATGGAGCCAGCTTCGAAGCGGCCGCGCTCGGTCTTGCGGGCCACCACCGTGCTGCCCACCCTCAGCTCGACCGGAATAGCGAAGGTGGCCGCATTGCCCCGGTTGACGACCCGCACCGTCACCAGGCAGGCGGCATTCTCGCGCGGCGGGGCGTCGAAGCTGACGCTCTCGACGGCCAGCTCGGCCTGACGGGCCGGCTCGACCTTGACGGCTACGGTGGGTGCCGGCTCAGCTGAGGCCGGGTCGAGTGCGGCGCTCAGGGCCAGGGTGCCAGCCTGTTTCGGAATCCAGTCGAAAGCCACATTCTCCTTCGAGCCGGAGCCAAGACGGCGAAGCAGGCGCTGGCGGGCGACCTCTTTACCCTCCTCGAGCAGGACCACGCTGGCTCCGCCCACCGCGCCCTCGCCCAGGTTGGCCACTCGCACCATGACCTCCACCTTCTCGCCGGCGTAGACCTCTTTGGTGGGCACTTCCAGCGCCTCCACGCCCAGCCGACCGCGCAGCATCTCCTCGATGGAGAGCTGGCCGCTCATCTCGCCGCTTTGAAAGGCGTAGATCTTCCCGGTCGCCAGGTTGCTGGTGGCTCGCAGGGTGACGTTGCCCGATCCGGGCGCGGGAGCATTGAGCGCTCCCTCCAGGTGACCCTCGGCCCCGGGCGTCAGCGTGGTGCGGCTCTCCAGCACGCCCAGTAGCTGGCTGCCCGAGGTGATGCGCACGCGCGCTCCGGCGGCGGGAGCCGATCCGGTGTTCTTTACGGTCAGGCGAGCCTGCTCGCCTGACCACTCAAATCGCAGCACCTCCAGGCCGGGCTCTTTGTCGCCCGCGGCCCAGGCCACGGCGAGCAAGGCAAGGAGCACGACCAGGGTCAAGAGCCTGTCGAGGGTTCCTTTCGTGGCTGGAGCGCGGTCGACTGCTCTTGTCCTGGCTGGAAAGTCGTGCATGGGATTCCCCCCAAAATTGAAAATATTTCCGAGAGTTTGACACGCTGGCGCAGGTTCCTCTAAACTTCGTCGCGTGGACCGTGGCCGGCGAGCCGCTCCCACGGGCCGCGCGACGGATAACCGACTGTTGGGAATGCATGCGCCGAGCCGAAATCGTAGCCGTGGGCAGCGAGCTGCTCACCCCTTTCCGCACCGACACCAACTCGCTCTGGCTGACCGAGCAGCTCAATGAGCTGGGGCTTGAGGTGCAGGCCAAGTCGGTGGCCGGGGATCAGCTCGATCTGCTGGCTGGCGTGCTGCAGAGTGCCCTGGAGCGCTGCGAGCTGGTGATGACCACGGGCGGGCTGGGGCCCACCCTGGACGACCTCACCCGCGATGCGGTGGCGACTGTGGCCGGGGTGGAGCTGGAGCTCTGGCCGGACGTGCTCGAGAATCTGCGGGCCCGCTTCGCCGCCCGCGGTTACGAGATGCCCACCAACAACGAGCGCCAGGCCTGGCTTCCGCGCGGGGCAAGCATCCTGCCCAACCCGAGCGGCACCGCCCCGGGCTTCATCCTGGAGCTGGGCGGCAAGCGACTGGTGGTGCTGCCGGGTCCGCCCCGGGAGCTCAAGCCGATGTTCAGCGAGCACGTGCGGCCACTGCTCGGTAGCTCGGGTGAGGTGCTGGTGCGGCGGGTGCTGAAGGTGAACGGCCTGGGCGAATCGGCTCTGGACGAGCGCATAGCGCCCTTCTACCGCCATCTGGACAACCCCAGCACCACCATCCTGTTTACCGAGTATGACATCGAAATCCACCTGACCGCCCGGGCTTCCAGCCGCGAGCAGGCAGAAACTTTGCTGGCCGGACTGGCCGAGCCCATGGCCGAGAAGCTGGGAAAGCGCGTCTATTCCTCGCTGGGCGAGAGTCTACCCCAGGTGCTGGCCCGCCAGCTGAAGGCTCGTGGAGTTCGGCTGGCCAGCTTCGAGAGCACCGGGGGGGCACGCATCGCTGACCGGATGATGGCCCTGGAGGAAGGTCCGCTGGTCTATGCCGGCGGACTGGTGGCCCCCTGCCCGGCCAGCCTGGAACAGGCCGCCACGATGGCCGACGAGGCCCGCTCGCGCTTTGGCTCTGAGCTGGCCGTAAGCACCAGCGTCAATGGCCAGGAGGTCTTCCTGGGCCTGGCCGGGCCCAACGGCGTGGAGACGCGAACGGTGAGCCTGCTCGGCAACCGCGAGCTGGTGGCGGCCCGGGCTTCGCAATCAGCTCTGGACTGGCTGCGCCTCGTCTACCTCGCCTGAAACCCGTGCCCCGGCGCCTTGATCTTTGCCTGCGGAAGGCTTT
Source organism: bacterium CPR1 (assembly GCA_021404945.1). Classification (GTDB taxonomy): domain Bacteria; phylum Vulcanimicrobiota; class Xenobia; order Xenobiales; family QWHO01; genus QWHO01. Next base: position 16,005 of record QWHO01000068.1, read on the forward strand.
GCGGCGCTTGCCCACTCGGAGCCAGCCAGGCCGGGCTATCAGCGAGGTCAGCCCAGAGCCTTTAAGCGGAACCAGAAACTGGCCCCCCGGCCCGGCTCGCTCTCCACACCGATGCGTCCGCCATGGGCCTCTACCACCGAGCGGGCCACCGAGAGGCCCAGGCCTGTGCCCCCCAGCTCCGAGGCGGGGCCGTGCTCGACCCGGTAGAAGGCGTCGAAGATGCGGGGATGCTCTGCGGGCTCGATGCCGATGCCCGAGTCGGTCACGCTGACCAGCACCTCACCGTTCTCTGCCGTGGCCGTGACCGTGACCGTACCCTCGCCCACCAGGCCGGTGAACTTCAAGGCGTTGTCGATCAGGTTGTCGAGCACGCGGCGCATCTGCTCTTGATCCAGCTCGAGGAGCGGAAGATCGCCGCTCACCTCGTTGACCAGGCGGATGTTCTTCTCCTGGGCTGTATCCTGGAACAGGGATAGAGAGCCTTCCACCAGTGAAACCAGTTGCACCGGGCGCAGGTTGAGACGGGGGGTCTGATCGGGCTGAGCGGCCCCTTCCAGCGAGAGCACCAGGCGGGTGAGCCGGTTGGTCTCCTCGTTGATGACCTGCAGGAAGCGCCGAGTGATCTCGGCGTTCTGGTAGGCCCCCTCAAGCAAGGTCTCGACGAAACCTTTGATGGCGGTGAGCGGCACCTTGAGCTGGCGGGTCACGTCGGTGACGAACTGCTCGATGCTCTTTTCGATCTTCTGCATCCCGGCCATGTCCTTGAGGGTGGCCACCACGCCGGTATTGCGTCCTTCGGAGTAGACCGGCAGCAACTGAGCCACGAAGAGCCGGTCACCGGGGAAGACAACCATCTGCTCCTTGGGAACGGGATCGCTCTCGTTGACCAGGGTCGAGAGGGCCCGGGTGAAATCGTCAATGGGCAGCACGTCCCACAGCTTCTTGTCGATCGCCTTGCGTGCGTCAACCCCGAAGAGCTCGGCCGCCCTGGGGTTGAGAAACCGGATGCGACTCGACTTATCCACGCCCAGGGCAGGGTCGGACAGACCCTCGATCAGGGCGTCGACAAGCTGGCCTCCGACGCGCTTGGCCATCGGGGCTTAGCGGCTACTCGGACTCCTCGAACTGGAACTTGTAACCGATGCCGTGCACCGTCTTGAGCAGCTTGGGCGAGGAGGGCTCGTCCTCGATCTTCTGGCGCAGGCGGCGCATGTGCACGTCCACGGTTCGGGTATCGCCGAGATAATCATAGCCCCACAACTGCTCGAGCAAGAAGTCGCGGGTGAAGACCTTGCCCGGGTTCGTGGCCATCAGCTTGAGCAGGTCGAACTCCTTGGGCTTGAGCTCGACTTCCTTGCCGTTCTTACGCACTTCGTGCTTGACCAGGTTGATGGACAGATTGTCGAAGCTGAGCTCGTCCTTCTCCTCGGCCTTGCCCGAGGTGCGCCGGAGCACGGCTTTCACGCGGGCCACCAGCTCGCGCGGTGAGAAGGGCTTGGGCACGTAGTCGTCGGCGCCCAGCTCAAGGCCGAGGATCTTGTCGATCTCTTCGCCCTTGGCAGTGGCCATGATGATCGGGGTCTTCATCTCGCGGCGCAGGATACGGGTCACCTCGAGCCCCCCCTGGCCGGGCAGCATGATGTCGAGGATGATGAGGTCGGGACGGTCCTGCTTGGCAATGTTGACCGCCTCGATGCCGTCATAGGCGCAGATGACCTCGTAGCCCTCTTTCTCGAGGTTGTACTTGATCAATTCCACGATGTTGCGCTCGTCATCCACGACGAGGATACGTTGTTTCTCGCGGTTGGGGGCGCGTTTGCTGCTAGACATAGACCTGTGCCTTTGTCAATCTTATTCGCGGAAGGGCTTGAAAATATCTTCTTCCTGACCCGTCGGCAGCACTTCTAGAAAGCTGATCTGCGAGAAGGGGAGGATCACGAGATTCACATCGTCACGCATATAAGACACCGATTTGTTGTCCAAGCGGCGCGGGTGCTTGCCGATGAGCAGGGTATCGGTGACGTTGGGAAGTTCCTCTACCTCCAAAAGAAATGGTTCAGTTTTTTCCAAGTGAACATAGAGCAAAATCGCCATGATGGTGAAGTATCCTTTTTATCTGTTTACTCAGGGCTGATTGTACGGTGATTTAGGGCGTGTGTGGTTCAACCATCTTGAAAAAGATATGACAG
>QWHO01000069.1 GCA_021404945.1 bacterium CPR1
CCGAGCTCGATAGCCTGAACGCTAAGCTTGGCACTATCGAGGAACACTTCTGGAGCCAAGACCCAGATATCTTTGATGACGTCCCCTTCTGACCTGTGAACCGGCCGCCGCGGCCCTGTGCCCGGCGGCCATTATTCTAAGCCCGGGTGGCCATTTCTAGCGAGCGATCACGGGCCAGCGAGGCTAGCAGCAATAACGGGCCAGACAGGTACGTCTCGAGCGCCCCGGACGGAAGAAGACCAGAGACCAGGGGGGTTGCGGCTGGACCTTTAGCTGCCCGGTCCCAAGCGCGGGTTTTCGAGCTGGCAGTCGCTAAAGCGGGTGTAGAGCACCCGAAAGAGCAAGCTGGCCGCCTGGCAATCCTGACAGCCGGGCGGCAGCTCGTTTTCTTCCACTGACTCGAGCCGCACTTCGAATCCCAGGCTGCGGTAGAGGGCCACGGCCTCCTCCAGGCGAGGAGGAGCGGCCACGAAGCGGCGAGTCCAGTCCCCCTCGTCAGCTGACAAGACCAACCCGCTCGCGCAGGTGCTCCTCCAGCTGGCCCTGGTTGCGCAGCTTCTCCACCCTGCGCCAGCCCAGCCAGGCGGCGCCCACGGCTCCATTGAACTGCACCAGGTCGGCCGGTGGTACGTTGAGGGGAGCTTTCAGCTTCTCACCCACGGTACGGGCCATGCTCTCAAAGCGCAGGATCCCGCCCACGAGGGTATACTCCGGCTCCATGTTGACCCGCTTCATCAGCTGCAGCGAGCGCTCCACCAGCGAGGAGATGGCTCCGTTCATGATGTCGGAGGGGGCAGAGCCCAGGGAGAGCTGGTTGATCACCTCCGACTCGGCGAAAACGGCGCACACCCCGCTGATGGTCACCGGGTTGTGGGAGGTGGCCGCCAGCGGCCCGATCTCCTCGATGGCAAAACCCATGGTCCGGGCCGTCTTCTCCAGGAAAGCCCCCGTGCCGGCGGCACATTTGTCGTTGAGGCGGAACGAGCGCACCTTGCCCTGATGGTCGATCCGAATGGCCTTCATGGTCTGCCCACCCACATCGAGAACGGTGCGGGTGCCAGGGAAGAAGAAGCTCGCTCCGCGGGCATGGGCGGTCAGGTCGGTCACCTGGGTATCGCGAAAAGGAACCTGGTGGCGACCATAGCCGGTGCTCACCACATAGGCCACCTGGTCGGCGCGCGCTCCGGCCGTGGCCAGCGCCTGGCGATAAGCCTGCTCGGCCGCCTCGGCCAGCTTGAAGCCGGTCTTGAGCAGCGCGGCCCCCACGACGCCCGAGCGAGGGCTGTAGAGAACCGCTTTGGTGTAGGTCGAGCCGAGGTCGATTCCAGCACACAGCATCAGACGGTCACTCCCTGCGCTCCGAGAATTCGGTCGCGGGCGTAGAGCGCCGCTCCCAGGGCCCCCATGTAGTGGGATTCGGGGCTCACGTTAACCTTCAAGCCCAGCATCTTGTTCAGTACCTCCACCATGGCCTGGTTTCGGGTGACGCCCCCGGTGAAGGTCACCTCTTGCTCGACGCCCACTCGCCGGGCCAGGCCCACCGAGCGGGTTCCGATGGAGAGGTGCACTCCCATCAGGATGTCCTCGACCTTCTTGCCCTTTTCCAGCCACGAGAGCACCTCGCTCTCGGCGAACACAGTGCAGGTGGTGCTGATCTTGACCGGCTTTTGCCCGGCCAGAGCCACGCTGCCCAGCTCGGAGAGCGGGATCTCCAGGGCGTAGCTGGCGGCCTGCAAGAAGCGACCGGTGCCGGCGGCGCACTTGTCGTTCATGCAAAAGTCGAGCACCTCGCCCGAGGGCAGCACTCGGATGGCCTTGGTATCTTGCCCCCCCATGTCCACCACGGTGCGGGTGCCGGGGAACATGTGCACCGCTCCCCGAGCATGGCAGCTGATCTCGGTGACCTGACTGTCCCCGAAGGTCACCTTGTAACGGCCGTAACCGGTCCCAACCACATAGGACACATCCTGCTCGCTCAAGCCGGTCGACTGCAAGACAGCCTGGAACACCTTCTCGGCCGCCTGCACGACGGCCGCGCCGGTGTCCACGATGGCGTGGCCCACCAGGTTGCCCTGCTCGTCGATCAGCACCGCTTTGGTCTGAGTGGATCCTACATCAACTCCGCCAGCGTATCCCACCGCTCACTCCTTTCCGGCCGCCCGCAGGCGGCGGGAGGCCAGGCCCTCGAAGAAGGCGTCGATCCGATTCTTGAGCTGGGCCTCCGAGACCACCCGGCGGTCCATCATGTCCGACTCGATGGTGAGCGAAGGCATATCGCAGCGCTCCATCACGTCGCGACGAACGTCGGCCAGTCCGGTGGAGACGGTGCGACAGCTCTTGATGGGGTGAAAGACCACCCCGTCCAGGCCGAACTCTTCGGCCGCCCGCAGAATGGGCTGGCTGGGGAAGAACATGCTGTCCATGGCCCGGCGCACGCTGCGCAGCACACCCTGTGCCAGGCTCTCCAGCGGCCGCTCCAGGTCGTATTGAAAGCCCGCGTCCATCCCGCCGGCGGCAAACCAGAGGTAGGTGCTGCTGACGAAGGTGCCGCCCCACTCGGCGAACATCTCGTGGAAGCGGCGGAAGAGCGGATAGCAGGGAACGCCCAGGAACATCAACCGGTACTTCTCCTCGTGCAGAGTTCCCAGGCCGTGGGCCACGCGATGCTGCATCTCCTCGAGCAGCTCGCGGAAGTAGATCTCTCCCTGCTCGGTTCCCCTCAGGGCATTGAGCACTCCGAGGTAGATCGTTCCCTCGGTCAGGGCGTCGAAACAGGCCGGGCGGCTCCGGTTCAGAGCGATGACCTCTTTCCAGCAGCGGCTCATCTCGTTGGTATGAGCCATGGTCTGGCGCAGGCGGTCGAGCGAGAGCTCTCGCCCGGTGATGCTCTGGCACAGTCCCACCAGCTCCTCGAGCTGGCGCTGGACGTAGAGCCGATCACGCTCGAATCCCGGGCTTCCGGGCATTTCGTCGAAGCTCGCCGAGCGCGAGCCCGGGATATCCAGGGTGAAGACCGGGCAGTGGTGCATCCGTTCCCAGATCTCGGCCCACTTGATGTAGGTGTTGCAGGCGTTGGTGGCGATGGCCAGGGAGGGGCGGGGGATCCGCCCCATGGGGTGCTCTCCTCCCGCGAGCTGAACGGCCACGTCCGCCTTGACGTAGCCGCAGATGTCGGGCGAGTAGCCATAGTCCTCGGCTCGGGCCAGGAAGTCGTGGGCCACCCGGCGCACGGCCGTCTGCAGCGAGTTGATCTCAGGAAAGATGGGCAGGAGATCGAAAGCGCGCAAGATCTCGCCCAGGCTCCCCATCACAAAGACATAGGCCGTCTTTCGGTCTCTCTCGGAGGCCTGGCTGATCTCCTGGAACCAGTCTCGGAAGAGAGCCCCTCCTCGGCTCGCTCCTCGACCCACAATCGTTTCTGTCACGGGCTCTCCCTTTCCAACCTTCTCATCGTGGGATCCTTCGCGCCTCAAGCGCCAAGGACTGCAAAACCTTCAGTGCTTCCCTGTGCGACGTCGACAATATCCTTCCTACCGTTTGCTCCACCTCAAGAGAGGCGCGGTGTCTACGCCCTCGGGGGCCCCTGCCCCCGCCTCCGACAACGCACAACATGTTGGGCGTCGCGCAGCCGGCTGCGCTCCTAGTCGAACACGAGGTTCTCGACGAACGTCTCAAGCTGAATCTGCACCTGATCAAAGCTGGTCATGCGCTCTTCAAACTCGCTGACAAAATAGGCGATGCCCTCCTCATCGAGCGTTTTGGAGTAGGCCACCTGCTCGTCCAGGCCCGGCTCGCACATCTTGGCGGCGGCCAGAATGGCTGCCTCGGCACCGCAATCTCGAATGCGCTGAAGCAACATGGCCTCCTTGGGGCGCTGCTCGTCTCGCTGCACCGGGCTGTAGCTCGATTGCTCGAGATAAGCCCGGGCCAGGTTGGCCCATGGGTCGCCATCCAGCGGGACCTGACCCAGAATGTAGCGCAGGCCGATGAGCAGGTCGTCGTCCACCACGTAGCACGAGCGGGCCACCGCCCGCAGCATGTCCAGGGGCGGCTGCTCGCAGAACCCGCCCTCCCAGACCACGCGCACCTTATCCGTCTTGCGGGCCGGACGCTGCCGCAGCAGAGGCAGGGTGGCCTCCAGGAACGTGTTGTACTCCGGCCGCGGAATCAGCCCGGCCAGAGCCACCAGCACGTAGGCCTCGTCCACCGGCAGAAGCCACGGAGTCTCTCGCTTGATGCGATAGAGCTCTTCGAGCAGCTCCCGACCCCGGTTGTAGACGGCAATGCTCTCGGCCAGCGAGGCATCGCTCACCCCGCCCAGGTCGTCGGCCAGGCGCCGGTACTCCTCGCGCAGGTACTCGGGGGCGGCCGCCGAGCGAGAGTTCTGAGGAAGGTAGAGCACCTGAGCCGGATAGCTCAGGTTTCGACCCCAGATGGCGGCCAGGTTCCGGGCCGCGTCACAGATGGGATGGGAGACGAAGTAGTCGAGCGGGAGCTTGTTGGAGAGAGCGGCCTCCAGTGAGCTCTTCAAGATCGAGCAAAGATACGAGCCGAAATGAGACTCGGCTTGTCGGGTCTCGAGCTGAGCGCCCCGCACCTTGACCGCCAGAAGGCCGGCAGCGTGGGCGATCTCCTCGGGGAAGTAGACCTGGAAGTGGCCCAGCACGCGCCCGCCCTGCTCTTTCCACTGGTGCACGGTGGGGAACTCGGTGTCCTCCACCAGGTCACGGCAGAGCTCCAGGCGCTCATCCAGGCTGGTCCCGGTCCAGTCGGGCAGAAGATTCTTCATGGCAGCACGATCCCGCGCACCAGCTCGCCCCGACGCAGAGCGTCCAGGCCCTGGGCGATGTCTTGCAGGGGGAATCTGTGGCTGACCATGGGGGCCAGCTTGATCACCCCGCTGCGAACCAGCTCGATGACCCGGGGGTAGTCCACCGGGCGACAGCCGAGCGAGCCCAGCACGTCCAGCTCACGGAACATGATGCGGCCGGCCGACAGCTCCACGTCGTGCGAGCAGTAGCCCACGACCACCACCCGGCCCCCGCCGGCCACCAGCGAGAGAGCCTGCTGCAGGGTCGGACCGTGGCCGATGGCCTCGAAGACCACCTCGGGAGCCCCTCCCAGGGCTTTGCGGACAGCCTTGCCCAGGTTGCCCTCGCCACCGTTCACGGTGGCCTCGGCGCCCAACTGCCGGGCCAGCTCCAGTTTGGAGTCCACCAAGTCGATGGCCAGCACCCTGCCTCCGGCCGCCCGGGCGAACTGCACCAGACCCAGGCCCACCCCGCCGCAGCCGATCACGACCACCCGCTCGCCGGGGGCGACCCGGGCCCGTCGCACCACGGCGTGATAGGGCGTGGTCAGGGCATCGGCGATGATGGCCCCTTCCTCGAGCGGAATTTCTTCGGGCAGCTTGAGTAGATGACGAGCGCTCACCGCGATCCACTCGGCAAACCCCCCGTCGATGTGGTTGCCGAGCATGGCCATGGAGGTGCAGATGTTCTCGCGTCCTAACCGGCACATCTCACACGAGCCGCAGGGCAGCACCGCTGGAATGAGCACCCGGTCGCCCGGCGCCACCCCCTCGACAAGCGAGCCCACCTCCACCACCGTCCCCGAGCACTCATGGCCTAGAATGATGGGTGGCTTGCGGGCCGTGGGCACTCCGTGATCGAGATAGTGAAGGTCGGTATGGCACAGCCCGCAGGCGGCCACACGAATCAACGCCTGGTGCTCGGTCGCAACGGGACGAGCGACCTCCTCCAGGCGCAGGCCACCTTCCTGGTGATAGACTGCGGCCCTCATAGTATCGACGGCGATGGACAAAGGAGCATCCCCCTTCATGGTCTGGCCCGCACAGTATGCAACGAGACCGCGCCGGGGGGGATTGATCCAGATCAAGTGGAGCCTGAGTCGGCTGCCTGTATACTGACGGGCGTATCATCAGCCAGGGAGGGCCTCCATGCCAACCACTCAGAATCAGAGCTACTTCGCTCCCAGCGATCCGCAGGCACTCGACTTCGAGGAAATCCTCTACGAGAAAAAGGACTGGGTGGCCCGCGTGAGCATCAACCGGCCCCAGGTCTTCAATGCCTACTCCACACGCACCCTGCGTGAGATGAGCCGAGCCTTCGTGGACGCCTCCTGGGACGATTCGGTGGCTGTGGTGGTGCTGACTGGCGTGGGAGAGAAGGCCTTTTGCACTGGAGGGGACGTCTCGGAATACTACCACAACTACACCAAACGCCCCCACGATTACTGGAAGTGGATGGGCGAGTTCCAGCAGTGCCTCGACCTGCTGCGCAACCTCGGTAAGCCCGTCATTGCCCGCCTGAACGGCGTGGTGGCCGGCGGTGGGAACGAGTTCAACCTGGCCTGCGATCTGGCCGTGGCAGCCGAGCACTGCACCATTCTGCAGGTGGGTCCCAAGGTCGGCAGCGTGCCCTGCGGCGGCGCCACTCAGTGGCTGCCGATCACGATCGGGGACCGCCGGGCTCGCGAGATGCTCTTCCTGTGCGACAAGATCACGGCCCAGCAGGCCCTGGAGTGGGGTCTGGTCAACCGGGTGGTCCCCGCCGCCGAGCTCGACAACTGCGTCAACGAGCTGGCCGGCAAGCTGGTGGAGCGCTTCCCTGAGTGCATTCGCTACACCAAGCAAGCGGTCAACTTCTGGAAGGATCTCTCCTGGCACACCACCATCGGCCACGGACGCGACTGGCTGGCCCTGCACTACACCTCTCGCGAGCCCTACGAGGGCATGCAGGCCTTCGTTGAGAAGCGCCCCAGCCGCATCCGCGAGATGCGCGAGGAAGCCGCCCGGGGCGGCTCGCCCGAGTTTCTCTGGGGTCCCTGGGTGAACAGCTGCTCAGGCTGCGGCGCCCGCGGGCTTCCGGCCGAGCACAAGTTCTGCGGCGTGTGCGGCAAGCCGGTGGCTGCCCCCGAGTCGTGATCCTCGAGGGCAAGCGGGCTCTGGTCACCGGCGGAGCCCGCGGTATCGGGGCGGCCGTGGTCAGGGTGCTGAAGCGGGAAGGCGCCCGGGTGGCCGTGGTCGACCGGGAAGCTGCCCCGGAGGCCGAGCTCTCCATCGTCCGCGACGTGCGCGAGGGAGCCCGGGAAGTGGTCGAGCAGGTGGTGCAGGCTCTGGGGGGCCTGGACCTGCTGGTGCTGAACGCCGGCCTCAACCGCGATCGCGTGCTTTGGAAGCTCAGCGAGGCGGACTTTGACGAGGTGCTGGAGGTCAACCTCAAGCACTGTTTCCTCTACCTGGCCGCCGCCGCTGCGACCATGCGAGCCCAGCGCTCGGGCAAGGTCGTGGTGATGGGATCGATCAACGGGATGCGCGGCCGACTCGGGCAGGCCAACTACTCGGCCTCCAAGGCCGCCTGCATGGCCCTGGCCCGCACCGCGGCTCGAGAGCTCGGACCCAGCAATATCAACGTGAACGCAGTGGCTCCCGGGCTGATCCGAGGGGTCATGGCCGAGAAAATGCCCCCCGAGGCCCTCGAGCGCTCCCTGGGCGAGACGGCCCTGGGACGGCTGGGAGAACCCGAGGAAGTGGCCGAAGTGGTCGCCTTCCTGCTCAGTGAGCGGGCCCGCCACATCACCGGCACCGTGCTGGTCGTGGACGGAGGGCAGACAGCTTGAAGGAGGCCCCATGGGCACAATCACCACACGGGTAGAAGGCACGGTCGGCCGGATCGTGCTCGACCATCCCCCGCTGAATATCCTCACCATCGCCATGCTCAAGGAGTTGGACGAGGCGATCGACAAGCTCGAGCGCGAGCCCCTCCGGGCCCTGGTGATCGAGACGCCCCACCGGGCTTTCTCGGCTGGAGCCGACGTGGGCGAGCATCTGCCCGAGCAGGCGCCCGCCATGCTCAGGGCTGTCGGCCAGGCCCTGAGCCGGCTGCTGCGCTTCCCGGCGCCCACCCTGGCGGTGGTCAAGGGGGCCTGCATGGGCGGAGGGCTGGAGCTGATGCTGGTGTGCGATCTGGTGGTTGCGGCCGAGAACGCCCGCTTCGCGCTGCCCGAGATCCGCCTGGGCGTTTTCCCTCCGCTGGGCATCGCCCTGCTGCCCCGGCTGATCCCCCCGCGGTTGGCCCGCGAGCTCATTTTGACCGGAGCCACCCTGGACGCCACCCGGGCTCGCGAGCTGGGACTGGTGAATCGGGTGGTCCCGGCCGATCAGCTCGACGAGTCGGCCCGCGAGCTGACCGACTCGCTGGCCGGCCTCAGCGGCTCGGCCCTGCGCCTGGCCAAGAAGGCCCTGCGGCTGGGCGAGGACGGGCTGGAGTCGCTGCAGGGCATCGAGCAGCTCTACCTCACCGAGCTGATGGCCCACGGCGACGCCGTCGAGGGCCTGCGCTCGTTCCTGGAGAAGCGCGAGCCGGTCTGGAGCTCTTGAGCCAGCGTCAGCCCTGCCCAGCGTCGGGCCCGATCACGACGAACACGCGTTCCGATCTCATGGCCGAAGACCGATCATGATCCGCTTCCGAGCCCGATCACGACGAACACGCGTTCCGGGCTCATGCCGAAGACGGATCATGATCCGCTTCCGAGCCCGATCACGACGAGCACGCGTTCCGGGCTCATGGCCGAAGACGGATCATGATCCGCTTCCGAGCCCGATGACGACGAGCACGCGTTCCGGGCTCATGGCCGGAGGCGGATCATGATCCGCTTCCGAGCCCGATCACGACGATCGCGCGTTCCGTGCTCACGGTCGCGGACGGGTCCTGACTTGATCCGGATCAAAGACGAGCCCTCCCCAATGCGCATCATGGATGCATGACAAACCTCGTCGCCTGCCCCCGGCAGGTCTCCACCTGCCTGACCCCCAGCAACGTCTGCCAGACCATCGGACACACCCCGCTGCTCCCCCTGGCGCGCTCGAGCCAGGAGACCGGCTGCACGGTGCTGGCCAAAGCCGAGTATCTCAACCCCGGAGGGAGCATCAAGGACCGCATCGCCCACTTCATCCTCGACCAGGCCGAGCGACGGGGCGAGCTCAAACCGGGCGGTACGATCCTGGAGGTCACCAGCGGCAATACCGGCATCGCCCTGGCCATGATGGGAGCGATGAAGGGATACCGGGTCGTGATCATGATGCCCAGCTCGGTGAGCCAGGAGCGGCGCAACATGATCCGCTCCTTCGGGGCCGAGTTGCACCTGCTCGAGGAATTGCTGCACATCCAGTCGGCCGTGGTGCGGGCCGTGGACATCGCCCGCCAGGACCCGCAGGTCTTTCTGCCCAGCCAGTTCTCCAACTCAGATAACCCACTCTGCCACGAGCTGACCACCGGGCCGGAGATCTTGACCCAAACCGGCGGCAAGCTCGACGCCTTTGTCATGGGGATCGGCACGGGCGGTACCCTGATGGGAGTGGGACGCGCCCTGCGAGCGGCCGGCTGCGCGGCCCAGCGAGTGGCCGTGGAGCCGGCTGAATCGGCCGTGCTGTCGGGCGGTCCGCCCGGGTGTCACGGCATTCAGGGCCTGGCCGACGGGTTCATCCCCGAGATCGTGCGCCGCCAGGAGATCGACCGCGTGGTCCAGATCGCCACCGCCGACGCCCGCGAGCGATCCCGCCGCCTGGCCCTGGAGGAGGGGATTCTGGTAGGCATCTCGGCCGGCGCCAACGTGCTGGCCGCCGAGCAGGTGGCACGCGACCTGGGTCCGGGGCACACCGTCGTGACCGTGCTGTGCGACCGGGGAGAGCGCTATCTCAGCCTGGCCTCGTGAACGTGGGCGATGGAGCTCGGGAATGCTTCCCGGGCCCTGTTGACAGGTCTTCCGGCGGCGCGACTGCCCAACACCTTGCGCCAGGTTTTCTAGCTTGATCCAGATCAATGGCCCGCAGGCGCTCCTGCGGCTATGGTAAGGCCCGGACATCTGTGACTTCCAGGGGGTAAGCGTGCAGCTTTGCAGGTTTCAGCTCAACGGCGAGCAAGTCCAGGTAGCTGCTCCAGCCCACTGGACCTTGCTTGAGGTTTTGCGCTATCAGTTGCGCCTGACCGGCACCAAACAGGGGTGTGACCGGGGTGACTGCGGAGCCTGCACCGTGCAGGTGGACGGTGAGCCCGTGCTCAGTTGCCTGACCCTGGCCTCCCAGGTGGAAGGCCGTCAGGTGCAGACCGTGGAGGGCCTGGGAGGCAACCATCCCCTGCAGCGGGCATTTGACGCTTGTGGAGCAGCCCAGTGCGGCTTCTGCACCCCCGGCATGCTGATGAGCGCGGCGGCCTTTCTCGAGAGCAGCCCCGATGAGGTCACCCGGGAGACCATCTCCGAGGCGCTCTCGGGCAATCTGTGCCGCTGTACCGGCTACACCAAGATCCTCGAGGCGGTGGAGCAGGCCTGGCAGGAGATGCAGGGGCAGGCTCCCGGCCAGGCCGGCAGGCCGGGTATCGGGCAGCGCCACCGCCGGGTGGATGGCTACGAGCGCGTCACCGGAGCGACTCAGTTCACCGACGACCTCTGCCTGCCCCGCATGCTGCACTGCAAGATCCTGCGCTCTCCCCACGCTCACGCCCGCATCCTGGCGGTGGACGCGAGCCGGGCCCTGGCCCTGGAGGGCGTCCTGGCGGTGGTGACCGGCCAGGACTTCCCGATCTCCTACGGCATCCTGCCCTGGACGCGAGACGAGCACGCCCTCTGTCTGGAGAAGGCCCGTTACGTGGGAGACGCGGTGGCAGCCGTGGCGGCGGTGGACGAAGAGACGGCCAACCTCGCGCTCGACCTCGTCAAGGTGGACTACGAGGTCCTGCCCGCGGTCCTCGACCCTCGCCAGGCGCTGGAGAGCACCGCGGTGCGGATCCACGATAAGGGCAACCTGTCCAAGGAGGTGGAGCTCGAGTTCGGGGAGGTGGCCTCGTGCCTGGCCCGGGCCGACCTGGTGGTGGAGGGCGATTACTCCTTTCATGGCAGCACCCACGCTCCCCTCGAGCCCCACTGCGCCCTGGCCCACTATGATGCCGGCGGGCTGCTGACCGTCTGGTCGGCCACCCAGGTGCCCCACTACCTGCACCGAGAGCTGGCCCGCGTGCTGGAGCAGCCAACCAACCGGATCAGAGTGATCGCCACCAACGTGGGAGGCGCGTTCGGGGGCAAGAGTGAGCCCTTTGATCTGGAGTTCGTTGTGGCCCGGCTGTCCATGCTCACCGGCCGGCCTGTGAAGTGTCTCTACACCCGCGAAGAGGTCTTCCTGGCCCACCGCGGACGGCATCCGTGCCAGATGACCATGCGGCTGGGCTTGAGCCAGGACGGCCGCATCCTGGGCCTGGACGCGCGCAGCCTGCTGGATGGCGGGGCATACTCTTCCTTCGGCCTGGTCACCACCTATTACACCGGGCAGTTGCTGGGCTCTCCCTACAAGATGGAGAGCTACCGTTTCCACTCTACCCGGGTCTATACCAACAAGCCCGCCTGCGGGCCCAAGCGCGGGCACGGCTCGGTGCAGCCGCGCTTTGCCCTGGAGGTCCAGCTCGACAAGGCGGCCCGGGCCCTGGGCCTGGACCCCATCGAGCTGCGCCGGCGCAACTTCATTGGGGCCGATGCCCGCACGATCAACGAGTTCCAGCTCGGCTCCAACGGCTTTCTGGAGTGCCTCGAGCGCGTGGAGCAGGCCTCGCTCTGGAAGCAGCGCTATGGCAAGCTTCCTCCCGGCCGCGGGCTGGGGGTGGCCGGCAGCACCTACATCTCCGGCACCAACTATTGCATCTACCCCAGCGAGCTGCCCCAGTCCGGGGTGCAGATCTGTCTTGATCGTTCCGGTCGCGTGCGCCTGTTCGCGGGCGTCTCGGATATCGGGCAGGGAGCGGCCACGGTGCTGGCCGTGGTGGCCTGCCAGGAGCTGGGGGTAGAGTTGGAGGACGTGCGCGTGGTCACGGCCGATACCGATCTGTGCCCGGTCGACCTGGGAGCCTATTCCTCCAGGGTCACCCTGATGGCCGGCCAGGCCTGCTTGATGGCCGCTCGTGACCTGGGCAGCAAGGTGCGCCGGGTGGTGGCTGAGCGGTGGCAATGCTCGCCGGCCCAGGTGGTGCTGGCCGGCCGGCGAGCCCAGCGCCTGGACGACCCGGATACCTTCATGAGCATCCAGGAGGCCTTCGTGCTGGCCGAGGAGGCACTGGGAACGATGGGCAGCGTGGGTCACTACCAGAGCCCCCGCAGCGGGGTTCATGGAGACTATCGCGGGGCTACCATCGGGGCCTCCCCGGCCTACTCCTACACAGCCCACGTGGCCGAGGTCGAGGTGGACCGGGAAACCGGTCAGGTCCACCTGCTCCAGATCTGGGCCGCCCACGACTGCGGCAAAGCGCTCTCGCCGGTCCTGGTGGAAGGGCAGATCGAAGGCTCGGTCTACATGGGGGCGGCGGAAGCGCTGTTCGAGCACCACCAGGTGGACGAGCGGGGTCTTCTGACCGCGAGCTCGCTGCTCGATTACCGCCTGCCCACCTCGCTGGACGTGCCCGCGATCCAGGCTCTGATCGTGGAGCACCCCGATCCGCGTGGCCCCTACGGGGCTAAGGAGGCGGGCGAAGGGCCCCTGCACCCGGCCCTGCCGGCCATCGCCAACGCTGTATTTGATGCCGTGGGGGTGCGCATCGACCAGCTTCCGATCACTCCCGAGAAGGTCCTGGCAGCGCTCAAGGGCCAGTCCCAGGAGGCCGCGCGGTGCTGAGAATCCCCGCCCTGCAGGTGCTCTCTCCCACGAGCTGGGACGAGGCCGCCCAACTTCTGAGCCGCCACCCCGAGGCCAGGGTCCTGGCGGGGGGCACCGACATGCTCCCGGCACTCAAGACCGGACAGGTCAAGACACCCACCCTGATCAGTGTGAGTCGGCTGCCCGGTTTCTCGGGGATCGAGCTGACCACGGGCGGTCTGCGAATTGCAGCGGGCACTCCCCTGGCCGATCTGGCCCGAAGCCCCCTGGTTCCGACAGCGCTGGCCGTGGCCGCCGGCCTGGTAGCCGGCCCGCAGATCCGTCGCACGGCCACCCTGGGCGGCAACCTCTGTCTGGATACCCGCTGCCGCTACGTCAACCAGAGCCCGCTCTACCGACAGTCTCTGGGAGGATGTCTCAAGTCTCACGGGGACACCTGTCATGTGGTCGCGGGAGGCACGAGCTGCGTGGCCGCCCTTTCGGCCGACACCGTCCCCGTGCTGGTGGCGCTGGAAGCCGAGCTCGACCTGGTGGGACCATCCGGAGCCAGGGGATTGGCCCTGTCCGAGCTCTACAATGCAGATGGACGCCAGCACCTGAGCCTGCGGCCAGGCGAGCTCTTGCGCTCGGTGCGCCTGCCCCGGCTGGAGGCCTCGACCCGGGTGGTCTACCGCAAGTGGCGACCTCGCCACAGCCTCGACTTCCCGCTCGTCTCCCTGGCCCTTCGGCTCGACCTGGATCCGCCCTGCGTGCGGGACGGACAGCTGGTGGTCGGGGTGCTGGGCCCGCGTCCCCGGGTGCTGCCCCTCACCCGGCTGGCGGGAAGGCCCCTCGACCGCGAGCTGGCCGAAGAGATCGGGCGACTGGCCGGCAGCTGCCGGCCCCTGGCCAATGTCCCCTACGATGAGGCCTATCGCAGACAGCGACTCGAGGTAGAAGCGCGTCGAGCCGCCCTGGAGATCGAGAGACTCTCGTGAGCGAGATCTTGCCTTTTCGCGTTCAGACCGACCGCAGAGAGCGACTTGAGGCGCGAGCGCGTCGGGAGAGGGAGAGACTGTCATGAGCGATCTCTTGCACGACTGGAACAGCCCCGCGCCCGGCCGGGTCTTCACCCTGCTCGACGAGACCCTGCGCGATGGGATTCAGTCTCCTTCGGTGCGCAATCCGGAGATCGAGCAAAAGCTCGAGCTGCTTCACTGCATGGAAGCCTGCGGCATTCAGCACGTGGATGTGGGGCTGCCCGGCGCGGGCGAGCAGGCCGTGGCGGATGTGACCCGGTTGGTCGAGGAGATCCGCAACCAGCGCCTCCAGATCCACCCCAATTGCGCGGCCCGCACTCACCCTCACGATATCCGAGCGGTGCTGCAGATCGCCCAGAAGACGGGTCACAGCATCGAGGTGTGCGCCTTTCTGGGTAGCTCTCCCATGCGCCGCTTGATCGAAGGGTGGAGCCTGGAGCAGCTCGAGCGCTTCGTGGCCGAATCCATCGAGATGGTGGTGGCCCACGATCTACCGGCCAGTTTCGTCACCGAGGATACCATCCGCACCGACCCCTCCACTCTCCGCAGGCTCTTCCGCGTGGCGGTCGACGCCGGCGCGAGCCGCCTGGTGCTGACCGACACCGTCGGCCACGCCACGCCTTCAGGCCTGGCCAACCTGGTCCAGTTCACCCGAGGTCTGCTGCGAGACTGGCAAGCCGAGTCTGTCCAGCTGGACTGGCACGGGCATAACGACCGGGGGCTGTCCCTGGCGCTCTGCCTGAGCGCGCTCGAGGAAGGGGTGGACCGCCTGCACGGGACCTGCCTGGGTGTGGGCGAGCGAGTCGGCAATGCCCCCATCGACCTTCTGATCCTGAATCTGCGCCTGCTGGGCCTGTGGGGAAGAGACCTTCGCGCCCTGCGCGAGTATGTGGAGAAGGCCAGCCGCTACTACGCCGTTCCCATCGGCTGCAATTACCCGGCCTTCGGACGCGACGCTTTCCGCACCAGCACAGGCGTCCACGCCGCCGCCATCCTCAAAGCATTGAAATCGGGGCGACCAGAGTTGGCCGACCGCATTTACTCCTCGGTTCCCGCCTCCGAGCTCGGCCGCAGTCAACAAGTCGAGGTGGGCTATTACAGTGGCCGCGCCAATGCGCAGATCTGGCTGACCGAGCACGGCCTGGAGTGTGACGAGGAGCGCATGCAGGCCATCCTCGAGCTGGCCAAGGGCAGTCGGCACACCCTTCCCGAGAAAGAGATCGTCGAGCACCTCCACAGGTTGGGCCTGGGAGCTCCGGCTTGAAGCCTCGCTATCGCGGCTGGATCCACCAGCAGGCCAGCTACTGGTCCGTGGCGGCCGGTGCTGTGCTCGTCTGGCTGGCGCCTACCCCTCGAGCCGCCCTGGCTGCCGCCATCTACTCGCTGGCCCTGGTCGCCATGCTGACCGTGAGCGCCCTCTACCACCGCAGGAACTGGAGCCCACGCTTGCGCGAGCGCATGCGCAGCCTCGACCACGCCACCATCTTCGTGCTCATCGCCGGCAGTTACACCCCCTTCTGCCTGCTCGCCCTGCGCGGAGAAGACGGCCACCGGCTGTTGCTCATCGCCTGGGTGGGAGCGGCCGCTGGCATCGCTCAGTCGATCTTCTGGGTGAGGGCGCCCCGAGCGCTGACCGCCTGTCTTTACCTTGCCCTGGGCTGGTTGGTGACCCCCTATCTTCCTTCGCTGGCCAGATCTCTGGGCGCGCTGGGACTGAGCTTGCTGGCCACGGCCGGTTTATTCTTCACGGTGGGGGCGATCATCTACGTGATCCGACGCCCCGACCCGGCTCCCGCCACCTTCGGCTACCACGAGGTGTTCCACTCGCTGATCACCGCCGCTTGCGGCTTCAAGTTCGCCGCGGTGGCGCTGCTGGTTACCCGGCACGCATTCCCTTGACTCAGGTCAATGTCTCCGGACGGCCCCCGGTGCTAAGGTGTGCGAGATGAAGCTTTACACGCACCCTCCCTCCCCCAACTGCATCAAGGTGATGGCCGTGGCCAACCAGTTGGGGCTGACGCTCGAGCAGGTGTCGATGGATCCGGCCGACTGCAAGAAGCCCGACTATCTGGCCAGGAACCCGAACGGGAAGGTGCCCACGCTGCAAGACGACGATTATATTTTGTGGGAATCCAACGCCATCATGGTCTACCTGGCCCAGAAGGTTCGGGGCCATTCCCTGCTGCCCCGCACCGCCCGCAACAAGGCCGAGCTTTGGCGCTGGATGAGCTGGAGCATGGGTCACTGGAATCCCGCCACCCGAACATTCCTGTATGAGCGCATGGTCCGACCGATGATCATGGGCCAGGCCACCGATGAAGAAGCTCTGAAGCGAGCCGAGGCGGCCTTCCACCCGCTGGCCGCCCTTCTGGACCGGCATCTGGCCGACAAAACCTTCGTCCTGGGCCCCAAGCTGAGCCTGGCAGACTTTGCGCTGGGCGCCAACCTCGTCTACTCCGGGATGGCCGGCATTCCGCTGGAGCCCTACCCCGGCATTCGTGCCTGGTATGACCGGATCGCCGCCCTGCCGAGTTGGCAGGAAGCTATTCCCGAGATGGTCCCAGCTGAAGTCAAAGCCCGCTGAGCCATGCAGGTCGGCATCATCGGGGCCGGAATGGCTGGCTGCGCGGCCGCCCGCCGCCTCGTCCAGGGCGGCGCCCAGGTAACCGTCCTGGAGGCGCGCGACCGACCCGGCGGGCGCATCTGGACCGACCGGAGCCTGGGCTGCCCCATCGACCTGGGGGCTGCCTGGTTGCATGGAGCCGAGGCCAATCCCCTGAGCGCCCGCGCGCGCAGCCTGGAGCACCTCGACAGCGACGTGCTCAACAACCTCTTCTTCAACCCTCTGGGCGAGCCCCTCACGATGGAGCTGAGTCGCCAGGTTCAGGAAGCGGGGCTGGATCTGGCTGCCCAGGCCATGGACCTGGCCTCGCGCAGTCCCGAGCCGCTTTCCATGGCCGAGGCCATGGGCCGGGTCTTTCTCGAGTCGGGTAACCCGGAGCCCTGGCGGGCCCGTGTGCGCAGCCTGCCCATCGCCGACATGACCGCCTTCGCGGCCCGCCCGGACGCGCTCTCGGGCAAGCCCCTGGAAGGCCTGGAGCGGTTTCTTCCCGGGGGGCTGGATCAGCTGCTGGATTGGAGATCGTGCAACCTGCTCCTGTCCACCCCTGTCCACCGGCTGACCTGGACAGACTCGAAGGTCGAGGCGGCCACCTCGCGGGGCTCGTTCCGCTTCGACCGGGTCATCCTGACTCTGCCTCTGGGAGTTCTTCAGGGCGAGCGGGTCCAGTTCGACCCTCCCCTGCCCGACTGGAAGAAAGACGCCATCCGGGCCCTGGGTACCGAGGTTCTCAACAAGGTTGCCCTGCGCTTCGATCAGGCGGTCTGGCCACTCGAGCCCGACTTCCTCAGCCTCAACCAGCCGGACGGGGAGACGGACGTCTTCTTCAACGGCCACAAGGCCCTGGGACAGCCGGTGCTGGTAGGCTTCGTGGTGGGCCAGCGAGCCAGAGCCTTCGAGTCAGCGGGGAGCGAGAAGACCGTGGAGTGCCAGCTTGCAAGCCTGCGCCGCGCCTTCCCCGGGCTGGGCCGACCGCAGGCCGTGCTGGTCAGCTCGTGGGGCTCCGATCCCTACAGCCTGGGCGCGTACTGCCTGAGACCCCCGGGCGTCGAAGGCGAAGCGCACGACCTCCTGGCCAGGCCGGTCGGGCCCCTGGGCTTTGCCGGCGAGGCGACCAGCAGAGCCTATCCGGGCACGCTGCTGGGGGCCTGGTTGAGCGGTCGGCGCGAAGCCGATCGGCTCGTTTCGCCCTGACCGCTCAACAGATTTTTTTCTGGCTGCCAGGAACTTTCTGGGCAGCCCGGAAGTCGGGGATACTGTGAAGCGAACCCTGTGGATCTGGCTGGCTTTGATGTTGCTGGCGCTGCCCGGCTCCTCTGCCCCCTGTGGCGACGAGCCCGCCGCCGGCTGCTGCTGCGCCGACCCGGCCCAGGTGGTTTGCTGCTGCGAGCCCGAATCGGGTCCGTCGCAGTCTCCGGCTCCCCCCGCCGCAGCCAGCCCTGAATGCGCGCTGAGCTCGAGCGGAGAGCGAGCCATCGCCCCTCCCGCCCCGGCCCCGCTGCTCGCTTATCAGGTCGCTCGACCCGAGCCCCGACGGGCCGACTGGGGCTCTCCTCAAAGCGCAGAGCGCGCTCCCCCTCGCTGCGCCTGAGCCTCGCGGCTCACGCGGTGACTTGAAACTATATCAAGAGATGGGAGACTATTCATCATGCGTTTTCTGAAACTGTCTTTGCTGGCCGTGGTGGCCAGCATCCTGAGCCTGGGGACCGCTATGGCCGCCAGCAACTGCTGCCCGAACGGTGCTTGCTGTGTTCCGGGCGCTGCCTGCTGTGAATCGAAAGATTCCAAAGCGGCTGACTGCTGCCCCAACGGTCCCTGCTGCGCCACCGGCGAGAGCTGCTGCACGGCCAGGGCTCAGTCCGCCTCGCAAACGGCTGACTGCTGCCCCGACGGTCCGTCCGCCTCGCAAACGGCTGACTGCTGCCCCGACGGTCCCTGCTGCGCCACCGGCGAGAGCTGCTGCGCGGCCAAGGCTCAGCCCGCCTCGCAAACGGCTGACTGCTGCCCCGACGGTCCGTGCTGCGCCACCGGCGAGAGCTGCTGCGAGAACAGCCAGGCTGTTGCTCTCCCGGCCCAGCTGGCGAGCTGCTGCGGCCAGTAAATAGCCTGGGAAAGGGCGCCAGCCTTCAGGGTTGGCGCCCTTTTTCATGGCGAAGGGTTTGCCTCCCCTCCCCTAGAACCCAATTCACGCAAGAATGGAAAGGAGCCCCTGAACAATGCTTACACGCCTGACCGGACTCTTACTCGGACTGGCGCTGCTGATCACCCCGGCCTTCGCGGGCGGAGATTGCAAAGACGGCCAGAAATGCGAGCAGGGCCAGACCTGCGATCAGAGCGGCAAGAACGGCGGCGACTGCTGCGACAAGGGCGGCAAGAGCGGCGGCGATTGCTGCGATCAGGGCGGCAAGGACGGCGGAGACTGCTGCGACAAAGGCGGCAAGAGCGGCGGCGATTGCTGCGATCAGGCCAAGGACGGCAAGGACGGTTGCGCCGACTGCAAGGACGGTGGGCAGGGCGCCTGCAATCAGGTTTGCGCCGAGTGGAGCTACGCCGAGGCTTCCCAGTACACCCGTTGCGACCAGCACACCTGCCCGAACGACCTGGCCATGCAAGAGGGTAAGCAACCCAAGCGCTGGGCGGCTGGCAACCCCAACTATGGCCTGACAGTGAGAAACGACTGTTGCTGGCCGGATCGCGTCGAGAATGTCCGCAATGCGTGCCGCAATAACTTTAACCTCGGCATGCCCGTGTGGCCCTGGTAAAGCAAGCCTGAAGGTCCCTGTTACCAGTCTGAGCGGGCGGAATACCGCCCGCTCAGACTGTTGAGACGCAAGCGGTCGTGCTACCGTACCGAGCCCAGGAAGCTCTGGCAGAGTGATGCCCTGCACAATATCTTGTGGTGGCGGAGCTTTACAACGCGCAGGAACGCAGATCCGGCGCGTTCGACGAAGCGCGGCCACTGCTCGGGCAAGAACGGTAAGGCGATGTTGGGCGTCGCGCAGCCGGAAGACCTTGTCAGGGGGGCTTCCGGCAGCGCTCCTGGGTGCAGCGTTCGCAAACTCCCCTGCCGAGACCCCTCCTCCGTGGATTCAGGAGAGAGAGCCGGGAGATCAGAGGATTTGCTCTCCCCGATCCCCACTCAACCTCCACTCTAGCGAGGTCCCCCGAAGCCCATCAGGCGCATCCGCTCCTGCGCCTCGGCCATCAGGGCGGCGCCGGCCCTGATGCGCTCCACCCCCTGCTCGAGGTGAGAGCGATGGGACTCGACGAAGAAGCGCTCAAGAAGCTCCACGCCCTCCAAGAACAAGCGGCTGGACGCCTCCATGCTCTTGCGGGAAGCCTCGGCGCCCTGGCGCAGCTCTTCGGAAGGGAAGCTGGCCGGGGGCTTGAGGTTGTCCAGGGCCCGCCTGCCCTGGCGCACGTTGGCCGCGAACCACTCCACCGTGGGCCTGAGCTCGGCGGCCGCCAGACGGTCGTCCAGGAAAGCCTCCACGGCCTCCTCCAGGCGCACGATGTAGGCAAAACGAGCCTGACCGGGGAGCCCGGCCTCGACCTCGAAAGTGCTTGCCGGCCCCATGGCCAGCTCTGGCAGGCGGGCCTGACATTGGCGGCACACCTTGCTGCCGGGCGCATTTGACTCCGAGCAGCGGGGGCAGACCAGCCTGGGGGCGGCCGCTTCCAGCACCTTCTTGCGCAGCCCGAGCAGGTGGCTGGCCGTCTCCAGCACCATCTCACAGCCCTTCTTGAGATGCTCGCGATTCTTGTCGGAGAAGTAGCGACTCATTTCCTTGAGCCCGCGCTTCATCTTCTCCATGCCCCGGGTGATCTCGGGGATCAGGGCCAGAACCTGCTCATTTTCAGCCGGGCTCTTGACCCACTCGCGAGCGTCGCCCATGGCCTGCTTCCAGTGGCTGTAGAAGGCGTCCAGGCGAATACGCAGAGGCTCGTCGGGGATCTGGCCCCGGGCCACGCCCAGGGCCACGCTGGCCAATTCGTTGACCAGCGGCGACTCGGAGTAAGTCGGAAAAGACTCCTCTTCCTGGCGCAGGCGGTCAAAGGCCCCCAGCATGCTGTCGGCCGCCTCCTGAGCTTCCCGACAGCCCCGCACCAGGTGGTCGGCCTGGCGGTCGTCGAGCCAGCGGTCGATGCGCTTGAGAGCGGTCTTCAGCCGTTCGAGCTCCTGGCGAATGAGCGGGTCGAGCTCTTTGATCAGGCTTGTGGACGGGCGCAGCTCCTTGCTGGAGCGATACTGCGCGCGCAACTGGTCCACGAAGATAGCCATGAACTTGAGGCGGGCCGCCAGCTCACGGGCCAGGGTCTTGTCCTGGGAGTTCTCAGAGCAAGCGCGTGCTGCCCGGATCAGCTCGTTGAGCGCGGCTGATCGGGATAGCTCGAACGCCGGCACGGACTAGAAGCCGAAGGAACCGGCCAACCAGCCCAGGCTGGAGCCGAGCATGTTCCCCACGAACATTCCCGTCATCCCCGCCCAGGGATTGTTCATTCCACCGGCTGCAAAATAGCCCAGCGCGCCGCCCAGGCCGCCGCCGATCATACTGCCCGCAAAGCCCCCGTACATCGACATGGGGCTGAACATCATGGGGCCCATGAACATGCTCGAGCAGCCCCACAGGCCGCCCATATAGCTCCCAAACATCGGGGCTGGCCCCCAGAATCCGGGTGTTGCGAACGGACTACAACCGATTCCCCACATGTTAGCTCTCTACCCCTTCTGTTGACTGCTCCCCATCATAACCGGATCGAACCTTTTTGAGAAGCACCCGGTTGTAAACCTCTCTCGAAAGGACTCTCCTCCGCCGGTGGCGCACCATTCCCCTCCCATGCGCAGTCTGCTCCTGAAACTGGCCTACAGCAACCTCTGGATCGCCCTGCAGGCAGGCGGGCAGGCCCTGATGACCCAGGCGATGCTGGGCCTGCCCTTCGACCTGAGGGCCTGCTGGCTCTGTTTTCTCTGGACCAGCTTTCTGTTGCGCTGGCGCGTTCCCCTCATCGCTCTCGGGGTTCTGCTCTTCACAATCGGAACCTGGCAGGCCCATCGCTGGCAGGTGCTCTGGCTCTACCTCTTTCCAGTTCTGACGGCCGTGCTCTACGACATCAAGATCCTGCCGGCCAGGTTTCACTACCGGCGTCTCAAGGACCTCACCGGGGTCAAGAGCGTGGTGGTGGCCATCGCCTGGTCGGTGCTCGGCACGCTGGTGCCGGTCAGCCTGGCGGGCCAGGGCTCGGGCCCGGGAGTGTACTTCCTGCTGACCTGGTACTTTGCCATGTTCTTCGTCAACACGGTCTATTTCGATCTGGGCGACATGCGCGGCGATCGCGCCGAGGGAACCCTGACCCTCCCCCTCTGGCTGGGCTTCCGATTCACGCGCGTCATGCTGCTGGCCATCACGCTGGCGTGCGCCGGAGCCCTTTGGGCCGCAGCCCACAGCGGCCTTGTGAGCCCTGCAGGCCACTGGATCAATGTGCTGTGCCTGTATCAGCTGGCCTTCGTGTGGCTGGCCCGAGATGAAGAAACGAATCTGGGCTTTCTCTGCGACGTGGTCGCCGACGGAGCGTTCCTGGTGGGAGGTCTGCTGGCTCTGGCCAGCAGATGGGCCTGAGAAGCGGCTATTCCGCCACCATCTTCTCGGCTTCCAGGCGGATCTCGGCCAGCTCTTCCGGCTCGATCTGCAACTGCCTGGCGATGGCGTTGAGGTAGCGCAACTCGGCAATCTGGATGGTGCCATCGGCCACCGACAGGCTGCAGAGCACCTTCATCAACTTGCGCCGGCTGTCGTGGCGAGGGAACAAGCCATCCAGGTCGGGGGCCACGCCCTCTTGCATGAACCGGGCCACCTCTTGAATCTCGTCCTCACGGTAGCCCAGCCGCAGCAGAATATTGCCAAGGATGGCCCTCTCCTTGTCGCTCACCTCCCCGTCGGCCCAGATCACTCCGACCAGGCTCTTGAGCACTTCCCGTTCACGATCGTCCACCGGCTGGCTGCCCTCCGCTTTTGTTATCCGCCCTTTCGGGGGCAGCGGCGCGAGCCCTGCTGAGCCAGTTGGCCGCCCCCACGCCGGCGGCCCGGCCGGTGGCCAGGCAGGCAGTCAGAAGATAGCCCCCGGTGGGTGCCTCCCAGTCGAGCATCTCGCCGGCTGCGAACACGCCCGGCAGGCGACGCAGCATCAGGTCCGGTCCCAGCTCGTCGAAGACCAGGCCGCCGGCGGAGCTGATGGCCTCCTCCAGAGGGCGAGTGGCCCGCAGGCGAAGAGGGAGCGCTTTGATGCAAGCTCCCAGGCGACTCAGGTCCTCCTCCAGGCTAGCGCTGACCAGCTCACGCAGCAAACCGGCCTTGACTCCTTCGATATGGGCTCGGCGGCGCAAGTGCTCGCTCAGCGAGCGGCTGCCCCGGGGCAGGGCGAGCTCGCGCTGCAGGCGCTCCAGCGTTCGGTCGGGGGCCAGGTCGAGCTGGACGGTCGCCTCCCCCCGGGCTTCGATCTCGTCGCGCAAGGCCGGCGAGTAAGGGTAAATCAGGCTCCCTTCCAGACCATACTCGGTGACCATGAGCTCACCCCGCCGGACCACCTCCGCGTGGCTCAAGGTCACCGACTTGACCGGGTGGCCGGCATATCGTTGGCGGAATTTCTCGCTCCATTCCACCTCGAAACCGCAGTTGGAGGGCCGCAGCGTGGCCACTGCCAGACCGCGCTGGCGAAGCCACGGAACCCAGGCCCCGTCCGATCCGAGCCGACTCCAGCTCGCACCGCCCAGGGCCAGGACCACGGCCGGCGCCGCCACCGTGATCTCGCCCTCGGGAGTGCGCACGAGCAGCTCTCCTCCCGCAGTCCAGCCCACCCAGCGATGGCGCGAGTGCAGCTTCACCCCCTGCTCGCGCAGTCGGCGCAGCCAGGCGCGCAACAATGGCGCCGCCTTCATCTCGCGAGGAAACACCCGACCCGAGCTGCCCACGAAGGTGGAGATGCCCAGTTGGGCAGCCCAGTCTCGCAACTGGGAGGGGCCGAATGCCCGCAGATGGGGCTCGAGCCGGGCCCGACCAGGGCCGTATCGCTCCAAAAAGTTCTCGAAGGGCTCGGAATGAGTCAAGTTCAGCCCGCCCTTGCCCGCCAGCAAGAACTTGCGAGCTGGCGTGGGCATGGAGTCGTACAATTCCACCGAGAAGCCCCGCTCCAGCAGGGCCTCGGAGGCCATCAGCCCGGCCGGTCCGGCCCCGATCACCGCAGCATCCAAGTCCTGATCTCCGCTCCTTGCGCACCCGGCGTCCGATACATTACAACAAATCGATGAGAACCCTGCTGGCATTCTGGCTCCTCACCCCGCTGGCGACCGAGGTCCCTGGGCCTGGGCCGAGCCGTGGTGCGGCCCCGCTGAGCCCCTGATGGCCCGGCCGACCTGCCCGAGTTGCCACCGGGCCCTGCCGGTCTGCCTTTGCCATCTAGTGAAGTCCTTCACGGCTGCGGCAGAAATCCTGATCTTGCGCCATCCCCGCGAGCAGCGCTCGCGTCTGGGGGTGAACACGGCCCAGCTGGTGGCCCTGGCGGTAAAGAACTGTCGGCTACTCGACGGGCTCGACTTCGAGCGCGATCTGAAGCTGCGAAGCTGGCTGACCGGAGCCTGCCTGGTCTATCCCGGGCGCCTGGCAGTCGACCTGGCCAGCCAGACCGAAGCCCCTCGCCGCCTGGTCTTCCTGGACGGGAGCTGGCGCGGGGCGGCCCACATCCTGCGCCGCAACGACCTGCTGGCCCGCCTGCCCCGCCTCACCTTCCAGGCCCCCGCCTCGCGCTACCTGTTTCGCCGGCAGCCCCGTCCCGAGTGCACCTCCACCGCCGAGGCCGTCTACTGGTGCCTGGAAAAGATGCCAGGGAGAAGCTCGCAAGAGCACGCCAATCTGCTCGAGCTGCTCGACTACCTGGTGGCCTGCCAGGCTCGCGCCTCGGCGGCGACGAATCCTGAAGGGTGAAATCCACCAGCGGAAAGATCGCCCGCGCCCTGGCCCACCAGACCCAGAAGGTGGTGCCCAGAACACGCGAGCGCCGCTTTCACTCCCTCTTGTTCATCCTGGCCACCGTGCCGCTCTTCGTGTTGACCTGGTTCGTGCCGCGTCATGCCCTGGTGGCCGCCCACGCGGCTGCCGCCCGGGGCGACCTCGAGCGGCTCGAGCGGCTCTACAGCAAGAATCCCGAGTCACTCTCCCACGAGGACGTGGGAGGAGCCAGGGCGCTGCATTATGCCGCCCTGAACCACCAGCTCGAGGCGGCCCGCTTTCTCGTCGACCACGGGGTGGAGGTGGACGCCACCAACCTGCAGGGCCAGTCAGCCCTGTTCTATGCCGTCAGCGCCAACAACCCCGATATGGTCGATTTCCTGGTCGCCTCCGGGGCCGATCCGGATCGCATCGACCGGCACGGATTGACCCCGCTCTACCTGGCGGTGGCCCGGGGATTTCCCGGTATGGTCGAGAGCCTGGCCGGCTATCGGGTCAGGACCGAGGTCGAGCACGCCTCGGGTCAGTGCGTTTTGCACGAGGCCGTGCTGCGCGGCAACTCCTCCATCGTGCGATTGTTGCTGCGCATGGGGGCCGACAAGAACCGACCCGATCGGCGCGGAGAGACCCCGCTGCAAATCGCTCAGCGCTTGAAGCTGCTGGAGGTCGAGGGGGTGTTGCGCGAGAGCCCCACCGTCGGCGCAGGAACCGTACGCTCGAAGCGGAACTAACGACCGCCCCTGCGGCACCTGCATCTAGCTGACGGAGTTCGAGAATACCTATGAAACCCTACTTCCTGTGCGCTCTGCATCCGAGTCGACCGCTGTCTTTGCGCGGCACTTCCGAGGGCGACGTGGGCTGGGTCGATTGGAACGAGCGCAAGGTGGTGTCCCACTGGAGCACCGGCCAGAAAGGTCTGTCGGCCGTGGCAATGGAGCCCTCTACCCAGCGCTGCGCCACGCTGGGCACGGGCCTGGTGAAAGTGTGGGAAGGCCAGCGCGAGCTGGGCGCTTATCCCATCGAGGGCACCAACCTGGCCTTCGCCGGGGGCCTCTTGTGGGTGGGCCGACCGGGCTCGCTGGTGGGGCTCGACCCGACAACCGGCGAGGTGCGCCACGAGCTCTTGGAGGAGAAGTTCTCCAACCTGAGCCTGTTTGCCGTGCACGAGAGCACGCTGGCCTGGTCGGGCATGGGTGCCGCTGACGTGCTGGTGGTGGACGCCTCCACCGGCACCATCAAGAACCGCGTCGAGTCGGTGGGCGAGATCTTTGCGCTGGCCATCCATCCCGACGGACAGCGCCTGGCCGCCAGCCTGACCGGCAGCGGCAACACCGTCATGCACGCGGTCCAGATCTGGAAGCTCGAGTCCGGCCTGCATGAGCGGAAATTCTCGGTCCCCTTCCAGGCCATGTCCCTGGCCATCAGCCCGGACGGCTGCTGGGTCGTCACCGGCGACTCCATGGGAGCCCAGTTGTGGGACTACGCCCGCGGTGGGCCCGAGCGGCGCTATGCCATGCGTGAGACGGCCGCCGTCGAGGGCCTGGGCCGCATCGAGCGTCCCAGGGCCGGTCTGGTCACCGCCGTTCGCTTTGACGGTGAGCAACTGATCACCGACGGTCAGGAGCTGGCCGTGTGGGATCTGACCGGCGGCGAGCGGTTATGGGCGCTGGAGGTCACCGGTGTTTGAGGTCTCCCGGGCGTCCGAGCATCCCGAAATCTACCTTCTGAAGGATACCGACAGCGGAACCGAAGCCCGGGTGGCTCCCCATCGAGGGGGAATGCTGATGAGCCTGGTGGTGGATCACAAGGAGGTCTTCTTTCTCGACCGCGAGACCTTCGACGACCCCAGTAAGAACGTGCGCGGGGGCATGCCCCTGCTGTTCCCCATCTGCGGCCCCCTGCAGGATGGCCGCTACCAGGTGGACGGCGTCGAGCACAAGATGGGCCAGCACGGCTTCGCACGTGGGCGCCGCTGGCGGGCCATGGAGACGAGTACCCGGGAAGCCGCCTCGGTCATGCTCGAGCTCGAGTCTGACCGCGAGACCCAGCGCTCGTACCCCTGGGATTTCCGCCTCGACTATGTCTACTCGGTCAAGGGCAAGACGCTGCGGCTGGAGCAGATCTTCAAGAACCGCTCCGAAACCTCCATGCCGATCCAGTTCGGCCTCCACCCTTACTTCCGGGTGGGTGACAAGGAGCGGCTCGAGCTCGAGATCCCCGCCCATCGCTACCAGGACACCCGCAACTGGATCGAGGGCGACTACTCAGGCCGCTTCCCCTACGAGCAGGACGCCGTCGACTGGGTGTTTCTGGACGTTTCCCGCCACCAAGCCATCCTGCGTGATCCCGAGCGGGGCCTCAAGCTGCGCCTGCGCTTCGATCAGGCTTATTCCTACCTTGTTTTCTGGACCATCAAAGGAGCCGAGTTCGTCTGTCTCGAGCCCTGGAGTGCCCGGCGCTTTGCCATGAACACAGGTCAGGGACTGGTCAAGGTACCTCCGGGAGAGACCTTCCGCACCTGGTTCGAGCTTTCCGCCGAAGCGCTGTAGGGCTCAGCCGGAGGACAGGGGCCGACCGCTCCCGAAATCAACACAGCATGCGACCCATGCTGGTGGGGTTATGCGTGCTGCTCGCACTGGCGGCAGCGCGAGCCGGCGAGCCTCCTCCCAAAGGGCCGCCCTGGCTGCGTGAGCTCGGGGAGGCGCAGTCCGATGCGCTCAAGCACCGACGTCCGCTTTTCATCTACTTTACGAAGACCCATTGACCCCACTGCGTCCCCATCGAGAAGCAGTTGCTTCCGAGCCCAGATCTCGCCCCGGTCTACGACCGGGTCACCTGGGTTTACGTGAATCGCGACTTCAGCGGAACTCCCTCCGACCGCGCTGCTGAACGGATCATGCTGCGGTTTGGCCTGTCGAGCTATCCCCATCTGCTCCTGGTCGATCCGGGTGACTTCACGGTGCTGGAGGAAATCGGGCGGAGCAAACCGCAGCTCCTCTCAGCTCTCCAATCTCAGCGACAACTGGCCTGGACAAAGGCGGCCGTGGATCGCTACCAGCGGGCCGAGCGGAAGGCCATTCGACTCGAGCAAGCGCAAGACGCAAGCCAGGCCCTGGCCGCGCTCGAGGACGAGGACCTGGTGGTGCGCACGCGCGCTGTCGAGATCGCGGCGAAGAAACGTCCAGAGGCGCTGGCCTCCCGAGCGGCCAGACTGCTTGAAGACCCGTCCGACGTGATTCGCTTCCAGGTGCTGGCGGTGCTCGCAGAGCATGGCAATGAGAAGCTGGCCCGTCCGATCGAGCGCCTGTTGACCAGCCCGCCGAGCGGGAGCAAGAACCCCAACGTCTTGAGATCGTATGCGGCTGCGGCCCTGGCCGCCTGCGGGGACGCTCGGTCGATCGACGCGCTGGCCGGCCTGGCCACCTCGGGTGATGCCAACAACATCCTGACCGCAGAGGCCGTGAAAGGACTGGTCGGAATCGGTCAACGTCATCCCCAGACCCGTTCGCGGGTGGTGGCCCTCCTGGTCCAGGCCTACCCGGCTCCAGGTCGAACCGGCGAACGCCTGGCACGCCGCGTGCACGAGGGTCTGGCTCAGTTGACCGGAAAGAAACTGCCGTTTCCGCAGCCTTACGATGCGGCTGCCCGCGAGCGCCTGCAGAAGTCCTGGTAAGAGGTCGGCAAGCTCGGCTCGCGACTCAGACTTGCTCTCGCCGCCCACCTGATGGCGATGGAGAGTTACCGGCTGCGAACCTAAAAGAGCGCCTCCCGGCTGACCTGCTCGCTCTGCTCGCGCAGAGCCTCGCGAAAGGCCGCTTTCAACTCGTCGTAGTAACTGGCCGGAATGGCCTTCAACCCCTCGCGCAGGCGCTCGATCACCGGGGCGAGAGCCTTCTGCTCTTCCTCCTCCGCCGCCTCGATCACCTCCAGGGCCGCCTCGGCCTCCCGCTCGGGCGGTGGGGGCGTCTGCTTGCGCAGCCGGCGCGCCAGCTCCTGACCGGCCTGGCGCAGCTTTTTCCCGGCCCCGCCCAGAACGCTTTGAAAGACCCGGCCCACCGGGCTGGTGCTCACCCGGGCGGCGGCTTGATCCTGGGCATCGCGCAGGCGGGGAGCATTGCCGTGATAGAGGCCCTCCGAGAAAGCCACCTGCAGCAGGTAGCCCGATACGAAGGAACGGCTGGCTGCCTCCACGGTCCGGTTGAGATCCCACACCACCAGCAGGCGGGCCAGCACCTTCTTGAACGGCCACAGAAAGAGCGAAAGGAGGCACCCCGAGCAACAGCCGGTGCGATCCTCGGTGAGCACCTTCACCTCCTCCTTGCTCAGCTCGCGCTGGTAGGCGGCGGCCAGGCGTTTCACCATGCGCTCGTGGGCCGCCTGGCGCAGGGCGTCATCGAGGATGGGCAGGGGAACGTAGCGGGTCAGGGCCATCAAGATAGCGTGGAAGAGGACATCGCGCTCGAGCTGGGGAGGCATCCTGCTTCCTTCGGGGTGAAAGTCCCTGTGCATTCTGCAAGACAATCCTGATACAATCAGCCCATCCACCGTGGGGCGACCTCGCGTGGACTGCCGGCTGACTCGCTGGCGCTCCCCCACCAGATCCGCACCATCGCAAAGCACCGACTGCAGCCCCCGGCATAGGGTCGGATTGTGGACTCAAATCTGCCTACCCGGATCGCCCGGGCCGTGCTGCGTCACCCGGGTCTGACCAGCCTCGCTTTGCTCTCCCCGGGGGACTCGCGGCCTCACATCACCTCGCGCACCACGCCGCGGGGCTCCTTGTCCAGCACGAACCCCTTGAAGCTGGCCTGACGAATCTTGCCGTGGCTGGTCCAGTCCAGGAACTGCACCTCGCACACCAGCACCGGCTCGAGATAGACGTGGGTGGACTCTGCCTGGCGGTTGACGAACAGCGTCCGGGGACGTTCCAGACGAGGCAAGAGCTCCTTGAGGGCGCCCACGGTTTCCTGAGCAAAGCCCACCTCCACGGTGCCGGCGTAATGCAGCTCGTCGCCCTGAAAGCAACCCAACATCAGCCCTCCCAGCCAGCCGTCGGCCCCCTCGGGATCTTCTTTGTACCCCCCGATCACGAACTCTTGCCGGCACCAGTTCTTGATCTTGCGCCAGTGATCAGAGCGCTGACCCGGGAAATAGGCGCTGTCAAGCCGCTTGGCCACCAATCCCTCCAGGCCCGCCGCCCGGCTGGCCTGGAGCAGGGCCTGGCCTCCGGCTCCCCGATGAATGGAGGGCACCATCCAATGCTCACTCAGAAGGCCCAGCTCTTCCAGGCGGGCTCGGCGCGCGGAGTAAGGCAGTGACAGGAGCGAGCGCTCGTCGAGGTAGAGCAGGTCAAAGACCTGATAGCAAATCGGATACTGCAGCCCGGGAGGGCGGCGAATGCGGCTCTCATCGGGGAAGAACCCTGTGCGGGTCTGCATGCGCTCAAAGTCAGGCCGCCCCGCTTCGTTGAAGGCCACGATCTCCCCGTCGAGCAAACATGACCGACCGATCACCGCCGCCAGCGGCGCCAGCTCGGGGTAGAAGAAGGTCATGCTCTTCAGGCTGCGGCTCTGCAGGCGGGTCTGTCCGTCCGAGCAGAACGCCAGGGCGCGGAAGCCATCGAACTTGACCTCGTAGGCCCAGCCCGACTCCTCGGCGGGCACCTCGCGGGCGGCCACGGGCAGCATGGGACTCAGCTCGGCGGGCAGGCTCATGCCAGGAAGGGTAGCAC
>QWHO01000571.1 GCA_021404945.1 bacterium CPR1
CCCGCCGACGATCATCACGACACCGAGCAGCTGCAGCAGGCTCATCCGCTCACCGAACGCGATCCACGCGAGCAGGAATCCATGACGTGGAAACCGCAAGTCCCGGGGTGGTTGACGGGGTGGTGCATCTTCGAATCCGGCACGGTCGGGTTGCGGGTGCATCACCATACGTCTGCCGGTTGCCTCAAGGCGTCAACGGCAACCCAACGGTGGCGGTTGTGAGACGTGCCCGCGGATGGATTCCATCCGCGGCGTCACACCAGAAACGGAGTTCATTTACCCCCGCAGCCAGCAGCGGGACCGCGTCGGTGATTTTCACTTCTTGAAGCAGGCCGCCGTCCGGGCCGAAGACTTTGCAGTCTTCCGTGGAATTAAATTCCAGATAACTGCCGCTTTCCATTTCCACCGGCAACATCAACGTGTGTTCGCCAACAGTCAGTCGCGGGTTGCGGATTTTTGCCTTCACCAGCGGCGTGGCACGCACGGGGCTGATGTAACATTGTGCGGTGCCGTTGGGCGGGAGATTATTGATCCAGACACTGAACTGTTCGATTTGTTTGTAGTCCACCGTCTCGCGGCGGAACACCGGGCCCACGCAGAACACCTTGCGCGGCGAGGTGGGGTTCTGGGCCAGGGCCCGGATGGTGCTGGCGGTGGTGTGGGTGCGTAAGACGGCCTTCTGGGCCAGCTCCTTGCTCCACACATAACGCCAGCCCACCGATCCGGTATCGCCACCGTCCTCGTGGGTCTTCTTCACCCGCTCCACCATCTCGGCGTCGGGCAGGTGGCAACTGCCCGGGCGCGCCACGTAGAAGGTATCCTGCATGTCGCGGGCGGGATGGTCCTGCGGCTGGAACAGGGCGTCGAAATCCCAGAAGCCGGATTCCACGTAGGAGCTGACCGTCTCGCTGAAGCCCATCTCGAGAAAGACGCGGCGGGTCTGCTCGAAGATGCGTACCAGCGGGTGAGCCTTGCCGGGGCTGACCCGGGCTGCCTCCAGCCGCACGTCATAGGGACGCAGCTCGACCGAACGCCATTCGCCTGTGCGCAGCATTTCGGGGGTGATCTGGTTGACCTGCTTTTTGGGCTTGATCCCCTCCTCCACCAGTTTGCGACCGGCCGCGGTCAGTTGCGCATAGCGAATCTTGCGCGGCTTCTCCTCCACGATGCCGGTGCGCCCCTCCAGCAAGGCCAGGGCAGCGGGCACATCCACCTCTTTCTTGGCCAGCTCGCGGTCAGAGGCCGCTTCGAGGTCGAGCAGGGCCATCACCAGGATCTCGTCGGCGCCTGGCTTGTCGCCGTTCTTGGGAGCCTCGGAAGCCAGCTTGAGCTGCTTGCCGTCCTGTTCGGCCCAGCCCTTCTGCTTGAGCCAGCGCAGCGACTGGCCCACCTCGGTCTTGTCCAGACCGCTCAGCTCGGCCAGCTCGGGCAACTCGGCCGGCTCGCCCTTGGCGATCAGGGCCTGCACGATGTGGCGCTCGGGCAGCAAGCCCTGCTTGAGAGCCTTGCCTTTCTTGCCCAGCCTGAGGTCGAGGTAGACCTCCTCGGTCACCTCGACCAGACCTTCTTCGGAACGCTTGAGGCAGGTGGCCGTTACCTGGCTCTGGTCCAGGCTCAGCTCGGCGGCCAGGTCGAGCACCGACACCGGCTTGCTCCTGGCGGCCAGGCCGGTCAGCACTTGGTAGTCGACTTCCGGTAGGCTATGCATGGCACGAATCCTTCGCGCCGGAACGGCTTTTCCTTCAAGATTGCAGGCGTTGAGTCAGCTCGGTTTTGCGCTGAGGGCTCTCCATTTCCAGGTAAGCCAGAAAGGCCTTGCGTACAGCCGGAGCATAGCACCAGCGCCCCTCGCGCGAGGAGGCAAAAGTCAGCTTGAGCAACCGCTCGAAAGCACGGCGCGGCTCAGGGTGGTCGGGATGGAGCTTTTGCACCAGGTCGAGGTTGAACTCCTCGGGCAAGGCCATGTCCAGCACCAGGTCGCGATAGACAGGCTCGACTTCTTCGAGCAGTCGCTCTACCAGGGTGCGCACGGCCAGCTCGCGGTCAGGCGAGCCGGCCACCAGGGACAGAAAGAGGGGCGAGCCCCCGGTCAGCTCCAGTAGCTCAGGGTTCACCTCGCCGCCCAGGAGCTCGAGATAGCGGGCCGTCTCCTGAGGGTCGAAGGCGTCCAGGCGGATGCGCTCCACCGCCCCCTGGAACTCGGACCAGCGCGAGTTGATGCGCAGCAGGTCGTGACGGCTGGCCAGCACGACCAGAGGTTGCAGGGCCACGAAGGTGGGATCGGCCAGAAGCACGGTGCGAAGCCAGTTGTCCGCCAGCAGGGCGAGCAGCTCGTAGGTGTCCAGCACCAGCACGGGGCGTCGCCAGAGATAGAAATCCTTGCGCTGGCGCTGGACGAAGGCGGACAGGTCCTCCACCAGGGCGACCGTGAGCCGGCGCACCCAGGAGTTGGTGGCCAACGCGTCCGCCTCGGCCTGCAACTCTTCCGAAACCACCTCGGCGGCCTGCCAGCCGGCGTCGGCCAGGGTCAGGAGCAGATTCTTGCCGCTGCCGATCTCCATCGCTTTGCGCAGGTAGTGCTTGACCCCGCCCGACTCACCTTCGGACTGGCGGTTACGGCGCGTGTAGATGCGGTCGAATCGGGCCGTTTTGCAGCC
Organism: bacterium CPR1; assembly: GCA_021404945.1. Taxonomy (GTDB): domain Bacteria; phylum Vulcanimicrobiota; class Xenobia; order Xenobiales; family QWHO01; genus QWHO01. The sequence goes on from QWHO01000571.1 coordinate 2,658, forward strand.
CTGCTTGTTCAGGCCCAGGGCCAGGCTCTGCAGCAGGCTGACAAGTCCCTGCTCCAGGCTCTGGTCGCACCCTTCGCAGCTCTGGTGGTCCACCAGGGTCAGGGCCACCCGGCCCTCCAACCGGTGCTGGAGGTGGCGCAAGAAGAAGCTCTTCCCGGCGCCGCCCAGCCCGGTGACAGAGACGATCCAGGGAGCCTCGCGGGGCGGGTTGGGGGTGAGAGCCAGCTCCACCAGCCGGGCCGTCTGGGCCTGGCGGCCCACGTAGAGGCGCGGGCCCGGAGCAGCCGGTTTCTTGCGCGGGGCCAGCTCGAGGTGCTCGAAGCGAAAACCCAGGATGTCGGCCAGCCACATCGAGACGTAGTCGGCCGCGGCCCCGCAGGGACCGAGCTGGACCCCGTCATTCCAGACGAACAGGCTGACCTCGGGGTCGAGGTCGAGCCGTTCGGGAGGCCACTCGAGGGCCACTTGGATAGCCTCGCGCTCAAGCTCTCCTTCGGCCCGAGGCAGAAAGACGAAGCGATAGGTCTGTCCCAGCATGCCGGGCTCGCTCAGCCGCACTTCGCGGCGCTCAGCATCTGCGTCGACCAGCTCGATGGTGCCCCGCTGCACCTGAGTCTCACCCTTCTGACGGCGCTCCAAAAAGCCGGCCAGATCGCCCGCCAGCTCGGATGGAGTGCGCCTGGGAATCTCGCGGCCGCCCGCCCTGGAGACAAAGTTGAGAATGGCCCGCTGGCCTGTGGTGGCGGCGGTG
>QWHO01000070.1 GCA_021404945.1 bacterium CPR1
CCCGGGATCACGATCCTCACGGACTCGACGGCAAGCCAGTCGTCAACCACTGCCACGGCCTCCTCGGATCCGAGCGGCCTCTCCATCACGGATGCGTGCGTGGAAATCCTCAGAAACGCAGCGATCGTTTGCCAGGGTAGCCCGTCCTGCGCGAATGTGAGTCTCGATTTGAGGGCCGAAGAGCGAGAGCATCGTCGGTTCGGAGAGCGGTCGGCGCTTCTCGGAGATCTGATCGCTCGCGAGGAAGGAAACGTCTCGATAGGGAGCCAGGAGCTGGAGGCCGTCATGGATTCAGCAGAATATCCGCGCTGAGCTCCACGCGACCGAGGAGACGCTGATGCTGAGTCCGCCCGAGAGGAGTCTAAAGAAAGCGCCGCGGCGAGCAGCCGTGAGGAAAGCGCACGGTCTCGCCAAGCAGCATGCGGGCCAGCATCTGCCCTGCTCCCACGCCCGTGCTCCAGGAACGGGTTGCAAAGCCGGTCGCCAGGTGGAAGCGAATGTCTCCCGGCATGGGTCCGAGCAGCGGCAAGCCGTCGGCAGTGTAGTTGTAGATCTTGGCCCAGCGGTGGGTGACCTCCAGGCCCCGGGTCTCGGGCAACCGCTCGTGCATGGTCTTCTCGAGGTAGCTCTGAAAGGCGCGATCCACCTCCAGCTTGTAGGTCTTCTCGTCCCAGCCCGAGTTGGGATTGATGCCAGCCGCCAGAAAGCCACCGTCCTTCAGAGAGCGATAGATCTCATGGCTGCGGTTGGCGCTGACCACCACCGTCGAGCCCTCCAGCCTGGCCGCCGCAGGCGCCGTGGCCAGGCACTGACCTCGCAGGGGAAAGACCAGGCGGTCCATACCGGGCCCTACCAGCTCATTCAGCCCCGCCCCGGGGGCGAGCAGGGCGACTTCGGCCTCGACCTGGCCACGCTCAGTGTGCAGAACCACCCCGGCCCCTTCGTCCAGGCCCAGTCGCTCCACACGCGAGATCTCGAACAGGCGTCCTCCCCGCGCCACGAAGAGCCCGCCCAACCGTTGCAGGGCCAGGGCCGGGTCAAAGGTAAGGGCGCCAGGCAGGTAGGTAGCCCCAACGTTCCCGTCCACGCTAACCAGGTTGGTGGCGGCTGCCTCGCTCATCATGCGGGCCTGAAAGCCGTCCTCGGTCATGGCTCGAATACCTCGCGTCATCTCCTCGAGCTCGGCCTGGTTGACGGCCAGCTCGAGCAGCCCGCCGCGCTGAGAATCCTCAAGCCAGCCTTCCAGGGCGGCCACTCCTTCCAGGCTCAGGTCGAACCAGCAGTGGGCCGAGGTCTGGCCCAGCGAGTTGCAGATCGTGTCGTAATGCTCGCCCAGGCCGGGCAGAGCCACTCCCGGGCCGAGCGACTCGCCTTGCGCTCCCAGAGCCTCAGCCTCGAGAAGCACCACTTCCAGGTCGTGTCCCACCAGGGTGAGGGCGGCAGCCAGGCCGGCCGGCCCGGCTCCCACAATGGCGATGTCGGCGTGCAGGCGCTCGCACAACGGACCGCTGGTGGGGCGAGGGCCAGGAGCGAACAGGGGGCGTGCCTCAACCAGCACGGCTGAAGCGCTCCATCCCTCCGAGGTAGGGCCTCAGTGCCTTCGGGATGGTCAGGCTCCCATCCGCCTCCTGGTAGTTCTCCAGAATGGCCACCATCGTGCGGCCCACGGCCAACCCCGAGCCGTTGAGGGTGTGCACCAGCTCGGTGGGCTCGCCCGGGGCGTTGCGGAAACGAATGGCGGCCCGACGGGCCTGAAAGTCGGTGCAGTTGGAGCAAGAGGAGATCTCGATCCAGCGGTCCTGGGGCGGGGACCAGAACTCGAGATCGTAGGTCATGGCGGCCGAGAACCCCATGTCGCCGGTGCACAGCAGCACCACCCGGTGAGGCAGCTCCAGCCGCTGCAAAATGACTTCGGCGTTCTGCACCATCTTCTCGAGCTCTTCAAAGGACCTGTCGGGATGGGTATGCTTGACCATCTCCACCTTGTGGAACTGATGCACCCGCACCAGCCCCCGCGTATCTTTGCCGGCCGCGCCGGCCTCCGAGCGAAAGCACGGGGACCAACCGCAGTAGTAGCGGGGCAGCTCGCTGGCCTCGAGGATCTCGCCCGCGTGCAGGTTGGTGATGGGCACCTCGGAGGTGGGGATCAGGTAGAGGTCGGTATCGCTGCAGTGGAACAGGTCGGCCGCGAACTTGGGCAGCTGGCCTGTTCCGAACAGGGTCTGAGCATTGACGAGCACCGGGGTGAGGATCTCGTGATAGCCGTGCTCGGTGGTGTGCACGTCCAGCATGAAGCTGGCCAGGGCGCGCTCGAGGCGGGCGCCAAAGCCCTTGAGCAGCCAGAATCGCGAGCCCGACATGCGAGCCGACCGCTTGAAATCAAGGATGTCCAGCTCCTCACCGAAGTCGTAGTGGGCTTTGGCGAGGAAATCGAACTTCCTGGGGGTGCCCCAGCTGCGCACCACCAAGTTGGCAGCGGAGTCGGGGCCATCGGGCACGCGCTCATCAGGCAGGTTGGGCAAAGCCTCGATCAGGCTCTTCTGCTCCCCCTCCACCTCGGCCAGGCGGGCATCGTTGGCCTTAATCTCGTTGCCCACCTCGCGCATCCGGGCCGACTGCTCGGAGATGTCGCCGCCCTCCTTCTTGATCTTGCCCAGGGCGGTCGAGACCTGGTTGCGCTCATTCTTGAGCTGGTCGGTCAGGGTGGTGAGGGTCTTGCGCTCGGCATCGAGCTCGAGCCATCGCTCCACGGGGGCAAGATCCATCCCTCGCCGGGCGAGCCCCGCGCGAACAGCATCCGGGTCGCGGCGGAAAAGTTTGGGGTCGAGCATGGCAGGTCAGTAGGGCAGCGCCATGACCTTCTTGAGCTCTTCGGGTCGCACCGAGCGGCGCAGCGCCTCATCTTGCGTGATGAGGTTCTTCTTGAGCAGAGCTCGCAAAGCCATCTCCTGGCTGATCATGCCCTGCTCGCGGCCAGAGGTGGACATCACGCCCTGCACCTGGAAGAACTTGCCGTCCTTGATGAGCGCCTTGACCTGGGCCGTTCCCAGCAAGACCTCGAAGGCGGGCACCAGGCCGTCCCCGCCGGCTTTGTTGCAGAGGATCTGGGACACGACCGCCTGCAAGCCCACGCTCAACATGGTGCGGGCCTGCTGCTGGCGGTGCGGGGGGTAGAAGTCGATCAGGTTCTCAAGCATCACCTGGGCGTTGGGAGCCTGGGCGGTGCACAGCACCAGGTTGCCGCCGGCGGACATGGACAAGATGCGATCCACCACATCGAACTCGTCCAGACCTGACACCACCAGAATGTCGGCACCCTGGTGCAACAGCGACTTGAAGGCCGTCGAGTAGGAGTTGGTATCGGTGCCGATCTCGCGCTGGCAGATGACGCCCTTCTTGTTCTTGTGCAGAAAGTCGATCGGGTTCTCGATGGAGACGATCTGGCAGGTGCGCATCTCCAGGATGTAGTTGACCAGAGCCGCCATGGTATGGGATTTGCCCGAAGCCTTGGGGCCGGTGATCAGCACCAGGCCGGAGTCCACCTCCAGGGCCAGGGTCTTGAGCGCCTCGGGCAACCCCAGCTCTTCAATCGTAGGCGGAGCCGGCGGGTTGGTGGAGATGACGATGGCCACCGAGCCGCGCTGGCGGAACACGTTCACGCGAAAGCGGCTCAGGCCCGGCACGGAGAACGAGAAGTCGGTCTCCATGTTTCGATCGAACTCCTCGCGCAGCTGATCGTTCATAATGGCTTCGCCAATGGAACGAGTGTCGGCTGGAGACAGGATCTGCCCGTCCACAGCCACGAGGTTGTTGTTCAACCTCATCATCACAGGGCTGCCCGGCACCAGGTGAATGTGCGAGGCCCGCTTCTCCACCATCGAGGTGAAGAGTTCTTCAACGTTCATACTCGAACTCCGGATCTAAGAGCAAATTGCGACCAAAAACCCGTAGTTTGAGATCGACCGCAAACCTACCTGCCGATAAGGCGATTGAACTCCTCGGGTGAGGAGCACTTGGCCAGTGCGTCCTCGTAGGTGATCATGCCCTGCTGGTAGAGGTTGCGCAGGGCCATGTCGAGCGACTGCATGCCGTGCTGGGCGCCCGACATGATGGCGTTGGGAAGCTGGTGGCTCTTGCCCTCGCGGATGATGTTGCGCACGGCCGGAATCACCGGCATGATCTCCATCGCCATCACGCGGCCTCCGCCCTTGGCCTTGGGAATCAGCGTTTGGCAGAGGATGCCTTCGAGCGTCACCGAGAGCTGCATGCGGATCTGCTGCTGCTGGTGGGGCGGGAAGATGTCGATGACGCGATCGACGGTGGTGGCCGCCGAGTTGGTGTGCAGGGTAGCGAACACCATGTGGCCGGTTTCGGCCGCTGAGATGGCGATCGAGGTCGTTTCCAGGTCTCGCATCTCGCCGATGAGGATGACGTCGGGGTCCTGACGCAGCACGTGCTTGAGGGCCATCGCAAAGCTGTGCGTATCAAAGCCGATCTCGCGCTGCGAGATGACCGAGTTCTTGTCCTTGTGAAGAAACTCGATGGGGTCCTCGATGGTCACGATGTGGCAGCGCCGATTCTCGTTGATGTGATTGATCATGGCCGCCAGGGTGGTGGACTTGCCCGAGCCGGTGGGACCGGTCACCAGACAAAGACCGCGAGGCTTCATGGCCAGGTCCTTGATGATGGGGGGCATCTTCAGCTCGTCCAGGCTGAGCGGGCGGGCGGGAATGACTCGGATGGCGGTACCCCAGGAGCCACGCTGCATGTAGATGTTGACGCGGAAGCGGCTCAGGCCGGGGACGCTGTAGGCCAGGTCGAGCTCTTTCTCGGCGATAAACTTGGCCTTCTGCTCGTCGGTCAGGATACTCTCGCACATAGCGCGGACGCTATCGGGCGTCATGATTTCGTAAGTGGCCGGAGTGAGCTCACCGTCCACGCGGATCATCGGCGCGCTGCCGACCTTGAGATGAAGGTCGGAGGCACCTCGCTCCACCATCAGATGCAAAAGGTCATCAATGGTGAGTACGCCAGTTTCGAGAATTTCTTGTTGCGTGTCCATCCCGGACGCTCCTCTCAGTAGTTCCCGCGCATGCGCGCCTGGCAGACTGGTCCAAACGTCCTCCAAGAGGGCTTCTGGATCATCCTGCATCCAACAGATTGCCCAGCAGGCTGAGGCCGTCGAAAAGCCCTTGTGGTGGCGGAGCTTTGCTTGGATACCACAGCCTGCTCGGTTGCAGATTCTCTTTCGGGTAAGCGCTCACCTTCGGCGCTAAGGCGGGCGATCTCCTACTTTGAAGCCAGGTTTCCCCTCTTCGAGGTCGAACCAGGGCCCATCCAATGTCCTGTCAGGATTTTCTGTCCCTGCTGTCTTTGCCCGAGAGGGCCGAAACCAGCCGCTGGCTCCAGCTGGCGGCCCATACTCTGCCGGGCTTTCAGCCCCAGCCCACGGTGTTGCGTCGCACCCGCTCCGAAGGTATTCCCGAGCACCGGGAGGTGCGCCGCTTCAGCCCCGAGCCCTATACCCACCTGGGCCAGCAGCTGCTCCTCAGTCCCGAAGGCGGGCTTTTCCTGTCGCGCCTGGAGGCAGTGCGCCACCTGCGACGGCGCGCCGATTCCACCATCGAGGACGAGATCTACGAGCTGGTGAGCCTCCCCGAGCCCTCCCGCGAGCAGCTCGAGCTGGTGCGCTCGGCCTGCCTGGCTCTGCTATCCGAGGAAGGCTACGCCTGCTGGGCCGACCTGAGCTGGGAGCAACGCCTGGAGCTGGCCCGCTTCGGCGGCAGCGGCGAGCAGGCCAACCAGGCCCTGGCCCTCTCCTCTCCTGCCGACCGGTTGGGCACGCTGCAGCTTCTGGTGGGCGAAGAGTCCCATCCCGAGCTGCGCGCCGCCGTGCAGGAGCTGGCCCGCCAGGGCAGCCTCAAGGCGGGCATCGAGGTGGTGCCCTGGCTGCTGGGCCAGAGCGATTGGAACCTTTGCCCCGACAGGGTGGCCCTGGCCCGCTCGGCCGTGCAGGAAGACCCGGCCGGGGCCTGGGAGCTGCGCTCCCACCCCAATGCGATGGTACGATTGCGCCTGGTCGACCTGATTGAGCTGAGCGAGCTCGACTGGCTGGAATGGTTGGCTCGCGAGACCGACCCGGCCGTGCGCGATCGCCTGCGCCAGTCGCTCGAGCGGCGCTACACCCCGGCCGAGATCGTGGAAATGCTGATGCAAGAAAAGCAGGCCATGCGCCGGGAGGCTCTGGGATGGGTCCTGGTGCACTGGAAGGGCGACATCCAGCGCTCTGACGACATCAAGGCGCTCAACCGGGCCCTCTCGGCCCGGTTGGGGGGCGAGAACAAGAGCCGTCTGCGCGGCAAGCTCTCGCGCATGGGACAGCTGGAGCTCAAGGCCCGCCTCTTCACCCGGTGAAGGCCGCCTTTCGGCGGCTTGTCGGATGGTATCGCGAGCATCGCCGCGACCTGCCCTGGCGTCACCGAAGCGATCCTTACGCCATCCTGGTCTCCGAGGTCATGCTGCAGCAAACCCGGGTGGAGGTGGTGCAGGCCTACTACCAGCGCTTCCTGGCACGCTTTCCTGACTGCGCCAGCCTGGCCGGGGCAAGCTCGGAGGAGCTGCACGCTGCCTGGGCCGGCCTGGGCTACTACCGCCGGGCCCGCAACCTGCAGGCCACCGCCCGGGCGGTGCTGGAGCGGGGCGGATTTCCCACCGACCGCAAGCGACTGCTGGCCCTGCCGGGGGTGGGCGAATACACGGCCGCTGCCCTGGAGAGCATCGCCTTCGGCCGCCCGGCCCTGGCCCTGGACGGCAATGCCATCCGGGTCCTGTGGCGCTTTCTGGCCCTGGCGGGCGATCCGCGCCAGGCCAGCATCAGGCGTGAGCTGGCGGACCGGGTCGAGCCTCTGATCGACGCGCCGGGCGACTTCACTCAGGCCCTGATGGAGCTGGGAGCCACCCTCTGCAAGCCAGCCCATCCCGCCTGCCCGGCCTGTCCCCTGGCGGACGAGTGCGCCGGCAAGCTGCGCTGGCGTGAGCTGCCCCCTCCTCCTCCGGCGCGGCGCTCGCTGGAGGTGGACTGGAGCGCGATGGTGCTGGTGCGCCCCGGCCAGGTCTTCCTGGAGAAGGCCGAGCCGGGCGAGCTCCTGGAAGGCATGTGGCGCTGCCCTGCAGCCGAGCGGCTGGAGGGCCTGGAGCTGGTGGGCACCGTGCGCCACGCCATCACCTTTCGCCGCATCACCTGTCGCGTCTATCGCGGTCAGGGGCAGCCTCCCGAGCGAGGCGAGTGGGTGGATCTGGAGGATCTGACCCACCGGGCCTTGCCGGCCTTCACCCGCAAGGTGCTGAGGACAGCGGGGCTGGCGGTTTGATCGATTGCTCAGCGCAGAGCCGCTCGTGCGATAGCCCCGGCCACCGGGGCGGCGTGCTGGCCCCCGTAGCCTTTGTTCTCCAGAATGACCGCCACCGCCACCCGGGGCGCGTCGGCCGGGGCCACCCCCACGAACCAGGCGTGGGGCGGCCCGTGAGGGTTCTCGGCGGTGCCCGTCTTGCCGGCCACTCCGGCTCCGGCGGCCCCGCCGGTGCCCCGATCCACCGCCGCCCGCATGGCCTGAAGGACGGTGGCAGCTGTGGCTGCGCTGACCACCTGGCGGGGCGGGCCCACGGGATAGGTGTCCACCGTGCGCCCGTCCCGGCTTACGGCCTTGAGGAGCCGGGGAGGGAGATCGGTGCCACCCCGACCGATCACAGCCGCCACCCGGGCCATCCCCAGCGGCGAGACCAGCATGTCGGCCTGGCCGATGGCCGCCTGGGCAGCCGCCACCTCTTCCGCCCCGGGTCGACCCCGAGGAGCGTGGCCGGCGGCCGCCAGCGGAACCCGGGTGGGCGCCTCCAGCAGGCCAAAGCTTTTTATCCAGTCTTCCAGACCCTTCTGGCCCAGCATGCGACCGAGCGAGGCGAAGGTCACGTTGCAACTGACCGCCAGGGCGCTCTCCAACGTCAGGGCCCCGTGGGCCCGGGCTCCGTCGCAGGAGAGCTCAAAACCCGTCACCGGCAGGCTGCCGGCGCAGAAGAACGGGCCGTCGGCCTGAGAGCTCTCCAGGGCGGCGGCCATGGTCAGGATCTTGAAGCAGGACCCGGGCGGGTAGAGGCCCTGGGTGGCCCGGTCGATCAGGGGAGCCGATTTGTCCTGGCTCAGTCGCTGCCAGCTCTTCTCCAGCGTGGCCGGGTCGAAGCCGGGACTGCTGGCGGCGGCCAGGATGTCGCCGGTCGGGAGATCGAGCACCAGGATCGCGCCCCGATCCTGACCCAGCAGCTCGAAGGCCTGAAGCTGCAGGTCGGCCTTCAGGGTCAGCACCAGGTCGTCGCCGCGGCGGCTCTTCTCTCGCTCCAGGCGGCGCACTTGCTCCAGTGTGCGGGGCCTCGGTCGGCCGGCCAGGGAGCGGGCCAGCTCTCCCTCCAGGCCGCCGCTGCCCAGGCGCTCGGTGACGTAGCCGAGCAGGGGAGCGGCGGCGGCTCCCAGGGGATACACCCGGCGCCCTTTGTCGGTGCGGGCCAGCACCTTCCCCTGGCGGTCGAGCAAGCGACCGCGCAGCTCCAGGTTCTCGTGGCTGCGGCTGTTCTCGGGGCGCTCGTTGAGGCGCGGGGCGATCAGCACCTGGTAGTACCACAGCTGGCCTACCGGCAGCAGGTAGAGCGAGATCAACAAGATAGCCAGGCGGCGCACCCGCCGCTTGATCAGCACGGTTCCTCGCGTCGGGCCGAGATGCGCGTCAGCAGGGCCAGGATGACGAAGCTGGCCAGCATCGAGCTGCCTCCGTAGCTGACGAAAGGCAGCGTGATGCCGGTCATGGGGATCAGCTTGACGGTGCCGGCGATCAGGATCAGGCTCTGCCAGGCGATCAGCACCGAGAGCCCCCCGGCCAGCAGGGTGCCGAACTCGTCAGGGGCCCGCATGGCCACGCGGAACGAGCGGGTGACCAGCAGCATGAAGGCGATGAGGATGGCCACCGCCCCCACGAAGCCAAGCTCCTCGGCCAGGGCCACGAAGACGAAGTCGGTGGCCGCTTCCGGCACCCGGTTGGGCTCGCCCATGCCCAGGCCGGTTCCGAACAGGCCGCCCCAGCCCAGCGAGAACAGAGCCTGGGACATCTGATAGCCGGTGTTCTGAGCGTCGGCAAAGGGGTCGAGCCAGGCGTACACGCGCACCCGCACGTGGGAGAAAGCCAGCAGCCCCGCCACCGCCCCCAGCACAAAGAGGAATCCGGCCACCAGCACCAGGTCGGTGCGGCCGGTGGCCATGTAGAACATGGTCAGGAAGATGCCCATGAAGAGCAGGGCCATTCCCAGGTCTTTCTGCAGGATCAGCACGCCCTCGGCGGCCAGCCAGCCCAGCCCCAGCAGAAGGAGCGCCCGCCGAGGCAGGCGTCCCTCGCGCGAGAGCAGCCCCAAACGCATCCAGCGCCCGTAGCGGCGCAAGAAAGCGGCCAGGAACAAGATCATGAGGATCTTGACCACCTCTACCGGCTGGAACTGCATTCCGCCCACCCGAAACCAGAGCCGGGCCCCGTTGATCTCCGTGCCGAGGAGCATGACCGCAAGCTGCAGCACCACGCCGCAGACCAGACAAAGATACTTGTAGTCCTCCAGGCGGCGGTAGTCGCGCACGGCCAGGGCGGTCAGGATGAAGGCCAGCAGGCCCACCAGGATCCAGAGCGACTGGCGCTGGCCCAGGGTGGGGTCGAGCCGCCAGACCATCACCCAGCCCAGCCCGGAGAGAAGACAGGCCAGGGGAAGAAGCAGGGGATCGCCGGCGGCTTTCTTCCAGCGCAGCACCAGCGAGGCGATGAGCCAGGCAGATGCTTGCACGACCAGCCAGATCCAGGGCGGGGGTCCGCGAAACTCGGGCGAGCGCGTGGCCAGCGCCAGGGCCATGGCCACCACCGCCAGCACGGCGGCGAGCAGGCCCAGCTCTCTTGCTCTCACGCCCTCTTGACCAGCTCGAAGGTCACGTCTCCGATGCTGAAGCGGCCGCCCTCCGGCAGCATCACGCCGCCTTTGACCACCTCTGCGCCCAGGTAGGTGCCGTTGGTGCTGCCCAGGTCCTCCAGCCAGACCCCCTCGCCGCGCGGCACCAGCCGGGCATGGCGAGCCGAAGCGAAGGGGTCGTTGACCTGAACCTGGCACTCAGGCGCGCGTCCCAGTAGAAGCTCCTCCTGCAGGCGCAGGCTACGACCTTCGAGGCGCTCTTGTCCCTGCAGCACCGCCAGCCACCAGCCGGGAGCGTCCTGAGCCTGAGGGATCGGCTCGCTGGCAGGCTTGCCGGGCATGGGCAGATCGCGCACCAGGGCCCGAATCAACAGACCCAGCAGGGTGTACACCCCGGCCAGCAGCAGGAACTTGAGGTAAAACAGAGTGATCTCGGACAACTCAGCCCTCGAGGTGAAGGGTACGACTGGGAGCATCCCAGCGGAACGGGATGCTGAAGGCGTTCAGCAAAACCCGAGCCGGAAGCAGGGTACGCCCCTGGAAAAGGTAGGCCGGCGGAGGATCGGCCGGGCCGTTCTCAGCTACGACCGGGAAGCGCACCACCGAGCTCTCGCGGGAGACCTCCACCGAACGGCTGGCGGCGTCCCAGGTCAGGCTCAGGCCCAGGGTGCGGGCCAGATCGCTGGAGATCCACATCACGCCGTCCTTGAGGATGCCCGGCAGCGGAGCATCCAACGGCTGTCCGCCCCGAGTGACCATGACCTGGGTCTGCAGGGCCAGCTCGGGACGGCCGCTCTGGCGGCGCACCAGGCGCTCGAGCAGCTTCTCGTCCACGAAGGGCAACACGCCCGCTTCTTGCAGCCGCTCGCGAGTATGGCTCAACAAGTCGTAACGGCTGTAGACGTCGGGCAGGACCTGCACGAAGACCTCACCGGTCTCCTCATCCAGCCCCACCTTGACGGGCTCGTACTCGATGCGCACGGGCATGCCCACGGTCACTTTCTCGAACAACTCGCGGGCCGACTCGGGGTACATCCGCATGCAGCCGTGGGACGCGGCCGCTCCGATGGAGGTGGGGCTGGTGGTGGAGTGCAGGCCCACACCCGGCAGGGAGAGGCCCATCCAGCGATCGCCCAGCGGATTCTCTGGCCCGGCCGGTACGGTGACCTCGCCCAGCCCGGCCCACTCCGGGGGGAGCCAGGTCGGGTTCTCGACCCGGCTCTCCAGCTTGAAGCTGCCCTCGGGAGTCTGAAAGCGCCCCGGCTGGCCGATGGCCACGGGGTAGAACTTCTCGAACTGGCCCTGGCGGAACAAGAAGACGCCTCGCTCAGGCAGGTTGATGACCAGCCCGTCCTCGGGCGGGTTGGCCGGCAGGACGCGTCGGGTGGGGACCACCAGGTCTTTGCCCAGGGCCACATCCAGGCCGATGGGCAGGCTGTTGGCAAAGCACAGGTGCTCGATGGCCAGGCTGTACTGCTTGGCGATGGAGTAGAGATTCTCGCCCGAGCTGACGAGATGGCTTCGGTCCTTGCCCACGATGGGGCGCAACGGTTGGGCCAGGGCCGAGACGGCCAGCCAGGCCGTCAGAGCCAGAATCAGGAATGGTCGTAACATGGGTCTCCCGGTCGATTCCGCCCTTACGAGCGCGGACGCAGCCCCCGGTACTGGCGCACGCCCTCGAGGTCGGAGGTTTCGTATGCTTTCATGATGGAGAGCACCTCTTCCCACTGCAAGAAGACGTGGTGCAGGGGCTTTTTCTGCTGGCTGGCCGTTTCCACCCACCTGTCCGGCTCGAACCAGATGCCCTGACGCTCGACGCCCACCAGGCGGCATTCGAGCTGCCCCCCTTCCAAGGGCAGCTTGAGCGCGGCCAGCGCTTCAGGATTCTTGACAAACAAGAGGATCGGATTGCCGATACAAGTGCTCAGATCGGTGCGGGGTTTCTTCAGCCCCTCCTGGATTGCTTCCACAGTCTTGCTTCCCTTCGGATGGTCCGGAGGGGTTCCACCCCTGGTCCCGATTCCCTACAAGAGATTATCGCGCCCATGCGTCAAATCGGTGTCGAGCGACCTGCGCCTCGGAAGGACGCAAGAGCGCCGCTTGCGAAATCTGCCCGTGCTTATGCGGGCTGACCAGATCAGGCGCCTGACCTCACCCTCCGACCGCAGTGACGACGTCGAGCGAATGGGCAAGCTGGCACGCGTTCGCCCCGACAACCAGGAAGCCACCCTGGTGCTCATCGAGGGGATCGCCAGCCCTCAATGGAGGATTACGCTCGGGTGCTGCCAGGCCCTGGCCCGTACACCCAGGGAAAGCCGCGAGCTGGCGATCAACGCCCTGCAGGAAGCCCTCCGCCGGCCCGAAGACTGCGTGCGAAGAGAGGCCAGCAAGAGTCTTCAGGCCCTGAGCCGGTCCGCGAAGATCAACCTGCTGGCTCTCGATAACACTCTCCTGGGCGAGGAATGTCCGCTGGCGGCGGCCTCGCACGCTCAGGCCATCGCCTCCGCCCTGGCCGCCGGCCATCCCCGGCGGGACCAGATCAGGGAAAAGCTCCTGTCCCTGCTCGACCGGATCCTGAGCCAACCGCGGACCGTGCTTCCTTTCGTCGAGCTCCCGCCCGGCCTTCTGCTTGAGAATCGGGACCAGCGTTCAGGAACGAATGAACATCTCGTAGCTGACGCTGGTGCCGTCCTCCCCCACCAGGGTCAGGCGGCCTTCAGGGCCGACCGAGGCCTGCAGGCAAGGGCCGCGGGTCCGGTGGCCCTGCTTGTCCTCGGAAAGCTCGTATGCCAATAGCTCAGATCCCCTCTGAAGCTCGACCTGGCTCCAGCTCTTGTCGTCTTGCAGGGTGACCGGAGGAGCACCTGATTTCATAGGGGGAAGATTGATTTCGCGCTGACCGTGCAGGCCGATCACGAAACGCATGTTTCCCTCGCGGTCGACCTCCTGGCGACAATCCGAGTGATACTCCTCGCGATAGAGATACTGCGAGGAGTTGGTCTCGTGCTTCACCACCGGAGTGGACACGATGATGCTCTGGGAAGAGGGATCCAGAGTCGTCTCCAGGCCCGTGCGAGGGTCGCGGGAGACCAGCTCACCGGAAAAGGACCTGTAGGCGTCCAGAGGAGCCCCCTGGCAGTCCACCGCCTCCACCTTTGAGCCCAGCAGGCCCCAGAGCCTGGGTTTGACCTCCACTCGCGCGGCCACGCCCGGCGTGAGGCTGGGGAGCTCGTAGACGTCGTCCTTCTCCTCATGGTGAACGACGCCATTCTTCCAGGTGCTGGCGGCCCAGGTCGGATGAATCTGCATCCAGGGCAGTATAATGAGCCTCGGGACCTGATAGGTAAACCGTCTGTGAACATCAGCCCCACCGAGGCGAGCAGTCTCAGCCCGGGCGCAACCGCTTGCATCGAGAGGACGCTCAGGCCTCGCGGCAGAACCTCGTATTCTTGACTCGCGAAACCCAGAAGAGCCTGCTCGATTTCCTGGCCCGCTCCGAGGCCCTGTGGCCCGGGCCGTGGGGCCTGTCCTCCCTGCAAGCCAATCCAGGCCTGTTGGACTGGCTTTTCGACGCGCCCACGACGCAGGCCGGACTGGCCTGGCTCGACCCCTGGCTTCGTCTCTCATTGAGCTCGGACCAGTGGGAGGCGACCTGCCTGCTCGAAAGCCAACCGCTCTCGTTCATCGATGGACCCGCTGGCTCGGGCAAGAGCTGGCTGATCAGCCGGCTGCTGGGGGTGGCCCTCTCACAGGGGAAGCGGGTGCTGGTCACCTCTCCCTGCCCGGGAGCGCTCAAGGACCTGAGTCACATCTTCCCCAAGGGTCCACCGCCCGGCTCCGCCGACCTGATCAAGCGGCTTGACCGCCTGGAGCAGCTGCAATTCGAGCGCATCAAGAAGGAGTGCAACCTGGCTCTGGCCCAGCGCCGCCTGAGCCAGGGCAGGGGATGCCACGACTGGATTCCCGGTGCAATCCACCGGGGCATTCCGATGCCCTTGAGTGAGCAGGAGGTGGCTGAGCTCTACAGTCTGTCCGACCTGGAGGCGGAGGGCGACTCCAAGTTGCACGGATCGCTGCCTGATCCGGCCAAGCTCTTGACCGTGGACGAGCTGGCCCGCCTCAAAGATCTGGACGAGTTCTTCCGCAACTACGAGGACCAGCTGTTCTGGGCCAACACCCACCACGCGAGCGAAGCCCTCGGCGCACTGCTGGAGGTGACCGGCCCTCTGCAGGAGATGCTGGCCCAGGCTCCCGAGTGGTGGCTGATGGCTGCCTGGGCCGCCAAGAAGGGCGGCGAGGACGGGCAAGCCTGGGCCGAGCTGTCCGTCAAGCTCGACCGCCTCGAGCGCGAGCGTGAGCCGCTGCAAAAGAAAATCAAAGCTCCCCGGTTCGATTTGCCAACCGGGCCGGTGGAAGAGCAGCTGGCCATCTGCCAGGAGCTTCTGGCCCATGTGTCGGCCAAAGGCAACGTCGGCTGGGTGGCCTTCAAGCCCCGCTGGAAGCGGTTCTTGGAGCAGGCCCGGGTGAACGGCACCAGGCCGAGCACGCCCGAAGACTTCGGCTGGCTGGCCGCCCGGCTCAAGTGCGACCTGTTGTTGGCCCAGGCCCTCGAAGAGGTCCGGAAGCTGATGGCCCGCCTCTCTCTCAAGGGCGATCTGGGCAACCAGGACCCTGCTCCGACCGTGCGCCAGGCGGTGCGCGACTTCCCCGACTTCTTCGCCGAGTTCCAAAAACGGGCCAGCACGGTGGGCTTGCGGTGGGAAAAGGCCATGAGCCACTCCACCCGCAGCAAGTTACCGCCGGGTGGTGAGCTGGGACTGTTCCGGGTCGGCCTGACCGAGATGCTGATCCCCCTGATCGGGCGCCGCCAGCAGTTTGTCGAGCTGGCCACCCTGCGTCAAAAGGAGGAGCAACACCTGGACTGGGTGCCGGCCACGGGAAAGGTCGGTCTGGGCGTGGGCGGCTCGGACAAGCAGCGCGACCTGCGCTCGACTTTGCGCTCGACCGTGGTGGCGCGAGATATCCAGGGCTATCGCGAGTCTCTGGCCCGGCTTGTCAAGATTAAACGCTTCACCATTTATAACGAGCGC
Source organism: bacterium CPR1 (assembly GCA_021404945.1). Classification (GTDB taxonomy): domain Bacteria; phylum Vulcanimicrobiota; class Xenobia; order Xenobiales; family QWHO01; genus QWHO01. The sequence goes on from QWHO01000070.1 coordinate 15,078, forward strand.
CGCACCGAGCTGCTGACCCGGCTGGAAGCTGTAGCCCCCGAATGGGCCAGAGCCATCAAAGAGCACCGCAGCCCCCACGACAAGACGGTCCCGCCCGGCCCGGCCGAGCCCGCCTGGCATTACCTGCAGAGTCAGTATCTCCTGGAGTCGGCCGCCGATGCCTCGCTCGACGACCTGGCCGAGGGCATTCGAGGTATTCGCAGCCAGCTCTCCGAAGGCGTCCTGACGCCGGCCGCGGGTCTGACCCTGCGCCCCCTGGAGGAGGTCCTGGCCGGTCCCGAGTCCTACGATCTGGTGCTGGTCGATCACGCCCACCGTTGCCCGCTACCGGCTCTGGGCATTCTGGCCCGCGGTACGCAGGTGGTGCTGCTGGGCGATCTCGAGCAACTCGGCCCGGCTCCGCCCGGGGGACCGGTGCGAGGCGGGCCGGATGAACGCTTCGACGGCTGGCACTCGCTGTTGGAGCTGGGTCGAAAGCGGGCCCGTCTGACCGGGGGAGTGGGATTGCCCACGGACGTGGCCGAGTTGCTCCAGCGCCTGGGAGGGAACTATCCGAGTCGCCCCGGACTGGCCTTCAACGCCCTGGAACCGCTCAAGGACTATCCCGTGCAGGCCGATCGCCAGGAACAGGAAGCCGCCGCTCTGGCGGTGACCCTGCTGCGCCAGGAAGAATACGCCGGCCTGACGGTGGCCGCGGTCACTCTGGGCGGCCCGGACTCGGCTCGTCGAATCGCTCAGGCCGTCGAGGAAGAGCTGGACGAAAGCGAGCAAAGCCTCTTCACGGCACTCGATCCGAGCCAGGCCCAGGGCCGTCGCTTCGACGTGGTGCTCGTTTGCCTGGCCGAGCGGGGTTGGAGCTCGGGTCCTCTGCCGCTGCGCAACAATCCTCAATACCTGAGCCAGCTTCGGGTAGCCCTCACCCGGGCTCGCATGCAGGTCTTCGTGGTGCACGCGCTGGACGCGGCCCGCGACCTGGTGCCAGGCGACCTGCGGCGCAAGCTGCTCGAGGCCCTTTCCCACCCCGCCCCTCCGGACGAGTTCCCCGACACTTTCCGGGGGAGTCTGGCGCGCGATCTGATCAAGGCCGGCTACCGGGTGCGCCGTTACGACCCCTTCGGACTGCGCCTGGAGGGACGCTCGGGGGCCGCTCTGCTCTTCTGCTACAGCGATGAGGCTGAGACCTATACGCTTGAGGACCTGGCCAGAGAAGGCTGGTTGGAGCAGGCCGGCTGGCGTGTGCTGGGACTGTCGGGCCGCGAGTACTGGCGCGACCCGATCGCGTTCGTCACGCGGCTGCTCGGGCAGTTGCAGCTCCAAACCCTGGATCCTTTGGCGAGCCACGCCCTGGAGGCTCGCCTGCGCGAGTCGGCCGCCAGGGTTCTGGAAGGTTGGCCTCGTCTGAGCGATCCGGTCGAGCCGCCCAGATGGGACGCCAACGCCTTCCCGCTTGCCTGGCGAGAGCTGGGGTCACGATTGCTCTCCATCCAGGGAGCTCGGATTGAGCCCGGAGGCGAGCCGGGCACCCTGGCCCAGGTGGTGTTCGAAGGCCACGCTGAAGAGATTCTGGAGAGCGAGGGAGCGGGCTGTCTCGAGCGCGTGAAGCAGCTGCTGGCCTCCCCTCCTCCGCCGCGGCCGAAACTGGTATCGGCTGCTCCGGGGCCAAAGGCAGGGGAGGCTTCCGGCGAAAGAGAGCCCTCCGCCGGCCTGACTCCCAAGCCGGGCACTCCCAGCGCCGGGCCCGAAGGGGGGGAATCCTCCCTGCGGGCGGGCCTGGTTCAGCGGGCCGGCACCAAGGGCCAGCCTCCCGCCCCTGCAGCCGAGGGCAAGCGCGGACTGGTGGAGCGCAATCCCGATGCAGCTCCCGTCGAAGGCAAGCGCGGGCTGGTGGAGCGCAGCTCGGGCGGGGGATCCAAGCGTGGTTTTCTGGACAAGCGCCCGAGCAAGACCGAGCCGGCTCCCTCCGCTCCAGAGGTCGAGGTGCCAGGGCCCGAGGCCGGCCTGAGCGCCCCCGAGGTGGGAGCCTGGCCGGAGGTGGCCGAGGCTGGCCTGAGCGCCCCCGAGCTGGGAGCCTGGCCGGAGGATGTGGCCGAGGCTGGCCTGAGCGCCCCCGAGGTGGCGGCCTGGCCGGAGGATGTGGCCGAGGCTGGCCTGAGCGCCCCCGAGGTGGCGACCTGGCCGGAGGATGTGGCCGAGGCCGGCCTGAGCGCCCCCGAGGTGGGGGCCTGGCCGGAGGATGTGGCCGAGGCCGGCCCGAGCGCCCCCGAGGTGGGGGCCTGGCCGGAGTTCGGTCAGGAAGCCCAAACCGAGATCGCCGAAAAACCAGAAGCCAAGATCGGGCCTTCCGAGCAGGTGGCTCAGCCTGAGCCCGAGGTCCAGGAGCCTGCTCCCCCGGTGGTGGCGGAGCAATCCGAGGAGTCGCCGGCGGAGCCTGCCCCCCTGAGGCCCGGCCTGGTCCAGCGAGGGACCGCCAAAGGTCACTCACCCGCTCCCGAAGGCAAGCGTGGGCTGGTGGAGCGCCATTCCGGCACGGCGCCAGCTGAGGGCAAGCGTGGGCTGGTGGAACGCGGCCCCGCTGGAGGAGCCAAGCGCGGTTTTCTGGATAAGCGCCCGAGTAAGGCCGAGCCCGTCACGCCCGAGCCTGAGGTGGCGACTGCGCAGCTCGAGGCCGCTCCCAGGGTCGAGTTGGAGGCCGCTCCCGAGGAGGCGCTCGAGGTAAAAGAGGCTGAAGTCGAGCCGGCTGGGGAGCAAGCCGAGGAAGAGGCCGAGCAGGCCGAGGAGCCGGCTGTCGAGCAGGCCGAGGAAGAGGCCGAGCAGGCCGAGGAAGAGGCCGAGCAGGCTGAGGAAGAGGCCGAGCAGGCTGAGGAAGAGGCTGAGCAGGCTGAGGAAGAGGCCGAGCAGGCCGAGGAAGAGGCTGAGCAGGCTGAGGAAAAGGCCGAGCAGGCCGAGGAAGAGGCTGAGCAGGCTGAGGAAGAGGCCGAGCAGGCCGAGGAACCGGCTGAGCAGGCTGAGGAAG
>QWHO01000572.1 GCA_021404945.1 bacterium CPR1
CTGGTAGGTCACGTCCACGGCCAGCTCGCCGAATGGATGGGCCAGCGCCGCCGTCGCCAGCAGCGCGAACCAGAGCAGGAAGCGCTTCACGACGTGGGGGCGCGCCGCTTCTTGACCATGACCCCGCTGAACACCACCCGGTCGGCCTCATCGCGCAGCACCGTGGCGCCTGTGGCGGGGAGGATCTCCAGCCTGGCCACTTCGGAGATGGCGTCCAGACGCTTTTGCAGCTCCTCGGGGGTAACCCCTCTGGCCTGCTCGGCGGCGTAGATGTTGCACACCAGCTCGGCCGCCCGGGTGCTGGGCTGCCCCAGCTCGATCAGCTTGCGGTAGATGGAGGCCAGAGTGGGAAGCTGGCCCGAGGAAACGTCTGGCAGGGTGACCAGCTTGCCCCAGGCTCGGCGCGCCAGGCTGCGACCATCGGTGGAGCTGACCCGGCACAGCTGCTCGAAGGCTTTGCGCCGGTCCTCCAGGCTGGTGGGGCCGACCGGCTCTTTGAGGGCCCCGAGCAGCTCCAGGGCCTGGCCGGGAGCCACCCCCGAGGCCCGGAACTGGGGATAGAGCTCGAGCGCCTCGGAGGGCAGGTCCTTGAGGCTCTGGTGAGCCAGCGCGCAGCCCTCGATCGATTCGCGGTGGCGCAACAGATCGCTGAAGATGCCGTCCCAGCGCAGCATGTCCCGGGGAGACTCGAGCATGCGCTCGAGCAGAGGCCTGGCCTGACTCAGCGCCCAGCCCTGGAGGTCGAAGTTGCGCTTGAGCGACTGGCCCACCTCGTCGGCCGGCAGCCCCGCCTGCTCGGCGGCGTGGAGCAGCTTCTGGTGGACCAGGGGAAGCCAGCTCTCGCGCTGCTGGAAGGAGCCGATCTCGTGCAAGGTCTCGATGCGGCGGGCGTAGTCGCCCCCGGTGGCCTCGAGATCGGCCAGCACGACGCCCGCGTTGCCGGGGTAGAGCTCGAGCAGCCGCACGAAAGCCCGCACGGCCTCGGGCCGACCGGCCAGCTTCTCGTTATAGAGGGCCAGGGCCGGGTCGTCGGACAGCTTGCGTCGGGACAGGCCGCCCGCCAGCAGCTCCAGCTCGTCGGCGTGGTCGTGCTGATCGAGCGAGTCGGTGAATCCCCGGGCCGTGGTGGCGCTCAGGGAGTCGCCGTAGCCGCCCAGCCGGGCGACCAGGCGCGAGTGGGCCGCCAGCTTCTCGCCCGGGGCGTTCTGCACGGTGACAAGAGCCACTCCCGGGGGCACGCCGGCGGCCACCATGGCGGCAAAGTGAGGACGCAGCTCTTTCTTCCCCAGCAGCTCGCCGGACCAGGCTCGAGCGGCGGCGCGGGCGTTGCCCTCGCCCAGACCTGCGGTCAGAGCCTTCAGCTCGACGGCGGCCCGGTCGATCAGGCCGCCGTTCTCGACCTCCTTGCGCAGGGCCTCGAGCACGGCCGTCTTGCGGCCATACTCGTCGGGACGGCCCAGCTCCAGCGTCTCGAAGGCCTGCTTGCGCTGGGCGAAGCTGGTCGAGCCCAGCTCGCGGTGCAGCTCCCGCGAGGCGGACACGGCCTGGTCCACCTCCCACCCGCCGGTGATCAGCGAGGCCAGCAGGGCGCGCTCGTTGGGGTGCCCGCCCAGCTCGCCCAGCTGGGCCATCGCGGGCTTCAGAGTCTCCCGGCTGTAGCTCTGGGTCGCCCACACGCCGGCCAGCTGCTGCTTGACCTCGGTGAGCCCGGCCCCGTTCTGGAGCGGCGCCGCCAGCGCCCGGTAGAAGCTGGCGGCAAAATCGGGATGATGGCCCGGGTCACCGCGATAGGAGCGGCTCAAGCCGCCCAGCTCGTGGAAGGCCTCGTAGCGCAGCACCACCTGCTGCCCCTTCTGGATGAAGCCGATGGCGCGTTCCTTGAAGAAAATATGGCCACTCATTTCACCGGCCAGCAGCGCACCAGTTTCCTTCAATTTGGCCTTGATGAAGGAATGCCCCGTTTTCCACATGACTGGTTTGCCGCCATGCTGCGTAATCCACGGCGCCAGCATTCGGGTGCACTTGACGTCATAAATGATCTGACTACCGGTGTTTCTGGACAGGACATCGGCTGCAAATAGCATGAGCTGGCGATCCGGGAAGATGATGCTGCCATCCTTGGTCACAACGCCCAGCCGGTCGCCATCGCCATCGAAGGCAAAACCGATTTCAGCATCGGTGGTGGCAAGTGTCCGGATGACATCCTGCAGGTTTTCCGGTACGGAAGGATCAGGATGATGGTTGGGGAACGTGCCATCGACTTCACAAAACAGTTCGATGACTTCACAGCCTAACCGGCGATAAAGTTCAGGTGCCAGTGTACCGGTAACGCCGTTACCGCTGTCCACCACGATTTTGACTGGTCGGGCCAGTTTGACATCATCGACGATACGTTGCAGGTAGGCAGGCACGATGTCGTGTTGCCGGTAACCGCCCTGTCCGTGCTGGAGATTGTTCTGTTCAATGCGCAGGCGCAATGACTGGATGGCTTCCGCCGCCAGTGTTTCGCCACCGAGCACGATTTTGAGACCGTTGTATTCCGGCGGGTTATGGCTGCCGGTTACCATCACGCCGGAGTAGTTGCACAGCTTGTGTGCGGCGTAATAAAGCACAGGTGTGGCAACCATGCCGACATCTACTACATCAATCCCGCTTTTGCGGATGCCCTTCGTCAGTGCCTGTGCCAGTCCGGGTCCGGACAAACGGCCATCCCGGCCGACTGCAATGGCGGTGAGTCGGCGTTCGCGCGCTTCGGAGCCAATGGCGTGGCCAATGTGCTCTACCACTTCGGGAGTCAGCGCGGTTTCTACGATGCCGCGGATATCATAAGCCTTGAAGATTTCGCGTGGAGGTGTGCTCATACAGTGTGACTCCCTGATACGGAGGATGGATGAATGCGGGAGACTGGCCGCGCCGGATCGCCTGCTCAGTGATGACCGGCGAGCGGTCCCCCTTTCAGGGTGTAGCGTGTACCGCAGTAGGGGCACATAGCCTTGCCGGTTGCTTCGATTTCAAGAAATACACGCGGGTGCCAGCTTCTCGTATCCATGGAAGGATTCGGGCAGTACAGCGGCAGATCATCCGGATTGATCTCGATTTCGGGCGGATAGGCTGGTGTAGTAGAGGTATTCATAGGCAATTCCGTCAGGTTCAACAGTTAAACATAATGCAGCCAATCGGCGTGTTTGTCTGATTTGCCGTTGACGCAGTCAAAAAACGAGGTTTGCAGTTGTTCTGTGATCGGGCCGCGTTTGCCGTTCCCGATGGTGCGACAATCCAGTTCGCGAATCGGTGTGATCTCGGCAGCCGTGCCGGTGAAGAAGGCTTCGTCGGCGCAATAGACTTCGTCGCGGGTAATCCGCTTCTGGATGATTTCGATTCCGGCC
>QWHO01000071.1 GCA_021404945.1 bacterium CPR1
ACGAATACCTCGTCTAAGATGTTGACGTGAGGATGGCGCCCGGTCACGTGCTGGTCACGGCTGGTGACGGTCCATTCGAAGTCGTGGGAGTGGGGGAAGGTGTTGTCCTGCTCGCCGCGGTTGTCGACGTACTCGGCCTTGCCGTCGGGGGAGACCTTCCAGCGCAGCACCCGCACGTCGGTGATCTGGCTGCCGATCACGAACACCGCCAGCACCTTGCCGAGAAGCTGGCGAACATGCAGCAAGCGGGCGTCTTTGTAGTATTTGAAGAGCTCCTTGAAGTCCCGCTCGAGCAATGGGTGGTTGAGCATAGAGCCGGAGGCGTCGCTGGCCACGGGCGCGAACTCGTAGCCGCCCTCCTCGGTCTTGACGAAGTCGTAGAGCGAGAGCACGTCAGGCAGCGGAGTCTCGGCCTTGCGGCCGTACTGCACCTCGTAGCCTACCAGCAGCTGGTTGCCCACCGAGACGATGTCACGCGGCAGGCAGTTCTGCTCGGTGCGGATCTTCTCGTTGCCGACAACGGCCATTTCCATGCCCCCGAACAGAGCCACACGTTTGGCGTTGAGCTCCTCCACTCGGGTCTTCAGGACTTTGGCCTGCTCCACCAGGCGGGCGCGCAGGATCTCGTAGGCGCCCTGCTCGATCTGCGCCTGCGCCTCGGTTGGAGTGGTGCTGACCTCTTCCGCCATCGACTAGCCCTGAGGTGGGGCCGGGCGAGGAGCGCGCGGGGCGGCCGGAGCCGCCGGGGCGGCTGGAGGCAGAGCCTCCATGCCCAGGCTGCGGGCCAGCTCCACGAGCTTGGCCTGGTCGGTGCCACCGCTCTTCTTGATGAGCGAAGCCAGCAGCGAGGAGACGCTCAGGTTCTTGAGGTCTTCCGAGCTCATCGAAGGATTCGAGAGGATATCCTTGAGGTCTTTCGCCAGGCTGCGCTCGCCGTTCATGTAGTCGCCCAGCATCGCCTTGGCGGCGTCCGAGTGCTGCATGAATCGGTCCATGGATTTACTCATCGAGATGGCCCCGAAGATCCGGTCGAGCATAGCCCCGTCGCCACCCACGATGTCGATCTTGGCAGACTTGAAGACCTCGGCCATGACCCTGGCCTGGGCCTCAGCCAGATCTTTCTGGGTCTTGAGCGACTCCAGGGCGATGATGCGCTGGTTCTCGAGCTCGAGGCGGTACTCTTCGTGCCGCCGCGAAACGTCGTCGAGGGCCTTCATGGCCTTGGCCTTCTCCGAAAGACCGGCTGCCTCGGCCAGCAGCTTCTTCTGGATGGCCTGAGCATCGGCTTCGGCCCGAGCCGCGGCCACCGAGGCCTCGGCCATGCCCACCTTGTGACGCGACTCGGCTTCCGCCTCGGCCTGGGCCTTCTTGACCGTGGCCTCCACCATCCCCAGCTTCTCATTGGCCGGTGCCTGGGCTTCCTTGACGCGCACCTCAGCCATACCCTGTTTCTCAAATGCCAGGGTCTCAGCTTCCTGGACCTTGGCTTTGGCCAGGCCCTCGGCCGCCTTCTCGGCCTGGATGCCCTCAGCCATGCGCACTTTGGCCTGCGCTTCTTTGTCGGCCGCGGCCAGCTCGGCCTCGGCCAGGGTCAGTCGCTGCTTGGCAGTCAGCCGGGCCACCGCCTCGGCCGCCTCGGCCTGCTTGATCTGCTGGGTGGCCTGCTCTTCGGCCTTGGCCTCGGCGGCGATCACGACCGAGTCTTTGCTGCGCTTGGACTCTTCCTGAACGCGCAGGGTCTTGATGCGCTCTTCTTCCTCGACCACGTTCTTCTCGACCGCGATGCGCTGGCGAATCACGTCCTGAATCTCTTTGCGCTCCTCCTCCAGGGCCTTCTCCTTGGCGATGCGCATCAGCTCGACCTCGCGCTCTTGCTCGATGGCCTTGAGGTTGATCTCCTTCTGAGCGATCTGCTTCTCGAGGTTGACCACCCTCTGCCGGTTGGCGTTGGCCACCTCGATCTCGCGGTGCTTGTTCTCCTCCATCACCTGAATCTCGCGCTCGGCCTCGATGCGAGCGGCTTCGGCCTTCTTGCGCTCCTCGGCCTGGATCTTGGCGATCTCTGCCTCGCCCCGGGCGCGAGCCGACTCGACTTCCAGGGTCTGGCGGGTCTGGGCGTCGGCCTGCAGGCGGTCCTGCTCCATGATGATGGCGTTGGCCTCGACGTCCTGGGTCTTGATGCGCTTTTTCTCCTCATTGAGCAGGTAGTTGGTCTGCACGCGCTGCTCGTGGGTGACCTCGGTGATCTTGCGGATGCCCTCGGCGTCCCTGATGTTGGTCTCATCGAGCGCCGTCAGAGGGGTCTGCTCGAGGTAGTCGATGGCCACGTCTTCGAGCACGTAGCCGTTGAGGTCTTCACCGATGACCCCTCGCACCATGTCGCGGAACTCGGTGCGGCGGGTGTACAGCTCGGCAAAGTCGTGGCTCTTGCCGGCCGTTTTGAGGGCTTCGGAGAACTTGGCTTCGAACAGGTCCTCGAGGGTGCGCGGGTCGGAAGCGCGGGCACAACCGAGCGACTGGGCTACCTCGAGCACGTCCTCGACGGTCTTGTTGACGCGTACGAAGAACATCACGCGAATGTCGGCCCGGATGTTGTCCTTGCAGATGAGGCCCTCCTTGCCGCGGCGGTCGATGTCAATGGTCTTGACCGAGATATCCATCATCTCGGCCTTGTCGAACAACGGCATCACGCGGGCGCCGGTGAAGACAACCTGGGGATCCTTCTGGCCTTTGCGGTTGACGATCAGGGCCTTGCCCTGCTCCACCCGAATGTAGAAGCGAGCCTCGGCCAGCGTCCACACCAGCCAGAGAAACAGCAGCGAGCCGACCAGGCCGCCCCCGATGAATAGCATGGTGATCAGTTCCACGTCCCTGAGCCTCCCTTACCGTCTCAACAACCGGGCCTCGCGTCGCCGCGATGCCCCTAACACTTCCGCCGCGACTTCACCGGGGCGGCCAGGAATACCCCCCGCCCCTCGTCATAGTCAAACAGCAGCACCTCGCTGCCTGAGGACAGCTCTTGCTCGGCATACTGCTCGCCGAGCCGCGCCTCGACCAGGATCTTCCCGCCGTCGCGCAGCTCCACCGTGCCCAAAACCCCGCTGATGCAGCCCGAGCGCACCCGACCGACTTTGCCCACCAGCGAGCGTCGCCGGGTAGCCGTCGGAGCCTCGCGCCGGGGTACCATCCGCCGGGCCAGCCACGCGGCCGGCCAGAGCACCCCCAGTACCACCGCCAGCGAAACCAGGGTGCCCCAACCAACCGAAATCGGCCCCACCGAGAGCGATACCAGACAGGTTACCACCCAGCTCAGCAACGCCACCAGTGTCAGAACCGGCGCCAGCGGCAGAGCGGCCAGACCCAGGTCCTCCAACAGTCCACCTGCGTGCAGGTCATGCTCGAGGAAGTCCGGGATGCCGTTGTGGTCAAGGTCAGTGGCTCCCAGCAGCCCACCAAGCAGCACCACCGTCCAGTAGACGAGCAGCAGCCCCAGCAGGCCCGAGAAGATTACCGTCGGGTAGCTTGTGACCGTCTGGAGAAGCTGCACGTCTCACACCTCCCTGTCTGTCTGTGAGCAAACTCACATTCAGTGTATCAGCTCGGTGGATTCCACCCGGGGAACAGGCCGACGGACGATTGCCCCTTCGCCTGGTGGCGTGCCCCCTCTCGCGTCTTACAGATCGTTTGATCTAAAACAGCGAGAAGGCGCACGAAGTTTCTGGAAGTCAGGCGGGGGGTCCTGTTGAATTTCGTTCTCGGATCATCCCTCACACGCGGTGGGGGCCCCGGCGTAACTCCAAAGTCGCGACCAGAACGAGACGCGGACCGGACGCTCGGGCCAGAGAAGCTTGACCACCTCGAGATCGCAGTCATCGGGGAGGTAGCTCACCACCAGCGCAGCAAATGACTCCCCTTCCCGCGCATTGCGCCATTCACCCTCGCTGACCCACAGGAGTCCCTCCTGGCGACGAAGCTGGCTCTCATTGGGACGAATGGTCAGCGAGTAGTAGTTGCGCGTGATGCGGCCTGCGTGCTCGTGCCAATCCTCCTCTTGATGGTGCTCCCCGGCCACCACCGTGCCGGAGATCTCGAGGATGCGGCATTCAGGCCGCATCGCCGCGGACTCTCGCGCCCCCCTGCACTCGGCGATGACCGCGAGGGCCAACAAACCCAGGCACAAACCCAGGGCAACCCAACCGCCGCGGGAGCCTTCCCGCACCCAGTTGTAACCACAGCAGATGCCGGGGCCGAGATACCAAAGGGAAGCGAGGGCCAGAACAAACGTTCCCCGACGGCCAGAGCGCCGATCACAGCCCCTTCGCATGACGCCAGCGGCTCGCTGATGATCGTGGGGAGAAAACAGGTAGGGCATCCGGGTCACCTCGACTTTCGAAGGATGACCCCGTCCCGGGAGAATTGCCCCGGGTGAGTTATGTTATCAAAATGTTAACCGGATGTCAAGGGCTCCTGAGATGCCTTCTTGAGGCGCTGGAGCTCCACCAGCCTGGTCTCGATCACCTCGAGCGGCAGGTTGATGCTGTCCTGGCCACAGCAGCACGCCGGTGGTGTCTCGTCGGGCGACTCCATACTTCGTGAGACAAGCCAGCAGGCGGAAAAGTTCCCGGTCAGGCGCGGCGCGGAAAGCGAGGGGCAGGGCGGCTGGTCGGAGGCCCGCGGGCGACGAAGCCCCGCCCACCTTTGCCCACTGCGGGGATTCGCTTATCGCTGTCCTTTTCTTCGTACAGGTCGTTGAGGGGCCCTGCAGGAGCGCCCGGCCGAGGCCGCCCCGAGCCAGACATTGCAAAGTGCGAGAGGCGGCACGAAGGCCGGGTGCCCCTGCGGCTGCGGAGGGGGGCCCTGAGCCCGATCTCTGGGCGCGCGAGGGGGTCGCCGACGGAGACGCCCTCGCAGGTGGCGAGTGGGCTCCGCGCCCGATTATTCAGTCTGCGCGGGGCCCGCAGCAGCCGCCTGCCACCCGACGATGCTTCCCCCCGAGGCCTGCGGGAAAACTTGTCGCGGGCCTCGGGCATAGTCGCCGCATACGAAGCTGTTGGTTCCCGCCTGCGGTAGCTTCCCGGGGGAGGAGATTCGAGCCGAATCGGACGGCTCGGGCTGATCGGGGCCAGGCGCCGGCAAAGCGGCTGGCACCGGCTGGGCGGAAGCGGGGAGGCCTGTCTCTCCCGAAACGTTCATTGCAGCATTCCTCTCGGGCAGTGTTCATGATCTTTTCAGCCCCATAGTCGACCATGCTCAGGGATGATCCAGGCAATTGGCCCTCAGACCGCATTCTTTCCACGCCCAACCCGGGCGGCGCTCACCCCCGCCCCCGAGGCCCTGGACTCGTTCCAGCCCTCAACCCAGGCGCCCCCGCCGCTTCCCTGGCCCGAGATGGACAAGCTCGGTCTGCTGGCAGCCACCTCCAGCCTGCCCGGTCCGGTCGGCGCCCTGCTGAGCAGCACGGCCCAGGAGGGCCTGCTGGACTTCTTTCAGCGCATGGAATCGGCGGGAGCCCGCGTGCACACTCTGACGGCCGGCCCCCCGGACCGCAGCCGGCTGCAGGGCGACCTGACACCCGAGCAGGCCACCCGGCGCGTGCTGGCAGGGGGGGCTCAGTTCCCGGAGCCCCTCTTCGTGCGCGACCCGGCAACCTGGGGCCTCTATCCTCTGACCAACTGCCAGGATCTCCAGTTGCTGGACACCATGTTCGGGGCCGGAGCCGCCGCCGGAGGGCCTCGCCCGGAGCTGGCCCGGATGCTGCGCGACCTGACCCAGGAGCACGGATTCCGAATCGTTTCAGACAACGACGACTGGAACTACTCGCTGGAAGACTCCACCCTGGTTTACTCGGGCAGCCGCCCTCTGGCCGCCTATCGCTCCGCGCTCGGCCTGGAGAGCAACCCCACCGAGCTGGTGCCCCCGGACGTCTGGAACGGTTTCTCCGTGCAGGAGCAAGACAAGATCCACGTGCTGGACTACTTCCTCGGGTCCGGCCAGGATCGAGGGCTCGATCGCCCCGAGCTGGCGGCGCAGCTCAAGGCCATTGACCGGGCCGGCTTCGAGTTCGACCGCTACCCGTTCCAGTCGTACGGGCTCACGGCGGCGCAGGGAGCCGTCTGGACCTACCTGGGACTGGCGGAATCAAAGGACACGGAGTCCATCTGGCTGCACCGTCCCGACAAGGCCTACTTCCCCATCCATCCCACCGATCTTGGCGACCTGGACGCCATCGGTCGCCGGGCGAACAAGATGGATGAGCTGATGCAGGCTTTCGAGCCTCGCACCGCCGCCATGGGCCTCTCCGGACGCTTTCCGGTGTTCACCTGGCTTTCGTTTCAGCACTATCCGCAGCTCGCGCCGGAAGTGGTCTTCGACGCCGGCATCGAGGCGCTGGAGACCATCGCCTCCCGAGGCCAGCAGCCGCCCATCCTCCAGTTGCGAGAAGCGCTTGTCGAGCTCTCCCCGCACCTCAAGACCGAGCAAGAGCTGCGAGACGCCTGCCAGCTGCTGGCCCACAGCTTCAAGGACGAGAGCTTGAGCGACCGCGCCGGGCTGCTCCTCGAGTGCAGGCAGAACGGGACGGACTACCTGACCACCGCCCGGGAGCGCTTCCAGTTCTTCACCCCGGAGGTGGGAGGCGGCATCTCGCAAGAGGGCAAGCACCTCAAGGTGGGAGGTGTGCGGCTGCGCGTCCGCGAGCCCCACCCGTAATCAGGGCAGGAGCCCATCGGGGCCGTCAGGAAAGCCTCATGACAGCAGTATTCCAAGGAGGACCCCCCGATGCGCATTTTGATCCAGAACGGTGAAGTCGTCACCGCGTCCGACCAGTTCACGGCCGAAGTGCTCATCGATGGCGAGAAGGTCGTGGCGGTGGGCCAGAACCTGGGCGTGACCAACGCCGACAAGGTCTACGACGCGACCGGCCACCTGGTCATCCCGGGCGGCATCGACGTCCACTGCCACCTGGACATGCCGTTCATGGGAACGCGCAGCAAGGACGACTTCTTCACCGGCACAAGGGCCGCCATCTCGGGCGGGACGACCTCCATCATCGAGTTCTGCATCCCCAGCAAAGGCGGCACCATCAAGCAGGCGCTGGCCGACTGGGATGCCAAGAGCGCTCCCAAGGCCTGCTGCGACTACTCCTTCCACATGGCCATCGTGGATTGGAACGAGGGCATCCGCAAGGAGCTCGACTCGGTCTTCGAGCGGGGCATCACCAGCTTCAAGGTGTTCACCGCCTATAAGGGCGCCCTGATGCTCTCCGACGAGGAGATCTTCCGCCTGATGCTCGAGGTCAAAGCCCGCGGCGGCCTGGTGACGGCCCACGCCGTCAATGGCGACGTGCTCACCGTGCTGGCCGACAAGTTCGGAGCCGAGGGTAAGCTGACGCCGCACTATCATCCCCTCTGCCAGCCCGGCTACGCCGAGGGCGAGGCCACCGGGCGCATCCTGGAGCTGGGCAACCTGGCCGGACAGCCCGCCTACATCGTCCACATGACCGCCAAGGAAGCGGTGGAGGAGCTGGTGCGGGCCCGGGCCCGCGGCTGGGAGTCGTTGGGCGAGGTGTGCACCCAGCACCTCACCCTGGACGACAGCCTCTATGACCTGCCCGACTTCGAGGGCGCAAAGTACGTGATGAGCCCGCCCCTTCGCAAAAAGGCCGACCAGGAAGCGCTGTGGGCCGCTCTGGCCAACGGCACCATCCAGGTGGTGGGCACCGACCACTGCACCTTCGACTTCAAGGGCGGCAAGGACATGGGCCGTGACGACTTCCGCAAGATCCCCAACGGACTCAACGGCATCGAGGAGCGGATGAGCATGCTCTTCAGCTACGGGGTCAAGTCGGGCAAGATCCCCATGACCAAATTCGTCGAGGTGACCGCCACCAACCCGGCCAAGATCTTCGGGCTCTACCCCCAGAAGGGTCACATCTCCCCCGGAGCCGACGCCGACGTGGTCATCTACAACCCCAACAAGGAAGGCGTGATCTCCGCCAAAACCCACAATTCAGCTTGTGACTACAACGTCTACGAGGGCTGGAAGATCCTGGGCGCCCCTCACACCGTCTTCGTGCGCGGCAAGGTGGCTTACGAGAACGGCAAGTTCGTGGGCGAGGCGGGCAATGGCAGGTTCCTGGCCCGGGCCGCCGGCAAACCCCAGTTAGCCATGGTCTAAGGGACGGGCTGGCTGTCGATGGTGGGCTCGCTGCCGGGCACCCAGCCCGGCACCGAATCGTCGGCCGGCACGCTCTGCACCGGAGCCTGAGGGGGCGTCGCGTTGGGATCGGGCGGCAACCAGCTGGGCTCACTGTTGTCGTCGGGCGGCACGGGCTGGTTGCTGGCGTCCTTCCACACCGACCCGTCAGGATTGGGCATGGGCACCGTGGCGGCCGGCGGCTCGGAAGCCGGAGGCGGCCCGTCGGCCGCCGGTGGCGGCGGCGTGTCCTCGGGCACCGGAGCCTCCTCCTCGGTGACGACCTCCTCGTCTGCGGGCACGCTCTCCTCGCCCCCCGCGGTGGCCTCGGGCACCGGGTTCTCCCCGGAATCTTCCGACTGCTCGCCATCGAGCATCTTGACCTTGACGTTCACCTTGACCTTGACGTAAGCCTCGGGCTTCTTGCGGAACTCGGCCAGGCACTCGGCGTGGGCAAAATACAGGGTCTTACCGTAGTGGTCGGTGCGATAGGGGGCGGTGTCGTCCACCGGAGCCCCGCAGACAAGATCGATGAGAGGCGTGCCGTCGGCTGCAAGGGGCACCTCCCGAGAGCGCGAGACGTTGGGAGGGGCGGGCGTGAGGGCCACGGCCGCCCCTTGCGTGGCAGGCTTGCCCCCCAGCAGGGTGGCGCAGTAGACGGCCAATCCCAGCACCAGACCCCCCGTCGCCAGGAGCGCCCAGCGCTGGTGAGGCTTGAGAGGCGGCTCATGGGAAGGCATGCGCTTGATGCGCACTTTGAGAGTTTCGTCGCTCAGAGGGGGCACTTGGGAGAAGTTCGAGGCGTCCAGAGCGGCTCCTGTGGACAGCCCGCGGCCTGGCCGGAAGTCAGACGAGCCCGGCCTCTCATGACTCCAGCTCTTTGAGGGCTGCCTGCTGGGCCGCGCGCGACTCTTGCAAGAGCACCCGCGAGACCCGCCGCAGACGGCTGAGCGAGTCGGGAGAAGGGTCCTGACCCATCAGCGCGATGGCCTCGGCCACCCTCTGAAGGGCCTCCAGCTCAGCCCGGTAGGCCTGGTGGGACGCTCCCCCCTTCACGGCAGCGGCCTCCTGGCGCAGCCGGGAGACCTCCCGGGTCAGCTTCTCGCCTTCGCTGGCCAGCAAGGGCAGATCGGGCTCTTTGGTATTGCCCTGGTAGACCAGCTGCTGCAGGCGGCCTGAGAGCTCGGCCTCACGCCGCTGGATGGGCAGAATCCTGGCCTGCCAGCCATAATAGCCGACCGGCCCGCCGGGTGAAAGAAAGGGAAGCCACTTCTGGCGTGCACCCAGCCAGTCCAGCTGGGCCTGGCTCAGGATACGGTTGAGATCGCGAGAGAAGGTCTGCACGCTGACCCGATCCGATTTGCCCGCTTCGAGGAAGGTCGCGATGCGGGCCAGGGCCCTGGAATGAGCCTTGGAACGCTGCAGAGCAGATAGCCGATAGCCGATCAGAGACTTAGGGCAGGGAGCCTGCTCGAGCTTGACGTGGTAGGCGAGCACTGCCTCCTCGCGCACCTTGAGCTTCTCCAGGGCCCTCTCGGTCGAGATGCGACCGCTCAGCCAATCTTCCAGCAGGCTGCCGCTCTCAGCCACCGCCTCCGCCTGGGCGTCCACAAAGCGCTGCACGGCCAGATCGTAGCGCCAGGCAGGCGTTTCGGCCAGTGCCAGGGCGACCAGCAGCAGCACCAGACCCAGGGCTCTAATTGGTGAGCCCCTGGATGGGCGAGGGGATGCGTCCCCCGCGCAGCACGAACTCGCGGGCCCCAAAGCGGTGAACCGGCAGGATGGGCGAGGCTCCCAGCAGGCCGCCGTAGTCGACCGACTCGCCAGCCCTCTTGCCCGGCACGGGCAAAAGCCGCACGGCGGTGGTCTTGTTGTTCACCATGCCGATGACCATTTCGTCGGCCATGATGGCCGACAGCGTCTCGGGCGTGGTGTCGCCGGGCACCACCACCATGTCCAGGCCGACCGAGCAGACGGCGGTCATGGCCTCGAGCTTGTCGATGGTCAGGGCCCCCATGCTAACCGAGCGAGCCATCTCGGCGTCCTCGCTGACGGGGATGAACGCGCCGCTCAGCCCGCCCACGCTGGAGGAAGCCATGGCCCCGCCCCGCTTGACGGCGTCGTTGAGCAGGGCCAGCGCGGCCGTGGTGCCGTGGGTACCGCACTTTTCCAGGCCCATGGCCTCCAGCACCTCGGCCACCGAGTCGCCTGCGGCCGGGGTGGGAGCCAGCGACAGGTCCACGATGCCGAAGCGCACTCCCAGACGGCGCGATACCTCGCGGCCCACCAGCTCGCCCATGCGGGTGATCTTGAAGGCGGTGCGCTTGATGGCTTCGGCCACCTCCTGCAAAGGAGCGCCCCGCATCTGGCGCACCGCCGCCGCCACCACGCCCGGGCCGCTGATGCCCACGTTGATGGAAATCTCGGCCTCACCGGTGCCGTGCATGGCGCCGGCGATGAAAGGGTTATCCTCGGGCTGGTTACAGAATGTGACCAGCCGCGCGCAGGGCCCGCCCTGCAGCTCGGGGCGCAGGTGGGCGGTGCGGTGGATCACCTGGCCCATGTGCAACACCGCATCCATGTTCACACCGGCCCGGGTAGAGGCCACCGAGATGGAAGAGCACACGCGAGAGGTGGCGTTGAGGGCCTCTGGCAGCGAGTCGATCAGCACCCGATCGCCGTCCTTGTAGCCCTTGTGGACCTGAGCCGAGAAGCCGCCCAGGTAGTCGATGCCCACTGCTTCGGCGGCCCGGTCCAGGGCCAGGGCCAGGGGTGTGTAGTCCTTGGCGCCCGTGGAGGCGGCGATGTAGGCCGCCGGCGAGATGGAGACCCGCTTGTTGACGATGGGGATGCCGAACTCTTCCGACACAGCCTCGACCGTGGGCACAAGCTTCTCGGCCGAGCGCAACACTTTGCGCACGACCCGCTCGCACACCGAGCGCATGTCGGTGGCGCAGCAGTCGAACAGGCTGATGCCCATGGTGACGGTGCGCACGTCGAGGTGCTGCTCCTCGAACATGCGCAGGGTTTCAAGAATCTCTTCGGAGGACAACCACATGCCGCAGCCGGCTTCGCGAACGGGGACCGGAGGCCTGCATGCTTTTGAGCTGCAGGGACCCGGCGCAGTTGGAGCTCCGCACCCCATGGAGGCTCTGGCCAGGCAGCTTCGAACGCAGTATCCATCCCTGGAAAGGAGCCCAGAATGGTAAGACGGATCCAATTGAGCCTGTCCAGCCTGCTGCTGCTGGCGATACCCGCCATGGCACAGGTGGTGGACCTGCCCGCCGGAGCCGACAAGGTGGAAAAGCACCTGGTTTCCGGCAAGACCACCATCGTGGAGTTCTACGCCGACTGGTGAGGGCCGTGTAAGAGAATGGCCCCCAGTTTGGAGGCCTACGCCAAGAACTCCGCCAACAAGACCGCCCTGCTCAAGATCAACGTGGACAACCACAGCGATCTGAGCGACAAGATGGGAGTGCGTTCCATTCCCGCCTTCTTCATCTATGACGCCAAAGGCAAGCTGATCAAGCAGGGGCCTGACGCGCGCAGCTGGGTCCAGGAGAAGATCTGACCCGGGCGGTGCTCAGGCAGCGCCTGGGCACCGCTCAGATCCGGTGCATATAGGCGAAAATCTCTTCGCGCTGCAGGCGAAAGCGCACCCCCAGCGGCCGAGACTCGATCTCCAGGCGGTCGCGCAGCTCAGCCAGGTTGGCCGCCGAGCAGTTGTCCACCTCGGCCGACAGGATCAGGGTGAAGCACGTTTGCTGCCCCACCGAGTCAGCCCGCAGCACGCGCACCCCGTTGCGGGCCAGCAGGTCGTGCACCCGGGTGGTCAGATCGGCGTGAGCTTGCGAGCCGACCTGATAGCGAGCCTCTCCCAGCACCATATGGCGCGGGTCAGCGGCCGGGTAGCAGAGCCCGTCCGGTCCGTAGACCGCCAGGATCAGTCGGCATCCATTCATGGGCCGGGGTCCTTCCCCATCGCGACCTTCTCCCCTGCCGCTCAACGCTTCACCCGCACCACGGTGACCCCCCAGCCTCCCTCGTGCACCTCGCCCAGGCGGTGCTCGAGCACCATGGGGTGCCCTTTCAGGTGGCGCTGGATGGCCTGGCGCAGCGCTCCGGTGCCCTTGCCGTGGATCAGCTCCACCTTCTCGGCCCCGGCCAGGGAGGCGCTGTCGAGGTAACGATCCACCTCCATCAGCGCCTCGTCCGCCGTCAACCCGCGCAGGTCAAGCCGCGTGCTCAGGGTGGCCGCCCGCGACTCGGGCAGGTGGCCCACCTGCCCCTGACTCTTCGTCTCGATCGGATCGCACTCGTCGCGGGGCACGGTGATGCGCACCGCCCCCACGCGGACTAACACCTTGTCGTCCTTGCTCGTGAGCACCGTGCCCTCCTGGCCGAAACGGCGCACGTAGACGGTGGTCCCCGGCTCCAGCGGCCCGCCCTCGGCCGCAGTCGGCTTGATGCGCAGCGGAGCCAGCTCGCTGACCAGCGTGTTGAGCTCCATCTGCAGCGCCCGGGCGTCGGCCCGCACCTGTTCGTCCACCTCATCGGGAGGGGGCAGCTCGGGTCGCGGGGGCTCGGGAGTCTCGGTGCTGGTGGGAAGCTCCTCCTCCCAGAGGGTCTCGGGGTCCTCGTGGGGGGCCACCCGGGCCCGCTCGGCGGCCACCTCGGCCACCAGCCTGGCGGCCTCGGCCGAAAGCTCCTCCACATCGGTCGAGTCGCTTACCAGCCGGGCGGCCAGCTCGCGCGCCAGCCTGCGCGACTCATCCAGCGCCTCCTTGCGGGCGTTGCCCAGGGCGGCCAGCTTCTTGCGAAAGTCGGAAAGCAAGCCCTGCACGTTGTCGCGCGCCTCGCTGAGCAGCTTCTCGGCCTGGCGGGCGGCCTCGTCCAGCTTCTCCTTCTTCTCCTGCTCCACCAGCTCCAGGCGCGCTTCGTACTCCTGGCGCAGCCTGGTCACCTGGCTCGACTCCTGCTCGAGCTGCTGGCCCAGACGGTGGGCCGTCTCGCGCTCTTGCTCCAGGTCGTCGAGCAGCCCCTCCACCTCATCGTGGCTCTGCCCTAGTAGCTCTCTGGCCCGGCGCAGCACGCTGGCCGGCAGGCCCAGCTGGCTTGCGATCTGAAGGGCGTTGGAGCGTCCCGGCACGCCCATCAGCACGCGGTAGGTGGGCTGTAGCGATTGAGTGTCGAACTCGACCGCGGCGTTCTCCATCCCCTCGCTCTGGGCCGCGAAAGCCTTCAGCTCGGAGAGGTGAGTGGTCACCACCGTGCGCGTGCCGCGGCCGTGCAGGTATTCCAGCAGCGCCATCCCCAGGGCCCCGCCCTCGGAGGGGTCGGTGCCCGCCCCCAGCTCGTCGAGCAGCACCAGCGTCTCGGGCCCGGCCGCCGGCAGGATGCGCAGAATCTGGGTCAGGTGGGCCGAGAAGGTGGACAGGCTCTGGGCGATGGATTGCTCGTCGCCGATGTCGGCCCACACCGCTCGCAAGAACGGGATGCTCGAGCCCGAGGCGCAGGGAACCGGGCAACCCGACAGCCCCATCAGCACCGACAGGCCCATGCACTTGAGGGTGACCGTCTTGCCGCCGGTGTTGGGGCCGGTGACCACCAGGGTATCGAACCCCTGGCCCACCTCGATGGAGATGGGGATGACGTGCCCTTTGAGCAGGGGGTGGCGGGCCTGGTTGAGGCGGATCAAGCCCTCTTCGTTGATCTCGGGCAGCTGGGCCCGGGCGTCCTGAGCATAGCGCCCCAGCCCGCACAGAAAGTCGAAGTGACCCAGCTCGTCGCAGGCCATGGCCAGCTCGCCGGCATGGTAGCCCACCAGCGCCGACAGGCGGGCCAGGATGGCCTCCATCTCCTTCTTCTCGGCCAGCCGCACCGAGCGCAGCTGGTTGCCCTGCTCCACCAGGGAGAAGGGCTCCATGAAGAGGGTGGCGCCGCTGGCCGACTGGTCGATCACCAGGCCCGGGAAAGCGCTGCGATACTCCGACTTGACCGGCACCACGTGGCGCCCCATGCGCTGCGTGACGATGGGCTCTTGCAGCATCCTGGCCAGGTCGCTCTCGCGCAGGATGGCGCCCAGGCTGCGCTGCATGCGCGCCTCCAGAGAGCGAATCTCCTCGCGCAGGGCTCGCAGCTTCGGGCTGGCCGAGTCGAGCATGCGGGCGTCGGGACCAAAGCAGCGGGCCACCTCGGACTCGATCTTGGGGAAGGGGATGATGACCACGCCCCGGTCAGCCAGGCGCGGGAAGCGGTCAGCCCGCTCTTTCAGAGCCCGCCCGACCTGCCGGCTCACCCCGGCCACCTCGCGGATCTGCATGAGCACCTCAGGCTCGAGGGAAGAGCCAAGCTGGGCCTGCTGGATGGCCGGGCGCACGTCCTCCAGCCCGCCCAGGGGAGGGTTGTAGCCCTCGTCGAGCAGCCGGATGGCCTCGGCCACATCGTTCTGGCGCTCTTGCAGCTCTTCCAGCGAGGTGGCCGGCAACAGAGCCTCCATGCGCTCGCGCCCGGGCGGCCAGTGGGTCTTGCCCGCCAGGATCTCGAGCACGGCCGGGAACTCCAACACGCGCAGGGTTTGCAGGTCTTGCAGCATCGCGCTCGGAGATTCTCGCCGGAGGGGTGGATTTCCGCCTGGCAGGGTCAGCTCATTGGACAGAACTGGCATCCGTTTCCCGGCGGAAACGAAACCCTGCCGAACAAGAGTCTCGCGAAGCCCGTCAGAGCGTTCTGTGAAGGCTTTCACGGAGGCGAAACTCCTGCTGAACAACGAGGCGGTGAGGGACGAACGCGCCCACCGGCGAACCAGGCGATCGATGAAGCTGCGAGAGCGCGCAAGGTGCGGCTACCCCGATGCGATGGCAGCCCTGGCCGAGGCCGGGGAGGACCTGAGCTTTCTTTCTGCCGAGCAGCGGGCTTATGGATGGTGCCACACGTTCCACCCACGGTTGGCCAGCCTGATCGTGGAATCGGACGGAAGCTACCAGGTCGTGCCCAGCAGGGTCGTGCTGCTCGACGACGAGCGCGTGTTGTGCACCAACGACTGGAAGATCTGGGACGGTCGCATGCTGCGGCCGCTGCCCAGGCCGGAGGCAGCTTCGTTTCAGATCGACCCCCGGGGGGCGCGCCCGGTGACCGAGAAGGAGGGCTTCACCGCGCTGGTGCGCCTGGGCGACCGCCTGCCCTACCGACAGCTTCCCGGCACTTTGCTTGCGCTCCATCCCACCGAGCCGTACCTCGCAACCGGGCTCGAGGGAGAGATCTGCATCTGGCAGGTGCCCCACGAGGTCGAGCTCGGTCCTGCTGTGCTCGAGGACAACGCCGAGCGACTCGAGCCTCACCTGCGCCCACTGGGCCTCTTTCTGTTGCAGCGACGTTTTCGTCACGAAGTTTCGCTGGAAGAGGGCCTGGAGCTCTCCCCTGCGCACGACATCCAACTCGACTGCGATAGCATCGCACGCTGGTCCTGAAAGCGCCGGTCGATTCCCGTCAACCCGGCTCTGGCGCCGGTCGGGAAACGCCGAAATGTTTGTCGAGAAGCTCGAGCAACGTGCGTCCCTCGTCCCCGGACAAGGCCTGGTCGATGACCGGTCGAACCCTCGCATACTCGGCAGCTCCCAGGCTCTCCCTGTCCAGGTTGCGAAAGGCTCGAAACAGATACGGCTCCGGGTCGCCGAAATTGAGATGGTAGTGGGCTCCATCATGGTCAAACTCAACCCCGCGAACCTCACCGTCCTGGTTGCGAATCAGGGAGCAGGGGGTATCCTTCCGGTCGGAGCGAGTGGTCAGCTCAAGGAAAGGCACGTTCAGTTTCTGAGCGACTGATTTCATCGCCTCGGCGTCGACGGGACGCTGCAGGCCTGAGGGCGTCTCGACCGCGATCACTCCAACCCCGGCAATGACGGTGCCCTCGCCTTTCAAAATGACCTCATTGTGAACGTCGGGAGAGGTGAAGCTCAGCAACTCGCGCGGCGTCATGGTAGGCTTGCAACCGAGCTCAAGCAGCTTCAGGGCCTCGGCGTGCGAGGTGCAGCTGTCCTGGCTGTGAGTGGCGACGATCGCGTCGAAGGGGAACTTGAGGATGTAGAAGGTCCGACTCCAGGTGGCCAGATGCTGGGGATCGATGATGCTGGCGAAGAGGATCTCCTTCTGGGAAAGCCTTTTAGGGGCACTCACCAGGTCGATGTCCTGATCGGCCCGATAGGTGCCTGCCCGGTGTTGGGCGGCCAGGAGTTTCTCGCGCCAGAACGGGCTGACGCAGTGGACCGCGTAGCGGAAGTCGCGGTCCTGGTGCTGGCGCGGGTCGCTGAGCTGATCCAGGAACTCCTCAGCAGAAGGGCCGGGCACGCCCTTCGACCGGGCAAGAATCTCGCGGGCGGCTGGCCGCATCTCGAGCGCTGTTGCACCGATGGCTGACTGGCTGGAAGGCGACGCGAGCATCGGCTCGTTTTACCGCAAGAGCCTGAAAGAAGACTGACAGGGTGTCCGGGCGCGAAGCGGCTGAGGGCTTTTGCAGGGCACTAAAGTGCAAGGCCTTTGGTCTTGCACTTTACAACGCGCTGGAACGCAGTTCCGGCGCGTTCGTCAGATTGTGCTAAATGTGCAAGACCAAATTGCGAGCACATTAGCTACCCGAGAAGGTCAGGGTCGGCCGACCCGGGGACGTGACGCAAAGGCCCAGGGCCCTGCTCCAGCTCATGGTTGAGAGCCGAGATCTCTTTCTTCTACACCTCTCCCAGCAGAAGTGGCCCAGGGCCCTGCTCCAGCTCATGGTTGAGAGCCGAGGGCGTAATCACGTGGGTTTGGAAGCCATCCAGAGCCGGCAGCTTGTGAGGCGTAGCCGTATCCACCTTGCGATCGACCGTGGCGAAGACCTTTGCGCTGGAATTCTCGCGAGCGTAATCCACCAGGGCCTGGCGACTCTCGGGCGAGGCTTTGTCCACGTTGGTGGCCACGATCCATTCATCCGCCTCGGGCTGAGCCTGCCGTAGTTGCTCGGTTACCTGAGCCGGATTACTGGCTCCTTTCAGGTCGAGCTCGCGCACCCAGTTATTTGTCATGAAGGCCACCTCCCTGACGGCCATCAGCCCGGTCGGGCCGCTCAAGCAGCCAACCAGGAGGGCCGGCGTGCTGGTGGAGACAGCCTCGGAGAGCAGCGATTTCGACCTGACTGTGGGTTTCGAGATATACGCCTCCTCTGAGGGGTGCGCAGTTGGTGTACACGGTCGCCTGCGAGCCGGTAGACCGGTCGAAGGACTCCGTCACTGCCCACTCGTGACCCATCGGGGATACGTGGGCCTGCGTTCGAACCACTGAGGATCCGCTCCTGATGGTCTGGTCGAGGCGAGCACCGTTCACGCTTGAATCCATTTTGCTGCTGCTCCTTTGAACCAGGATTCTCCGGACGGTCGGGAGGGCAGCCCCTTCCACCCGCTGGACCGAGGGCTGCGATGAGAACCGGCGAGCCGCTTTGCGCTGACTTGCTCGTAATGGACTTCTCCATGACTGCCAGCACGAATCTCACTGCGGCGTGGACCTGGCTCAGTTGCAACTGAGCCAGGGGATTCGGGCAAAGCGCAGGGGTTTCAGTCAGAATTCGCCAAGTAGCAGAAGAACGTTCAAGTAGGGGGCCGTCCGTGCGCACCATCAAACTCGCATTCACGTCTTTAGTGTCTCATTCTGGGTCCTGAAACCCCCCGCCTTTCAGGCGGCGGCTTCAGCGTAGTGAGCGTCCCATGGTAAAGTTACCGGATGGCAGAAGAGTATCGCAGGGGCGCTCACTCCGTTTAAGTATCGCAAGCCTGTGCTGGTCGGTGAAGTCGCCACGCGGACCCGGGATCTCATCCGGGAGGTGTGTGATCGGATGGACGTCAAGATCATGAAGGGTCACGTCTCGAAGGACCACGTGCACCTGTTCGTGTCAGTCCCACCGCGGGTCACGATAAGCAAACTCCTGCAGCAACTGAAGGGGAAGTCGACTTACAAGCTGCTGCAAGAGTTCGCGCATCTCCGGAAGACTTTCTGGGGGCGTCACTTCTGGGGACGTGGGTATTTCTGCGTGAGCAGCGGAAACGTGACCGACGAGATCGTGAAGCAGTATATCGCGAATCAAGATATAACGCGGGACGACGAATTTCGAGTGGACGGGGAGGGGGGCCCGTAGGGGCGGGACGCCCCCCTCCGCCCTCTTGGCCCGCATGGGCGGGTGGCTTGAGCCGGCTTTAGCCGGAACCAACGACTTCAGTCGTTTACTCAAATCCACCAGCTTTAGCTGGTGGTCGTTAATTGGTCGTTAATATTGCTTATGCTCGGCTGCTCGGGCGGCCTGCGTTCCGATGGCACCGCGGCTCCTCCGCCCGGCCCGGGAGGAACCTCGAATCTGTCGCTGCGAGTCGACGTGAGCCAGGTCGCCCAACAGAACCGGGGCACTCCCACCCGGCTGACCATCCGGATCGTAGATGCCAACGAGACTGAACGAGACGTCGTCGCTCCCGTCGTGATCGATATCACGGGCACGACCCTCGTGCAGCGCACCATCAGCAATGTCCCGATCGGGATGCGGCGGGTGCGTCTGGCCGTCTTCGATGAGGAGGGCACGCTGCTGGGAGGCCTGCTGAGCGATCCGATCACGTCCAGCCGGGCCCGAATAGCCCGCTCAGCCTGCAAGTCACGTTCGACCCGACTCCGAGCCCCACCCCCGATCCCACCGCCACCCAGCTCAGTTTCCGCACTCAGCCCACCGGAACGCTGATCGGCCAGGCCATCGCTCCGCCGGTCGAGGTGGCTATCCTGGATGCAAACTCGAACCTGGTCACCACGGCCAGCGACACCATCACCTTGAGCCTGTCGGGCAACCCCGGTGGCGCCACCCTTTCGGGAACCTTGTCGGTCAGCGCTGTCAATGGGGTGGCGACCTTCTCCAACCTCTCCTTGAACCAGGTCGGGGCCGGCTATGTCTTGCAGGCGTCGGCCACCGGACTGACCTCCTCCACCAGCAACCCGTTTGACATCGCTTCCAGCGTGGGCCCGCCGGCCCAATTGCTCTTCGGCACCCAGCCCGTCGACACCGTCGCCGGCCAGGTCCTCAACCCCGCGCTCCAGGTGGTCGTGCAGGACTCCAATGGAATCACGGTGCCGACCGCTTCCAACGCCGTCACCATGGCCTTCGGGGCAAATCCCGGCGGGGGCGTGCTGAATGGCACCGTTACGGTCAACGCCGTCAATGGCGTGGCGACCTTCAGCGACCTGTCCGTCAGCCTGCTGGGCAACGGGTATACCCTGACAGCCAGCTCTCCCGGGCTGACCGGCGCCGCGAGCAACCCGTTCAACGCTCTGAATCCGGCCACCCAGCTGGCTTTCGGAACCCAGCCCGCCACCAGCCAGGCACGCGCTGTCATGCCGCCGTTCACCGTCGAGATCCGGGACGTAAACGGCAACGTGGTCACCACGGCCACCGACACGGTGACGATCGCGCTGGCCAGCAACCCGGGCCCAGCCACGCTGAGCGGTACTCTGAGCGTCGCGGCCGTCAACGGGGTGGCCACCTTCAACAACGTGACTCTGAGCAAGTCTGGAAGTGGCTATACGCTCACAGCGACCACCCCAACCGGCTTGATCCCGGCCACCAGCCCGGCCTTCAATGAAACCTTCCCGCGGGGGTTCCTGACGCAGCTTACTGGCTTCCCGATCGCCGTCCCCAATGAGCCGGTCCGGGGCGCCATCACAAACGCCGGAACGTTTATGTGGCAGAGTTTCTGACGTTCACCCCGACCGACATCGTGGATGGCTTCTCGGTCACTGCCGGCACGGGAGCCCTCGCCGGGCTGGGTGGCTCACCCTACCATCCGGGCGGCGATCAACCCGTCGGCGTCCAGATCACTCCGGACGACACCAGAGCCGTCGTGACAACTGCGGGTAGCAACACCTGGACGGTCTTCACTATCAATGGCGCGGGTGACCTGACGCTGCCGACAGCTCCTGTCGGAACGGGGGGCGCGAACCCTCTGGACGTGGTCCTCCGCCAGGGTGTGACGAACTCGGTCTACATCTTCAATTTTGCATCAAACAGCGTGGGTCAGTTCGATCTCGACACGCAACTCGCGATCGGTACACCGCTCCCCACAGCGCTCGGCTCAGCGACGCAGGAGGGGGTCTTGCACCCCAACAACAACCTGTTGTTCGCCAATACCGGCGACGTGTTCTCAATCGCTCCCGCCACGGGTATCCTGACTGCCGTCCCTTCGTCCCCCTTCGCAAGTGCCGAGGGTTCCACGGTCGCGATCGACCCGGCGGGCACGTTCCTTTATACCCCGGTCACGGGGGGCGTCGCGGTGCACGCGATCAATGCGGCAACTGGATTTCTGACTCCGATCGCCGGGTCGCCTTTCTCCCTGCCTGGGAACGCAGGGGTCGTCTCGATGGCCTTGAACGGCGAGTTTCTCTACGTCACTCCGGATCTGAACACGATGACGCACATCTTTGCGATCGACCCGGTCACGGGCGGGCTGACCGAGATCGACGACAGCCCCGTCAACACGGGTGAGAATCGCGACACGATCGTCGATCCGTTCAGCCAGTTCATGTACTTCGTAGACAAGAACAACGACCATTTAGGTGGCTTCGCCATCGTCCCGTAGGCTGCAGAATTGACTCAGGCCTCCCATGTAGGTTCCCCGGGTAGATAAGCAGGGGCGTGATCTGGGGTGATC
>QWHO01000573.1 GCA_021404945.1 bacterium CPR1
GCGCAAAATGCCCCCGCGGTGTTTCTCCACCGTTTTGGGGCTCAGGCAAAGCGCTTCGGCGATCTCGCGCACAGTGGCTCCTCGGGCGGTTCGGGCCAGAATCTCCAGCTCGCGCGCCGAGAGCGGGCAGTCGCCGACCCCACCCACCGTGGTAGCCAGGGCCGCCGAGCACTCGGGGCAAAAGTAAAACTGGCCGGCGGCCACCGCCCGAATGGCTCTCGCAAATTCGTCCAGGGCGCTCCTCTTGCTCAGGAAGCCGGTGACCCCGTGGCGGAGCAGGTGCTGCATCACGACTGCCTCGATCTGCTGCGAGACGATCAAAATCTTGATGCTCGGGGAGCTTTCCCGAAGCTTCAGGGCCACCTCCCGACCCGACAGGGGGCCTGGCATCATCAAGTCCAGCACCACCCCGTCAGGAACCGCCGCCTCCAGCTTCTCGAGCCCTTCGCTCGAGCCAAGCTCGGCCACGATCTCGAGGTCAGGCTCCTGCGCCAACAGGGAGCGAAAGGCTCCCCGCACCAGCTCGTGGTCGTCTACAAGCGCAATCCGGGTCACTTCCCGCTCCGCAGGGGGAGGGATTTCCCTACCCCGAGGTAGGGACGCCCGCGTCGGCAAGGGGGGACCTGCCCGATGCGGCTGGCCGGCCGTTCGGGTACGCTGTGCTCAGACAGGAAAGAGGAGGAACGCGTATGGCCACCATCGTCAATCTCGACCGCTCCGAGCTCCAGCGTCGCCGCCGCAGCCGAGCGCTGCAACAGGCCGGCTACCGGGTCCTGGAGGCTAGCAATGAGCTCCAGGCCGTGGACTTCGTCGTTTCTGGCCCGGTCGACCTGATCGTTTGCGGGGCGGAGCAGTCCCTGCCTCTGCTGGGCGAGCTCCGGTGGGCGGCCCCCTGGATTCCGCTGATCTGCGTCAGTTCCTCGGGGAGGGTTGAGGCCGGGCTCGAGCTGGCTGCAATCGTGCTTGAAAGCCCTGTGTCGACTGAAGAGCTGGTTGCCTGGGTGGACACCGAGCTCATGCTCCACCAGGCAGTGGCAAACTTGTAAAGAAGCGGCGCGCGCCGTTCGCTTGAGCCCACCAACGGTCCTGAGATACCAAGCCTCACCCACCAGATCTTTAGGGTAGCGCATCTTCGTCAACGGGGGATCAATTCCTTGTGAAAACCAATCGCAGGTGGTAACTCCAACCGGCGAATGCCACATGCCCGGGTGCAGGAGGAGCGAACCATGCCCGGAAGCCGTGTTTGTCCGGCTCGGCCGAAGTGCACTGGCTCATCGAGTCCGAGTCTGGTCTTGCGCTCTGCGGCTCAAGTGCCCAGTTTGTTTACGGAGGGTCCACTTCTGGTCGAGGGGCGACGATCGAAGCCACGGCCGGTACCATGGAGGCATTGCCAAGCATCCGGCGCAACTCCCGCTGGCCAAACCCCGGAGTCTGCGGGCCCTCTATCAGGCCAGCGGCAGCAAGCTTAGAGAGCCCGCAATCAATGATTGCACTGGCTTGCTCGGGAAGAATTGCATACCGCTCTGACAGTCGCTGCTCAGCACGCGAGCGACTGGTCGAATCCTGGCAGAGCCTGAAGACATCACGGCTGACGGGGTTGAGCGCATGGGCCCGGTTGTCGGCCCGATTGTAGACGAGCATCTCCTCTCCGAGAGTCATGGTCAGAAGTCCGTCCCGTACTCGCGGCAAAGCCTGGCGCTGGCCTGGGGACCGGGTCATCTGCGTCCCTTCATCGTTGCAGGAAAAGCAAGTTCGCCATTGGCGATTGCCAGATTGATGTGTCGTCGCCCCCAGGTCCTCTGTTGCCACCGAGCAGCCGAGCAGCACCGAAATTTCTGGACGAGTCGTTCTGTTCGTCGTCGCCAGGTCAAGCTTGGCAGTCCTGGAACTCGCCTGCCGTGGCGGACCTCCCCCAGCATAGAGAAACGGATCAAGCTGCCTCCCCCCTAACCCCCCTAACCGTGATTGCGTGGCACGGTCCTACCGACGACGGGTCGGGCGGTTCCATCAAGTGTCTGACCGGCCCTCAGGGTAACCCAGACCTGTCAACACGGGATCAATTCCTTGTGAAAACGCACGCAGGGCAGGGGACTTCCGCCGACGAATCAAGTCCGCACTGCTATGGAGTTTCTCGCATTTCGTGTCGGTCTTGATCCTCTGGAAGGCCAGATTCGTGCTTATTTGTCCTTCTTGAGCCCGGGCTCGCGCCGGGTGGTCGAGCCACGCTTGCGTCTGACCCTCTGCGAGCTGGGTGTGACCCGGGTGGAGCAACTGGGCTCCGAGTGGCTCACCGCTCCACGTCTGGCGGCCTGGCGCCACGGCCTGCTCGAGCGCTATCGACCCACCACCGCCAACCGCGTGCTGGCCGGACTGCGCTCCTTGCTCGCCAGGGCCGGGCACAAAACCACCTTTCTGCCGCGTTTTGCCGCTCCCCAACCCGCCCCCGCAGCCCCTTTGCGCCGAGAGCTCAGTCAACTCTTCGAGGCCTGTGCCCGCGATGGCTCACGGGCCGGCTGCCGCGATGCCGCCCTGCTCGCGTGCCTGGCCGGCCTGGGCCTGCGCAGCAACCAGGCTCTCGAGCTGACTCCTTTGGACCTCGAAGCCCATCACGGCCGACCCGGTGCCCGCTTCCTCCTGCGCGCCTGGATGGCCGTACGGGGAGAATTGCCGGGCCCCCTGTTCGGACCCATCACCCGTGGAGGGCGCCTCGTGACCCTCATCGGGCCCACCCGGGTGGCCCCGATGACCAGCCAGGCCCTCTTTCTGGCCGTGAGAAAGAGGTGCCGCCAGGCCGAGGTGCGCGACTTCTCCCCTCAGAGGTTGGCGCCGGCCGCCCGTACTCGGGGCCCTTTGCCGATCAAGCTGAACCCCGCTTGGCAACCTCGGTGATCCTGCGAACCAAGCTCCGTCCCACCTTCGTCAGCCCCCATCTGGTGGCCCGTACCCGCTTGCTCGAGCGGCTGGGTCGGGCCCGGTCGGCCCGGCTTGTGGTCGTGCACTCTGAGGCTGGGGCCGGCAAGAGCAGCCTGCTCTTCGACTTCATCCGCCAGAGTGGCCAGCCGTGCGCGTGGTACAGCCTGGATGAGGAGGACGCCGCCCCGGGGGTCTTCGTGCCCTATCTGGTGCATGCTCTGGCGTCGGCCTACCCGGGCGCGGTGGCTCGTACCCTCGAGCGACTCGCCCGCAGCCCCCAGCCCGAGGAGGAGTCGCGCCAGGCTCTGGGTTTCCGGCTCCCCCCGCGCCAGTGCAGCCACCGTGATGGTTCCCACCAGCGCCACCAGAGCGCCGACCGAGAGGTCGATTCCCCCAATCAGGATCGTGAGGGTCATCCCAAAGGCGATGATGGCGTTGACCGAAATCTGCTGGGCCAGATCCAGCA
>QWHO01000072.1 GCA_021404945.1 bacterium CPR1
CGGCTCCATTGACCTGGCCGCCTACATGAATTTGCTGGCGGTGCATGAAATGGGCCATCTCTATCTTGACCAGGCCACGGGCGAGTTTGACTTCCACCTGCCCCGGCGCTGGCTGGTCGAACTGTTCTGCCAGCTTTGCCTGCACGCCTATACTGCCACCCAAGAGGCCGGACACCTGCTCAGCCTGGAGACCGAGTCCACCATGACCAGCAAGGAAGACGACCTGCTGCTCGAAGTGGTGGCCATGCACTCGATGGTCTTCCAGGAGCCTTAGGAGCCCGGCCGCATACCTCCTCGTTGGCGCGGAGGGGACCTACCGGGGAACAGTGCCAACACGATCACCCCCTTCCTCGCGACCAGTCGAGCCAGTCCCAATCGCACTCTCGGTCCGAGCGGGCACGATGAAACAGCTTCATCGCCTGGTGCGGATCCAGGCCGCGGAACCGTCCCAGGTCGGAGAACCCCCGCTGGCCCACCAGCAGGCTTCCCCCGATCAGTTTCAGGCAGGGGTTCTCAGCGTTGGCCTGCAGTATGCGTTGCACCAGGACGCCTGGCAGGCAATAGTGATCGTCCCCCGCGATCAGCAGGCGACAGGCGGTCAGGCAGGTGCCAGAGGCAGCCAGCACCATCCAGTCGATCTCGTAGTCACCGTCGAGGTCGCACGCGGCGACCACGGCGGATAGCTGGTAGCGAGCAGAAAGCTCGTGAGCCAATGAAGTGTCAGAGACTTGACAGGGAATCAGGGTTTTCTCCTTCAGATGGGCCCTCCAGGTGGAAGGCGGGACCCCGCGCCGCTGGGGGTCCGAGTGGGTCTTAATTTCTTGAAGGTCGATCAAATTCCTGCTTGGCATCCCGAAAAATCCTCAAGCCCTCAGCGGGACCGAGACAGGTGCCCGAACGAGGCAGGACCCCCTCTGGAGCACCGGGAAGCACCTTCCGGGGGAAGGTGCAATGGCCAGTCAAGCGCAACACCTCATGCTGCAGGGCTCGGAGGCTTTCCAGGCCGGCCAGCACGATGAGGCCTTGCGGCTCTTCGACCAGGCCCTGCAAGCTGACCCGGGTTACGCCGACCCCTTTATCGGACGGGCCTCGGTCTTCCAGGCAATCGGCCAGGCGGACAAAATGCTCGAGGAGTGCGAGCGGGGCATCGCCATCAAACCCGATTACGGACCGCTCTACTCGACCCGAGCCGTGGCCCACGGAATCCTGGGCCAGAACGCCCGCTCGCTGCAAGACTTCACCCGGGCCATCGAGCTCGATCCGAAGAACACCTTCTATTACATCAACCGGGCCAAGACCTACATTCGGATTGAGGTCTTCGAGCAGGCGGCCGAGGACTTCGGCCGGGCCGCCCAGGTCGAGATCGAGAATGCCCTCCGCTCCAGGCGCCTCCCGACCGAAGCCGTGAGCTACCTGCGGGCCCGCGCCGAGATGTTGCGCAAAGCGGGGAAGAGCTCGCAGGCCGAGCAGGTGGAGAAAGAGGCCGCCGACCTGGAGAAGCGCCTGGCCTCCAGCGCCAAAGGGGGCTGCGGTAAAGCAGCCGCGGTGATCACCCTGATGCCTCTCTGGTGGCTCCTTTAATGGCCGGCCCATCCAGAGAGCTGAGGCAGAAGGTCCAGGAAGCGATCGCTGCCGGACAGATGGATAAAGCCATGGCCATCATCGACCAGGCCATCGCCCAGGACCCCGGCAACGACGAGCCCCATCTGATGCTTGCGGCTGTCTACCAGGCCAACCGCGACTGGGAAAAGATGTTGCAGGCCTGTGACCGGGCCATCGCCTTGAAGCCAGATTTTGGCGCCAGCTACACCATCCGCGCCATCGCTTACAACAATCTCGACCAGCCCGCCCGGGCGCTGCAAGACTCGACTCGCGCCCTCGACCTCGATCCATTGAACCACCTTCTCGTCATCAATCGGGCCAAGATCTACGTCCGCATGGAGGCTTTCGAGCAGGCCGCGGCCGATTTCCGCAAAGCTTCCCAGGTCGATCTGGAAGCCTCCAAGAAGCTTGGCCGCCCTCCCAGCGATGCGGTTTCCTGCCTCCTGGCCGCGGCCGAGATGCTGGATAAAGCGGGCAAGCAGGCCGAAGCTGACCAGGCTCGCCGAGAGGCCAAGGAGTTGGAGCAGACCCTGGCCGCTCCAGGCAAGTCGGGCTGCGGCAAAGCAGCGGCCGTCATCTTGCTGATGGTCCTCTGGTGGGTCCTTTGAAGCTGCCGGCCGCTCCCAGGAACGCGGCCGCCGCCCACCTCAAACAGCAGGGAGAGGTTTGCGGCCCGGGCCTCCGGGGCTAAGGAGCCATGGAATACCGCGTCGGGCAGGTCATCGACAACCGCTGGCAGGTCTATCGCGTCCTCCAGGGCGGCCTGGGGCGAGTTTACATCGTCTACGACCAGCGCGACCGTGTGCCCCTGGCCATCAAGACCTTTCAGGCCGAGCAGCGCAACCCCGAGGTGCTCGAGCGCTTTCGCCAGGAGGCATACACCTGGGTCAAGGTGGGTAGCCATCCCAATCTGGTGCGGGCGCATTACTTCTTGCCCCTGGGCGATGAGTTGCTCTTGTTCCTGGAATACGTGGACGGGGGAGACCTTTCCGACCTCATCGGCAGCCGCGAGCTGCACAATCCCAGGCGCGCCCTGGAGCTCGCGCTCGAGTTCTGCGACGGGATGATCCACGCCGCCTCCATGGGCCTGAAGGTGCATCGAGATATCAAGCCCGCCAACTGCATGCTCACCAAGGAGGGACAGCTCAAGATCACCGACTTTGGTCTGGCGAAAACCGGCGCCAACCAGGCCATGTCCGACTATCTCGGCGTGCTGCGCCAGGGTCGCGCCAGCGCCCCTCCCGATGTCAAGCTCACGGGCGCCGGGAGCATGATGGGCACCTGCACTCACATGCCTCCCGAGCAGTTCACCGACGCCGCCCGCGTGGATGTCCGGGCCGACGTGTACGCCTTCGGCGTGATGCTTTACGAGTTGCTGACCGGGCGTCTGCCCTTCGACGGGAACAACCCCATGACGCTCGCCTACCAGCACTTTACCGCGCCGCCCCCGCGCTACCAGGCGAGCGCTCCCCTCGACGCCCTGCTCCAGGCCTGCCTGGCCAAGCAACCCGACCAGCGTCCGGCCGACTTCACCATCGTGCGGCGAGAGCTCGCGGGCATCTACAGCGAGCTCACCGGGCGGCCCGCGCCCGCTCCTCCGGAGCCGGACAGCTTCGACGTCAGCGAGCTCGACAACCGGGCCGTATGCCTGCTGAGCCTGGGCCACCACCAGGAGGCGATCGAGCTCTTGAGCCGCTGCCTCGAGAGCCATCCCAACAGGCGCGAGCTCTGGGCCCACAAGGGTCACGCCCTGGTGCAGGTCGGTCAGCCGCGCGAGGCGCTGCCCTGCCTGGAGCGAGCCCTGGAAATGCAGGAGACCGCCAGCGCCTGGACGGACGCAGGGCTTGCCTGGGAGCTGGCCGGCGACGATAATGCCGCCGAGAAATCCTACAGTCGGGCCCTGATGCTGGACGCACAGTATCACAGCGCCTACTACAGCCTGGCCTGCCATCAAGCGGGCCGTGGGCGCACCGAGGAGGCGCTGAGCAACTTCGAGCTGGCCATCACCTTCGCTCCCTCCCACCCCGAGTATCGCATCGGCCTGAGCATGGCCCTGGCCGGAGCGGGCAAGTTCGATCGGGCGGCTGCCTCGCTGACCGAATTGATCCGGCTCCAGCCCCACAACTCCGACGCCCATTACCACATGGGCCGTGTGCAGCTCTCGCTGGGCAACCAGAAGGCTGCCGAAGACAGCTTGATAAGAGCGGCCGACCTCGATCCCCGTAATCCCCGGGCCTGGCTGGCCCTGGGCCACCTGAGGCTGAGCCAGAAACGCTATCCCGAAGCCGTGCAGTTGCTCGAGCTGGCCCAGGGGGACCCTGAGGCCTGCCGGCTGCTGGCGATGATGCTGGTGCGCCTGGAGCGCCCGGCCGAAGCCGCCGGCTACGCCGAGAGAGCCCTTGAGGCAAATCCTGACAGCCCCCAGACCTGGTTTGACCTGGGACTGGCCCACTTCGCGCTCAAGCGGCCAGAGCAGGCCCTGGCAGCCTTCGAGCGTGCCCACCGCCTGGGCCACCCCGAGGCGGCCGACGTGCTCAGACAGCTGACCGGCCGGTCCTGAGGCGCTACCTGAATTTCGTGCTCAAGGGCTTGGGACAGGAGCCCCACTCTTTCAGCACTTTGTTTGCCCGCCGGGCCCGGTAACCGGTGACCTTCCAGACGCCCGCTTTGTCGGGGGTCAGCCAGACCCACTCGTCCACGTCGGCTGTATGGTAGGTCAGCACGTAAAAGGTCTGCTTCCAGCCCATCAGAGGCCCGACGTAAACGGGTTTGGTCTTGAGAACACGCACTTTGGCCAGGTCTGCAACCAGCCAGCCGGAGGTTTTCTGCAGTTGCTGGAAGTCGATGGCCTGGGCCAGGCAGACCCTGGCCAGCAGCAAGGTCACCAGAAGGATGCGCATGCGTCATAGCCTCCGTCCAATGGCATTCTGCTCCCTCGCTCTCAACGGGCTGAAAGCGCCTTGTTCATCACCCTGTCACTTTTGTTACAAAAAAGCAAGAAGCCGGGGCCTCCGCGTTAACAATACGTGTCGCAAGTTCACATAATTGTAAAATCTGCCTGCTGCCCCGGAGATGTCTGAAGCCCTATCATCAGGGTAACAACAGCGACAATCGGAGGTAGACAAGATGCTAGGTGGAATCGGCAAACTGGCTGGTGGCCTTGGCAAGGGCCTGGGTAAAGGCGGCGGCCTGCTCGGCAAGCTGGGCGGCGGCAAGGGAGGCGGGCTCCTGAGCAAACTGGGCGGTGGCAAGGAGGGAGGTTTGCTCAGCAAGCTCGGTGGAGCCGGCAAGGACGGCGGGGGCCTGCTGGGCAAAGTGGGCGATGCCGCCAAGGGAGCCTGCGGCGCCGGCGGCTGTGGTGGCGCCGGAGGAGCCGGCGGGGGTGGCGGCCTGGGCGGGGTCATGGACACCGTCAAGGGGATCGTTGATCAGTTTGCCGGCTCGGGCGAGTCCCAGGGAGCTGGCGGGAGCGGTGGTGGCGAGCAGGATGCCGGCACCGAGCAGATGATCGCGGCCCTGCTCCAGAACCTCCTGGCCGGTGGCGGCTGCGCCGGCGGAGTTTGCCCTCCGCGCTAATGTGCTCGCACTCTGGTTTACCCATGAGCACGTTCTGACGAGGGGCCGGGACGACGTTCCAGCCGGTTGGAAAGTGCAAGACCACACTTTCGCGAGAGTTTGGGAGACCCTCGTGCCTCGCCGGCCCGAGAGGTCAGCTCACGACAAGACAGGTTTTCGCCCGCCCCGCTCAAGGCGGGCTTTTTTTTCCAGGAGGCGCTGCCCCAGCGGCCTGGAAACGGCCCGCACCGGATCAGACCGGGTGAGCTGCGACCTCGCTGGAGTTGCCTCGAAAGTCTCTGTAAATGCCCTGCACCCACTGGAAACCTGGACGCTCGGCGAGCGACTCGCGCAACTCCACCAGGGCAGGTGGCCACGGCTCAGGCAGCGGGTAAGAGAACTGGAAAGGTCGGATCAGCGCCGTCAGGACCGCTGCCGCCGTCAGGTCGGCCACGCTGAAGCGGCCTCCCACGTGGAAGCCATCTCCGGCCGTGTCCGACTCCAGGCGGTCGAAGTATCCCCCGAGCGCCTCGCGAGCCAGCCGCAATGGCTCAGGTTGAATCTGCATGTTGGAACGAAAGAGCGGCCGCATGACCGGCCAGAGCGCCCTCCAGGCCAGTCGCGTGGCCGGGCCGAAGCCATCCGTGGTCATCCTTGCGCAGGCCTGGGAGTCGGGCAGATAGGTGGACCAGAAGAGCCGCCGCAGCGCAGGCGCAACCTCCTCGTCGTAATAATCCTCGATGGCCAGGGCCCGCCCACGCAACACGGGGTCGACCGGATAAAGGGCGGGCTCAGGATAGAGCCGCTCCAACTCGGCCAGGATGGCCGTCGAGTCCCTGATCGCTCGCCGGCCCAGTTGCAGGATCGGCAGAGTTCTTTTGCCGGTCAGAAGCAGGGCGTGGGGCAGATGAAAACCGGGTGGTAGGGCGCGGCGTCGATGGGGAATGCCCTTGAAATCCAGCCCCCAGCGAACTTTCTCGCTGTAGTGGGCAACGCGGAAGTGGAAGAGCGTGGGCGCACCCATGTGAACACTGTTAACTTTAGCCGGATTTCCAGCCACTGTCAAGGAGACTGAACAAGCGGCCTCAATGAAGGCGACGAGGGCAGACCCGGCTGATTCGATTCCACCGTCAGCGGAACGCCGAACCGCTCGGGGCCTGGTGTGGTGGCGGAGGGAACCTCCGCCACCACACGATTTTGTGCGAGCGCATTAGCGGCGGCCACCACCGACGCGACCACCGCCATAGCCTGGGTACCAGTAGTTGCCGGTGTCGTAGTAGAACCCACCTTCCATCCACTGCCAGGTCCCGGGATACATCTGCTCGATCTGCTTTTGCTCTTGAGGGCTCAGGTCGCGCCAGGCAGAAAGGGCCACGCGCTGGGTATCGGTGGAGCCGATCAGGTCACCCGAATCGACCGCCCGTCGATAGCGCTCCAGGCTGTCGACCATCCGCTTCATCTTCGCGTTGACTTTAGGGGCCTGGGGCTGGGCGGCCGGCCGGGCCCACTGCTGCACCATCTCCTGGTTGGCGCTCTGACGTCCCAGCGTGACAACCTGCTGGGCCAACTGGTTGATGCACTGGCTGGACAGCTTGTCAGCCAGGGGGACAAGCTGCTGATCGTTGGGATAGCTGCCAGCCGGAGTGCTGCGCACCACCGAGATCGGCTCATCCACGATCACCTTCCGGTCCTCGGCCTGGTAACCCCACATCCGGGCCGCACCCGCGATGCTCAGCACGCTGTCGGCTCCGCTGACCAGCTCGGGCGTGAAACGAAGGCTGAGCCACACGGCGAACTTGGCATCGTAGGCGGCGCAAAGCCGGCCTGCCTCCTCGACACTGGGCGGCTGCGTGCCGCCTGCGTAGTGCAGGCCGCCCAGGTCGGCCTCGCGGGCTACGATGATGTTGGCTTTGGGAGCGATCTTGCGGGCCTGGTTGATGAGGGCCTGGGTGAACTCTTTTTCGGAACGGGGCTTGTACTCACCCTGAATCAAGACAGGAAAGAGAAGAACCTTGCCGCCCTCCCCTCTGGCTGGAAGGGCCGGGACGACGGCCAGCAGAGCAACGATCAAAAGCCCGAGCCAAAAACGTTTCATGGGAACCTCCTGATGAGCCTCGTTGGGCTTGAGCGAGTGGGAGCCCCGTTTCGTAAGATCCGAAAAGGCTCCTTCCGACCTGGGAAGCTCCATGAGGGGAAAGGCAGACCCCGGTTTCTCCGCAGGCATGCGGGAGCCCCACGGTCATTTTTCGAGCCGGCAGTCCACAACAATCCGAACGGCGTCAAGCGCGATCCCTTCACTTCACGCCGCGCGATCCTACGGCTGATCCGAGGGAGACCTCATCCTGCCATGGCCGAGCCGCTGATCCCGATCATCGCCCCCCACCCGGGACCGGTTACAATGAATCCAGCTTCGATATCGGAGGTCGTACAAGCCATGCCCAGGGCAACTCTCCCTCACAAGGGCCGGTGCTTTCCCACCGGAGCGACACTGACCGCCCAGGGAGCCAACTTCTCGGTCTACGCCCGAGGGGCGTCCAGCCTGGAGCTGGTGCTGTTCGACCGGGTTGATGACCGTCGGCCGGCTCGGATGATCACCCTCGACGCTTCCGCCCACCGCACCTACCACTACTGGCACGTGGAAGTTCCTGGCCTGAGTCCCGGTCAAATTTACGCCTTTCGGGCCCACGGGCCCGAGCAGCTCGGTTACGACCCCAAGAAAGTCCTGCTCGATCCCTACGGGCGTGGCGTGGCCGTTCCGGCCGGCTATGATCGCCAGGCCGGCGCCCGCCCCGGAGACAACGCCGCCACCGCCATGAAGAGCCTGCTGGTCGACCGGCGCGCGGCCTACGACTGGGAAGGGGACACGCCCCTGGGCCGGCCCTTCTCCAAGACTGTCATCTACGAGATGCACGTGGGCGGGTTCACCCGCCATCCCAGTTCGGGCCTGCCGCCTGAGCGGCGCGGGACCTACCTGGGAGTGGTGGACAAGATCCCCTATCTCAAGCAACTGGGCGTGACCGCGGTGGAGCTGTTGCCGGTCTACCACTTCGACCCCCAGGCCGCCCCCGGTGGTCGGCCCAATTACTGGGGCTACCAGCCGGTCTCGTTCTTCGCGGCTCACCCCGGCTACAGCCAGGGCGACCCGGCCCAGGAGTTCCGCGCCATGGTCAAGGCTCTGCATAAAGCCGGGATCGAGGTTCTGCTGGACGTCGTCTACAACCACACCGCCGAGGGAGCAGACGACGGTCCAACCTTCTGTTTCCGGGGACTGGACCGGGACACGTACTATCTGACCGATCCCTCGGGCAAGCTGCTCGATTACACCGGCTGCGGCAATACCATGAACGGCAACCATGCCGTGGTCCGTCGCCTGATCCTCGACAGTCTGCGCTTCTGGGTTCAGGAGATGCACGTGGACGGATTCCGCTTCGATCTGGCCTCGATTCTGGCCCGCGATGCCAGAGGCAAGCCGCTGGAGAATCCTCCCATTCTGTGGGATATCGAGTCGGATCCAGTGCTGGCGGGCAGCAAGCTGATCGCCGAAGCCTGGGACGCGGCCGGACTCTACCAGGTGGGCAGCTTCGTGGGGGACAGCTGGAAGGAGTGGAACGGCAAGTTCCGCGACGACGTGCGCCGCTTCTTGCGCGGCGAGAGCAACACCGTGGCCCGGGTGGCCGACCGCCTGCTGGCCAGCCCGGACGTGTTCGGACACGAGGAGCGCGAGCCGGAGCAGAGCATCAACTTCGTCACCTGCCATGACGGCTTCACCCTTAACGACCTGGTCAGCTACGATGGCAAGCACAACCAGGCCAATGGAGAAGACAACCGCGATGGCAGCAACGACAACCTTAGCTGGAACTGTGGCGTGGAGGGGCCCAGCGACGACCCGGCCATCGAGGAGCTGCGCAACCGTCAGTGCAAGAACTTCCTGGCCCTCAACCTGATGGCCCTGGGAACGCCCATGCTCTTGATGGGAGATGAGGTCCGCCGCACCCAGCAGGGCAACAACAACGCTTACTGCCAGGACAATGAGATCAGCTGGTTCGACTGGAGCCTGGTCGACCGCCACGCCGACCTGCTCCGCTTCGTCAGCCTGCTGGTAGCCGCCCACGTGGGCCGGGACGACTCGGCCAATAAAGGTTTTACCCTGACCGAGCTGTTGCGCCAGGGACGGGTGGAGTGGCACGGGACCCGCCTCGGGCATCCGGACTGGCGGGAGATCTCCCACTCGCTGGCCTTTACGGCCCGGCTGGCGGATGGCCATCGGATCATGCACGGCTTGATGAACGC
Organism: bacterium CPR1; assembly: GCA_021404945.1. GTDB lineage: Bacteria > Vulcanimicrobiota > Xenobia > Xenobiales > QWHO01 > QWHO01. The sequence goes on from QWHO01000072.1 coordinate 9,448, forward strand.
TTACTGGGAGCCGCTGGAGTTCGAGCTGCCCCCCCGCAGGTGGAAGCGCTGGCTGGACACCAGCCTGCCCTCACCAGAGGACATCGGGCCCTGGGAAGAGGCGCCCGCGTTGGAGGGCTCCACCTACCGGGTCGAGTCTCGCTCGATCGTCGTGCTCATGGATACCCTCTAAACAGTCAAAGCACGGGGACTGTACAGCAAGAGAGCCGCGCTGCACGCGCGGCTCTCTCCCGGTTGCCGACCAATGGTCAGGGAGTCGGCTGTCCCCCGGTCCCGGCGGCCCGGAAGTAGTCGTCGATCTTGTAGAAATCCTCCACCAGTGCCTTCAGCTCGGTGTCTCGCAGAGCCACCATCGCTCGCTGGGTCTTACCCGCCCCGCCCATCGCCGAAAGCTGCAGACGGCGATCGGCCAGGTCGGTCTCGCCGATCAGGCTCAGGCGCAGCGTGGCCACACGGTTCTTGATCTGGTAGCCTTTGACGGCTCCTTCCATCTCGAACTCGCGCGGCGCCAGGGTGGCCCACTGGTCGCGAGCCTTGATCAGCTTCTGCTTGAGCTTGTCCCAGGTGGCGGCGTTGGCGTAAAAACGCACTTCGCGTCCGTCCTGGACGAAGTAGAAGCCCACCACCGGCTCCTTGTACTTGGTGTGGCAGGCCAACAGCGTCAAGGTCGAGCCCTGCTCGTCGGTCAGCTTGGGGGCCGCGCCCAGAACCGTCAGACCATCGTAGGCCGGGCTACCCTGAGCCAGAGCGGGTGCCAGGCCGAGCAGTAGCAGAATCAAAGCCAGGGAAAAGTTACGCATCACGCCTCCTCGTTGGTGTCTAAACATCTTAAAGCTCCGCTCCCTCGGGCGCGCCAGCCCGCTTCATCATCGTCTTGGTGGGCCAATAACCCGCCTTGGCCGTCTTGCACTCGCTGTCCGGGCGCATGCCTTTGATCGCCCGCGGCGTCTTGCGCATCTTCTTAACGATGCTGGTGAGGTAGCCATCGGACATGTGCTTGCTACCGCCACAATCGAGGTGCTCCATCCGCCACAGGGCGTAAACCTGGGCCGCCAGACGCGGGCTGTCGAGCATCGGCAGGAGGATGTTGCCCACCTCGGGAGCCTGGATGATCTGATCGAGCTCGGCGAGCTCCTCCGGCTCGGGCTGGCTGGGGTCGGCGAGGAAGACCGCGGCCGGGGCAATGCGAGCGAGGCGCTCCTCGTCGTAATATTTCAAGAAGGAGTGGTCGGTGGGGATGTTCTGGTTGTCAAACAGTACGGCCCGGTTCTTGAACAGCGTGTCGTACTGCTGCTCGGTCATGAGCGGGAACATGTTGCCGGAGGCATCGCCTCTCACCATGGCGCGCATCTTCAGTACTTCGTCCTGCTGCTCACCCAGAATCTTGGACATGGTCATCCAGACGAGCTTGCAGCGACGAGTCTTGCTCTCTCGCGCTGAAACTCCGCCCTTATACCAGATATCGTAGTCGAGATCGGAGCCGGCCAGGGTGGCCGTATTGAGCACGATGTCCTGACCGGCCTGATAGATTTCGGGCTGTTTGTCCTTCTCATCGAACTGCAGCTCCGGTATCACGGCCGCAGCCGAGACCTCGCATCCCATGCTGTGGCCGGCGATGTTCAAAGCCGCTTTCGGAAAGCGCTGCTGCAGGGCGAGCAGCACCTGGCGCAGGGCATTCCGTCCGGTGGTGTGGGCCTGAGGGATGGTTTCGAAGTACTCCCCCTCTATCCCCAGCAAGCCGCTTTCCACCGACGAATCCCATTGAAAGCCGACCACCACGGCCTTCTTTCCCGCCTTCGAGTAAGCGTCCTTGAAGCGAGGGCCGAGAGTGCTGTATTGCTGGGTGCTGGTTTCCTTGTCGGTGGCAAAACCGTGCACGATCACCACGATGTGGTCGGGATTGGGGTTCTCGGCAGCCACCTGGGCCACCACGTCGGCCACGGCCTGATCGGTCAGCTTTCCCGTGGTATCCACCCAGACCGGGACGTAGGGCTTCTGGGCGGAGGCGCTGAGCATGAGACAACCCAGCAAGACCAGGCAAGTCAACAAATTTCTCCTGGCAAGAAAGAACAATGGAGCATCCTCCTCGGGAATTGAAGCACCGACCCCTGTGCTCGACAGATCGACGGCGAGGACTACCTTACGGGAGGCGAGTCTTCCTGCCCCTGATCCAGATCATCCTCCGGATGGTTCCGTGGAACTTCGTGTGACGCGGATTCGGCTCCGCTCGCTCCGTTTCCACCGGCCCGGGCCATCCGGCGATGAACCAGGCGCTTGTAAATCTCGCTCATCAGAAAGTTCAGCAGGGCATAGACGATGATGAGCTTCTGAGGATCGGCCCGTACCAGAGTGCTGAGAAAGATTGCCAGACCGAGGTTGCGGTTGGCCGAGGCCACCGCCAGGGCCACCCGGGTCTCGGGCCGAGGACCTCCCAGCAAATGGCCGACCGCCAGCGAGAACACAGACAGTGAAAGCAACGCCAGCCAGTTCCCGGCAGCGATCTCCAGGATGTCCCCGGCCACCGCGGCCAGAGTGAGCACGATCAAGAGCAACGAGGCCACCTGCTCCATCGGGACGTAGGCACGCAGGCCGTGCAGGTGGGCCATGAAGATCAATGTCACGGGAGCGGTGAGCACCCCAGCTCCCGCTACGATCAGCTGCATCGCCATGGCGGTCGACAGCGGGCTGCCCAGTTGGACAGCTCGCTTGGCCGACATGGGTGCGCCCGGAGAGCAGGCCATCAAAGCCAGAGCCACCCGGGTCGGCCAGGGAATGGCCTCGATAAAGGTGAGCAGCGTGGCAAAGGCGGGAACCAGCACCACCACGGCCAGCAATGCGCGGGCGATCAACGGGAACTGCAAGGCCACCCGCAGGACGTCTCGGAAGCTGACAGTGAGCGTCATGTCGAGCAACTGGAGAAAGATCACCAGGCTGGGAATGAGCTGCGCCATGGCCGGCCCCATTCCTGGCTGGAGGTTGGGTCCCTTCCGCCGGGTGACTTTACAGCCCTGCGTGAGAGTGGCACCATGCTACGCATGCCCTACCATCACGGCGATCTCCGGGCCGCGCTGATCGAGGCCGCCACCTCGCTGGTAAGCGCTCACGGCAGCGAAGGCTTCAGCCTGCGCCAGGCGGCCGCCCTGGTGGGCGTCGCGCCCAGCGCTTGCTATAAACACTTCGCCAACAGGAGCGAGCTGCTCGCCGAGGTGGCCCGGGTGGGCTTCTCCCGGCTCGCTGGCGCGATGGAGAACGCCCTGCGCGGCAGCTCAGGCTCGACCGCAGCCCTGGAGGCCATCGCCCTGGCCTACGTCGAGTTCGCCCTGCAGGACCCTGCCCGCTTCCAGGTCATGTTCGGCCCTCACGGCGCCGGCTCGTCTCGCCCGGACACGGGCACCGGCCCGAACGGCAAGACTTCCTACCAGATCTTCCGCCAGGTGCTCGATGACCTCCAGACCGATGGAATCTTTCGCCCGGGCGCCCGCGAGCAGGCCGAGCTGCCCCTGTGGGCGGCCATGCACGGGCTGGCCGGCATCCTGATCAGCCGCGCCATGCCCGAGCCCGACCAGGTGGCCGTTGGGCCGGCCGTCCTCCAGGTGGTGCGTTGCACGCTCAGCGGACTGCTCCGGGGGCGCTGATGAGCAAGTCGGGGTGCCGGCAACCGATGAAGGCTGGACCCGGCCGTCCGCGGCCTGCGGAGGTCCGAAGCTAGTCCACCTCGTAGACCCGGGGGACCCGCCCGCCATTTTGCCGAATCAGGCTCGGTCATGCCAGGCATCGAGGAGAGCTGACCTGCACCGCGATCTGCAAAACCTGCTCGACCAGATTCGCCAGGGAGGCGAAGTCGACTCAGCCGGCGAGTTCACCATCGACCAGTTCTCGGCCGCTCGCAAGCTGGCCCGAACGCAGTTCCCCACCCCCTACCTCTATGCCGTCAAGCTGGTGCAGTGGGCCGTGGCCAGCGGCGCCTCGATGGTGCGCATCGCCATCTGGCCCGGCTCCTTCCAGCTCGTCCATGACGGGCTTCCCATCGGCGATCAGTTGCCCGAGCTGGTGCGCTGGGCTCTCTCCTCCCCCACCGGGTCGGAGCGACGTTACGTGCACCTGGCCTCGGCCATCCTGGCCCTGCAGGTCCTGAGCCCGAGTCGCGTGGACGTGTTCAGCCAGGGCCAGTGCCTGCGCGTGGCGCAGGGCAAGGACCAGCTCAAGTCCGTCCGACCTTCGACCAGTGATCGCATCCACGTCAGCGGCCTGGCCCTCCGAGGCAATAGCGACTCGCTCCAGCTTCTCATGGAGCCAGCTCTCGGGCTGGTGGGAACGGTCCGTCCCGAGGTGGGCATGCTGGTCCATCATTGCGCTTATTCCGAGATTCCCGTCTACCTCAACGGCGCGCCCCTCTGCCGAGCCTTGCTCGGGAGCCGGCAGCACACCCCCCGGGTGGTCAAAGGGCGCACGCGCCTCTATATCCCCTCGGGCTCGCATTCCATGCCCATTCGGGTGGCCCTGATGCCGGCCGGCGACACGGCCGGCATCAGCGTCCCCGGGCCCGAGACCGGGGGCGTCTTCTCCCGCGGTCGCTTCTGGATGCGCGAGCAACCCGAAGTCTTCCAGCCTCTGGGCAGGCCTAAAGCCTGCTGGCCCTCCCCGCCCGAGGCGGTGGTCCTCCCCCACATCTCCCTGGCCGACTTCCCGATGTTTCGCGGCTGGGCCATCCTGCTCGACTACCAGGGCACCTTCGAGCACGCCCTTACGGCCGCATTCCGGTCCAACCTGATCCAGCTGGTCCAGGATGGCGTCATCATCGAGACCGTCCAGCCCCGTCTCAACGAGAGCCGACTGCAGGCCGAGGGGATCGTGGCCACCGGGCTCCTTCCGCTGGACCTGTCCCACTTCCGGTTTGTGCGCAGCGAGCAGTTCATCTCCCTGATCGAGGAGGTCGTCCATCTGCTGGAGCTAGGTCGCTGAGGCGCCGCGCGCGTGGAACGCCACAGGAACGAGCGGGACTGACGAACGCTTTCAGGGACTGGCGAACGGCACCTCAGCCCAGATGACTCCGCGCAACTGCCCCAGCTCGAAGCCCGTGGCCCGATCGGTGGGGTAGAGCCGCTCGAGGCTGCTGCGAAGCTCGGCGGACATCGCCCGTGGGTCTCCGTGGCACTGCAGACAGAGCGCCTGGGTCGCCAGCGGGGCGATTACCCCGACCCGGCCCTCCAACGGCACGACCCAGGTGGGAGCCTTCTCGGCCGGCTGGGAGGCGAACCGGTCGAGGTAGCTCTGGGCCCACTTCGGGGTCACGTTGTCAGGGTTGCGCAGGCGGTGGCTGGTGCGTCCGAGGGGGAAGCCGACCGCCCCGGTCGTCAAGCGCGGTGCCTCCTCGCGGCAGACCTCGATGGCCAGAACCGGGCCGCCCTCCTGGAGGGCCTGGCCCAGGCGGCCGAGCAGCCGGGACTTCAAATCCTGGAAGGCATCCAGGGCGCGCTTCACCGGCGCTTTCAGGCTTTCGGGGGCGGTCTCGGGAGTGTAGGGCTGGGCTCCGACCGGCAGGGCAACAGCCAGCAACAGCGAGAGAAGAATCCTCATGCGAGGTGGTTCGAGCGTTCTCGGGGGCCAACCTGCCCCGGGCCGACAGCGAGGGGATCGACTACGACCGGTTGGGGCGCATGACTTAGAAGCTCTCCAGGCCTGGCTTCTAACCGGATTCGAGCCAACGCCCGTTGCGCCAGCGACCTCATCAATCCGAGCGACAGAACCTTGCGTACTCGACAGCGCCGCTTGCCAAGCTCCGTCATCCGGAAGCGAACGACGCGGTCCTCGCGCACAGCGCGGAGGACGGTCCTGGCCTCCTCGCTCCACAGGTCACCGAACTGCTCCCAGTAACGGTCGTCAGGCTGCTCGACCCTGGGCCCTCCGCGCATCCGGGGAATCAGCGTGCAGGCCGGCCAGTCGTTGCGAGCGATGGCCCGAAGCAAGACCTCGAGTCCCGACAGGACTGCACCTTGCTCGAGCCAGGTAGCCGCCTCGTGGTAATGTCGCCTCCAGTCACCATCGGGAAGCCTGCGAAACTGCTCTCACGCTTGCTCGAAGCGAGCAAGCCGATGAAGGGCTGCTCCCAGAGCTTGGCGAGAGGCGGGCTCCGGACAAACGCGAACTCGCTCCTGGAGAACCTCACAAACCTGATCCAGAAATTTTATATTTTGCACTACAAGAAGTTAGAGCGACCAGAGGAGAATCCCTGCGCCCCCGTCCTCCTTGATTCGGAGCCGACGCATGCGCCCGGTTCAAGGAACCTCGAGCTGGAGGGAACCGGTTCGCCACGCCCGAACACACGGTCACAGTGATCGCCGACCTGATCGGACTGGGAATGTTACTGCTCCTGGGCCTTGGCATCGGGTTGAATCCTTTCCCACCCAAATTAAAAAATTGGCCGGGAATGTTCTTGCGCTCGCGTCTCTTTGTCCTGATGGTGCTGATCTCGATCAGCTCGCTGTTTGGCTGGATGCAGCTCTACGCCGAACACGGGCTGCGCGGGCTGACAGAGGACGAACCCACGCCGAGGCCGGTCGAGACTCTGAGGCCGTGAACGAGAAGCGCGCCAATCTCGTCCTGATTGTCCTGTTGGGGCTGGTGGTAGCCCTGCTGGGGGGACTTCTTATCCAGGCCCTCCTGCGCTTCGTGACCGAGGGTTTGCTGAAATCGCTGCTCGGAGGGGCTGGACTGCACCTGGCCATTCTCATCACGGCGGGGGCCGATCTGGTCCTGGTGCTGCTTTTCATCGGAGGCCTGGCGGTGCTGCTGCCCCAAACCCTGTTCGGACCGACCGTGGCCGCCGACCGCGACGAGCCGGAAGGCTCGGAGTGGCGTTGGCTGCTGAGGGCAGCCGGAGTGCTCGGCATCCTGGCCGTGCTGATCAGCCTCCACACCTACGCTCAACCCGAGGCCCTCGCGCCCGCAGCCGCCAAGTTTGCCTACGGCCAGTTGGTTACAACCCTGATCTGGTCGGCGCTGGCCCTCACCCTGGCTCTGCGTGCTGATCCACTGGTGGCGCGCATCCCCACTCCCTGGGAGATCCCACCCGGACGGTTGGGCCAGATGGTCTGGCTGGCCCAGCACCTGGCGCTGGGCGGCCTGTTGGTGGGGCTGACGCTGTATGCCCTGAGCGTATCCAACTTTCTCTACCTGCTGTCGGGGGTGCATCCCAGCCTGTCGCAAACTCTCTACGCCCACGGATTCAAGGCGGGCATCCTGCTGGCCATGTTGCTCACCCTGGCCACCCGGGGCTTTCGCCTGCCCCTGGTGACGGGCTTTCTGGTGGACTGGCTCGGGCCCTTGCTCTTCCCCGGCTGGATGGTTCCGCTGTTCCAGTTCCTCGCCATCACCGCGGCCACGATGCTCACTCGATCACCCTTCCTGGCCGCCTGGCGAATGAGCACGGGGATGTGTGCCGGGCGTTTGCTCGGGCGCGCAGTGGGCTTCTTGCTGCTGGGAACGGAAGGGGTTGTCTTGATGGAGCCGCTCAGCGAGGTGACGCTGGGAGTGCTCAGCGCCCCTCGGGCCGAGGAGAGCTAACCAGGAACTCATTCCACCGGGCCTCGTTCATGGCCGGCAGCCACCGCGGGCACTTCATCTTTTGCGAGCAACTCGTGGCCAGGGCCGATGATCCCATCTATCGACAGATTGTGTCGGCCTTTCAAAACCATTTGGAAGCGGTCGAGGTCATGGTCGGCGAATTCTCGCGGGAACAGTCCACCGGAGCCGAGTTCGCCAGGGGCCTCGAACTTGCCCGAACAGCCAACGACTTGATGCTGGAGGCCCACAATCAGGCCATGGTGCACATCCAGGCCATGGGACGCGTAAGCTGCATCTTCTGCAGCCAGGAAAACGAGCGGGGCAGCGAGCGCTGCTCCAAGTGCGGGCGCAACCTTCCCCCCACCGCCGACGAGCCCGAGAGGTCTTCCTTTGCGGCCGTCAACGCGGGGGGACTGGAGGGCGGGGGACCCAAAGGCTCCGAGGTGACAGACAACTACGTGGAGGTGGCCCGGGCCCTGCAGGCATGGCGCCAGGACCAACTCGACGCCGATGGCCTGCTGGCAGTGTTAGAGGCGGTCGAGCAACGCTCCCGCCAGCACCAGGCCGACCTGGTGCAACAGCGCGAGATGATCGAGCTGGCCCCGGAAGAAGCGCGCGAGGCTCTGCACCGGGGCCTGGACCAGACCGAGGCCGGCCTGGTCGAGACCCTGGCAGCGCTGGAGAAGATGAAGCTCGCCTTTATCAAGGAAGACGACACCTACCTCGAAACCGGGCTGCACGATCTGGAGAAAGCATCCCGCACGATGGTGCAGGCCTTCCACACCGCCCGCGCGGCAGCCACCCTCCCGAGCTAAAGTGCAAGGCCTTTGGTCTTGCACTTTACAACGCGCTGGAACGCAGTTCCGGCGCGTTCGTCAGATTGTGCTAATGTGCCAGACCAAAGTGCGAGCTGGCAGGATGTCGATCAGGGTGGGACGCTGAGGCGCGTCCTTGTCGAAGAAGCTTTCGAGCTTGTCCCAGTGCTCGTAGACCGAGGTGCCGGCAGTGCAGGCGATGCCCACCGCTCCCAGGGCCACCGGGGCCTTGGGCCCCATCAGGGCTGAAACCAGCAGCAGACTTCCGCAGCCGACCTTCAGGCCACCCACACGCACTTGCTTCTTGGCGTTCTTATTGAGCTGCTCCAGAGTGCTCATGACCTTGGAGTAGTCCTCGGTGGCCCGCTCGAGCTCGGCGCCCGTAAGCGTGCCCCTCAACTCTTGCATGCGGGCCTCGGTCACGGCGATGGCGCCCTCGACCAGCGAGCGGTTGGAGGCCCCCTCGTGAATGCCCCAGCCTCCGTCCACGATCTCCAGGGTAGCGGCCACACCCAGCATGACTTGAGCCACCCTGGCGGCGTTCTGCGCCCCCTTGCCGGTCTGCATGGCCTCGGCCCCGATGCTGCGTGCCTGCTCTCCCAGAGCGCGAGCCTCGCCGGCCAGACCGGCCGCCTGGGCCAGGTTGCCCGCCCGGGCGGCCGCCTCGGCTCCGGCCTTAGCGGCCAGGGCGGCCGAGCCCAGAGCGTGAGCCCGCTCAGCGAGACTGAGGGCGGTAGCTCCTTTGATCATG
>QWHO01000574.1 GCA_021404945.1 bacterium CPR1
CTCCTCCCTACGTGCTGCGCAAAGCCGGCGAGGGCCGGTTGGAAAAGCTGCGCACCCCGGCTCAAGCGGTCGAGCGGCTGGCCACCCTGTGGGGCGAGCCAGGGCTGAACTGGCCCTTGCTCCAGGCCGAGCTCGAGCAGTCGTCCACCAATCTGGATCGCTTCTTCGCGGCTGTTCCGGCTCGAGCTGCCGAGCTGATCGCTCGGGGGCACGAGCACACCCTGGCGGCGGGAGAGGTGGCCCTGGAGGGCTGGAACCTGCGGGGCCACGAGCTCCATCCCGGCTGTAAGACGCGTTTTGGCTTCAGCCCTGAGGAGCTCGAGCGCTACTCGCCCGAGCTGGGCTGCCGGCTCGATCTTCGTTTCGTGGCCCTGCGGCGCGACCACGCGGTGGACACGGCCATCGCTCCCGCCGACCTGCCGACCGCCTGGCGAGAGGTGCTCGAGACCGAGCTGGAGAGCCCGGACGAGTACCACCTGCTGGCCGTGCATCCCTGGCAATACCAGCACAAGCTGCCCGAGTTGTTTGCCGACGAGTTTCAGAGCGGCGCCTTGCGCGCCCTGAAGGCGAGTTTCCCGGCCACCCCGCTGGCATCGCTTCGCACCGTGGTGCCCTTGGATCAGCCCGGGGCCCATCACCTCAAGCTGCCGCTGGCAGTGCAGTCGACCAGCGCGCTGCGGACGGTCAGCCCTCAGTCGGCCCAGAACGGTCCGCGTTTGTCGGCCCTGCTGCGCCAGATCCCGGGAGTGACCCTGCAGGCCGAGGAGCGGGGAATCCACTTCTGGCGGGAAGGCGAGGATCTCGACCGGGCCCGCCACCTGTCGCTCTTGTTCCGCCAGGCCCCCGAGCCGGTGCCGGGCACCTGGTTGGTTCCGGTGGCCGTTCTCTCGGAGCGCAATCCGCTGGACGGCCGAGCTCTGGTGGCCGAGGCGGTGGAGCTTTCCGGAGGCGATCCGGTGGCCTTTGCCATCGCCTACACCGAGCTGACCGCCCGCACTTTCCTGCCGGCCCTGTTCGAATACGGGGTGGCCATCGAGGCTCACGGCCAGAACTGCCTGGTACGCCTGCGCCAGGGTCAGCCGGTCGAGCTGGTGCTGCGCGACCTGGGCGGCATCCGCATCCTCTTTGACTGGCTCCACCGCCGGGGCCTGGATGTCCGCCTGCACCCGGCTTCGGTGGTGATCGCCCGAACCCCCGAGGAGCTGGTGGCCAAGTCCCACCACACCTACCTGCAGGGCCACCTGGCCCCGGTCTTCTCAGCCCTGGCCGAGACCTTCAAGGTGCCCGAGCGCCTGCTCTGGCGGGCCGCCTCCCGGGTTTTCCGCGAGCACTGGTGCTACGGACCCGAGGCCGAGCGGCTCTGGTTCGCGCCCCGCATCGAGGTCAAGGCACTCACCCGCATGCGCCTGGGCGGCCGCTCGCACCAGTACGACTTCTGCCAGGTAGAGAATCCTCTGGCATGAGCCGCCCGCTGCTCCGTCGCCTGTGGGCGGTCAGGGCCTTCTACGCCCTGTGTTTGTGCCAGTTGCTCAGTATCGCTGGCCTGGAGATGGGCATCGTTTTCCTGCCCGCCTATTTCGCCGACCTGGGGGTGCAGGGCAGCGCCGATATCCTGCGCTGGACCGCGCTGGCCAACCTGGTCACCTTCCTGGCCTCGCTCCTGTGCACGCCCCTGTGGGGCAGGCTGGGCGACCGTATCGGGCACAAGAAGATGCTGATGCGAGCCCACCTGGGCATGGCTCTGGCGCTGGCCTTCATGAGCTGCGCCCGCACCCCGCTCGAGGCGGTGCTGGCGCGGGTGGTGCATGGCGCCCTGGCCGGCCTGACCCCGGCCGCCATGGCCCTGGTTTCCGACGGCCGTCGCTCGGCCCGGCGCATCTCCTGGGTGCAGACCAGCGTGACGGCTGGTGCCATGGTGGGACCCCTGCTCGGCAGCTTCCTGCTCGCCCCCGTGGGCGCGTCCGGACTCTATCTGGCCGGGGCTGTCATCGCCGCCCTGTCGGCTGCCATGGTGGGCTGGCTGGCCCGCGAAACCCCCCGCGCCCCGGCTTCCCCCCGCTCTGGCGGCCGGGTGAGCTGGCTCGGGCCCGCTTCGCTGGCAGCCTGGGTGTTGCTCTGGCGCTCGCTGGAGGACACCGTGCTGCCGGTTTACCTGCAGGAGGTGGGGGGCGCAAACTGGGCCCTCTGGGTCGGCGTGGCTCTGACCGGCTCGCGCCTGGCCGCCATGCTGGCCACCCCTGTCTGGGGCTTGCTGGCTCAGCGCTTCGGCTCCACCCGGATGCTGGCGTTTAGCCTGGTAGGAGCGGGATGCTTGACCCTGGCTCAGCTCATGGCCAGCAGCCTGGCGGTTCTGGGCCTGGTGCGCTTCCTGCTGGGGGCCCTGCGAGGCGGCATCCTGCCATGCCTTTACAGCGCCTCGGCCGAGGCGGCCGCCCCCGACTGCCGCGGTCAGGCGATCGCCTGGACGGCCAGCGGGGTGCGTCTGGGCAAGACCCTGGGCAATCTGGCCGCCCCCGTGCTGGTGGTCAGCCTGGGCTTCTCGGGCTTGTTTGCCTGCATGGGGCTGGGCTTGCTGCTGGCCCTGCCGGCTCTGCCTCGCTTGCTGAGGGCTCGTTGACGCGCAAGAGGTTGATCGCCTGGCACATCACGCTGGGACGCCTGGCCAGCTGGCTGATGATCCTGTGGGCGCTCAGCGGCGTGGCCATGATCTTGGAGCCGATCGCCACCCGATGGCTCGATCCGGACTTCCCCAGGCTGGGGCCGGTAGCGGTGGATCCCGCCGTCTTCCTGGAACCCCCCTCGCGGTTGCTCGAGCTCCGCGAGCCCGTGGCCTCGATCACCATGCGTCAGTTCGGAGCCCGAGCCTGGTACGAGATCCGCCATCTCGACGGTCGGGTGGCCGGGATGGACGCCCGCACCGGGGCCGACGCTTCCCCTTTCCTGACCACCGCTGAGCTGTCCGAGAAGCTCACCGGCCAGCTGGGCGGATCGCGCTGGAAGCTGGCCAGCAAGCCCGAGCTGCGCAAAACCTGCGACGACCATTACCGCAAGGATGAGCTTCCTGTCTACCGGGTGCCCCTGGAGGGTCCTGGAAGAGTGGTGCTCTACTGCTCGCCGCGAGACGGCTCGGTGGTCAAGATCAGCACCCTCTGGTCGCGACTGTTCCGCTGGTTGGGGCTGGGACTGCACACCTGGAACGCCCAGTATCTCAAAGAACGCCACGATGGCCCCCGCCTGGGGAAGTCCGGATCGAGCCATCGGGTGGCGATCGGCTCCAAGATCATGGCCACGCCGCTGACAGCCCACAAGATCATGAGCCAGCTGGCCAGGCGTCCCAGCGTGATGTGCCAGGCGATCAA
>QWHO01000575.1 GCA_021404945.1 bacterium CPR1
AGGCGGCTGGGCCGCAGCCAGCTGCGTCAGCAAGCAGAAGGTGACCCCCAGTAGCGCGCTTCTCACTCTTGAAGCGATTTCGCGTTTGAAGCGGCACTTCCCCGCTTTGTGGCGCCCTCAGGTTCTGCCCATCAGCAAGATCGAACGAACGCGCCGGAAACACGTTCCAGCAAGTTGCAACGTGCAAGACCAGCGGCCCTGCGCTTCAGATCGACTTGAGCTCGTTCTCCAGGGCTTTCTGGCGGGCCCGGGCGGCCTCGAGCTCGACCTTGGGCAGACCGCCCATCTCGTAGAGCTCCTCCAGCTTCTTGAGGTGCTCGCGGCCGTCGGTCACTTTCTTCTTGAGCTGGGCCAGCTTGGTGTTCTTACCCTCGACGGCGTTCTTCTTGTAGTCGAGCACCTCTTCTTTGAGCTGGGGGCTCCTGGCCACGACCCGGTTGACCATGGCCTCCACGTTCTTCCAGCTCAGGCCGCGCGATTTCGCCTCCTGCTCGATGACGGCCAGGCGGCCAGCGGCCTGACTGCGCTGGCTTTCCAGCAGGGCCATCGAGCGCTCGTTCAAGGCCAGCAAAGGCCCAACGTTCTTGGAGCGCTTCCTGGCGTTGGCCAGCTCCTGGCGGGCCTGCTCGACCTCCTTGCGGGCCACGAGGCCTTTCTCGGCGTAGTCCTGCATCTGCTTGACCGTCTTCTCGAGCTCGGGCACCCGATTCTTGAGCGACTTTGCGTCCGCCTTCAGGCGTACTCGCTCCCATTTGCGCATGGCCAGCTCGGAGTCGGATTCTTGCAAGGTGGCCTTGGCCACCAGCCAGGTGACCAGAAAGGACTCGGTGGAGTTGCTGGCCAGGCCCGCGAAGGGGCTGCTGGGGATGGTGGCTCCCTCCCCGAAGGGGATGTAGTTGCCCACCGCGTCGCGCATCTTGACATCCACGTGGTCCAGGGCGATCGTTCCAAGCACGTCGCCGGGCAGGATTTGCTGGCCCACCGAGACGCTGGGGCTGATGTGCCCGTAAGTCACTGTCCAGCCGGTGGGCATCTGCACCGTGACTCCATACTGAGGCCCGTACCAGTGGGCGATGGAGATGACCGTGCCGGCCCAGCCGGCGGCGCAGGGGGTGCCGTAGGGCATGGCGATGTCGTAGCCCAGGTGAAGCCCTGCGTTACGCCGGTAAACCGAGACTGTGCGCCAGTCGTAGAAAGTGCTGCTGACGAAGGCGCTCGGGAAGTAGCGCTGCTGGAAGGCCACCAGCTCGCCCAGCCCCTTCACGTCGCCTTTGGCCGGCCGGCCATCATGGATGCCGTAGTCTTCCCTGAGCTTATCGACCACGGCCGGAACGCTGGTGGAGGAAGGCGTCTGCGGCTGCTGGGCAGCTGCGGTCACGGTCAACAACAGACCGGCTAGCAAAATCCTACGCATACGTCCTCCAATATACCCGATTGGGCCCGTGAAGAAAAGTCGGCCTTTCCTACCAATGATCGCTAACGACTTTCTAACCGTCCAGGTGGAACTTTCGACCTGGCGCCCTCGTCAACAAGTCATACGAGGACCTACCGGCAGGGTGCCGGTGGAGCATGGAAGGGAAGACGATGCTGGCAGCCAAGACACTTCAAGCCGTAGAGAGACCGCGCATCCAGGCGGTGCCGGGCCAACGGGGAAACATTTTGTCGGAAGAAAAACCCGCTTCACGGTTGAAATCTTTCGAGTCGGTCTACCAGGAGTATTCCGGCCTGGTCTATCATCTGGCCTACCGCATGACGGGGAACGCGAGCGATGCCGAAGACCTCATGCAAGAGACCTTCATCCGCGTCTACCGCTTCCTGGACCAGTATCGCGGCGGCTCGTTCAAAGCCTGGCTCAACCGCATCGTGGTCAACCTTTACCTCACCCGCTGCCGCTCCAAAGCCCTCAAAGGCCAGGTATCCCTGGAGGAGGCCGAGACCAACGAAGCCCTCTGGTCGGCCGCCCAGGAAGCCATCACCGACACCAGCTGGGACCCGGCCAGCGAAGTGGAGCGAATCTCCCTCGATGACCGCATGCAGCTGGCCCTGGATAGCCTGCCGGCCGAATACCGGGTGGTTTTGATCTTGCGCGAGTTGGAAGACCTCAGTTACGAGGAAATCTCCGAAATGCTCGAAGTGCCGTTGGGAACGGTTCGTTCCAGGCTGGCGCGGGCGCGCATGCAACTACGACAGAAACTGGAGTCTGGTCGATGAGCTGCCAGGAAGCACTGGAATTCATTTCTCAAGATGTCGACGGGCTGCTCGAGCAAAGCCAGGCCGAGCAGTTGCGTCATCATCTGGCTGACTGCCCCGGCTGCCAGAAAGCACGTCAGGATTTTCAGACCAACCGGGCCATGATGCGCTCGATGTCTCCTCCGGCCATGCCGGACGGCGCCTGGGGGCGTCTTTTGGAGAAGATTGTCAGCCACCCATCCGAGGAAACGCCCGTCGTCGAGCCCGTGCCGGTGGTGCCGATCATGCAACCGGCTCGGGTGGCGACTCGAACCCCGCCCCGCTGGGCTCCCGTCGGCCTGAAGGTCTTTCAGGCGGTGGCCGCCATGCTGGTGGTCTTCCTGGGCGGGCTAACCTTCCTGGGCTGGAGCGATACCTCCATCCTCGAAACAGCCGCTGCGGCGGGAGATCACGGAGCCGTCATCCAGGGCCACGCCCTCTCGCAGGCCAGCGATCCGCTCGATGATCAGGCGCGCTGGCACTATCTCGTCAGCGAGCCCCGCGAGGTGAAGGGGGCCCAGGCCATCTACCAGCCGCCTTCGCTGGGCTATCCGCCCTCAGGGCCGGTCTTCGGCTCGCCTTCGCAGTACGCCGTCCCGGCCAACTACGCCCCGGGGGCCAGGCCTTGAGCAAACTGGCGTTGCTCTGCGGAGCCGCCCTCCTTACGGGGGGCGTTCTCTTTGCGGTGATGCCCGAGCACAGCCCCGAGAACCGGTCCGCTCCCCAGCTCTTGATGGAGGCAGCCCGTAATCCGAAGGCCGTCTTCCAGGCCCAGCAGACCTCCTCGGTGGTGGCCGATGGCGAGCGCGAGGACGTGCAGGCCCGGGTGTCCCGAAGCGGCGAGTCGCTGCGCTTTGAGTACACCGCCCGGCCGGGTCAGCCGGCCCGGGTGGTGCTCGAGCGGCCCGAGGCGGTCTACGTCTTCTGGCCCACGGTGAAGGAAGGCTGGCACATTCCCAGGCGGCCCGGCAGCAACCGGCCGGTTGCCTGTCTGCAGCTGTGCTCCACCAACTACCGCTGGGAGAGCCAGCAGGTGGAAGGGCTGCTTTCACTGACAGCCTTTCGTCGCCGCGACAACCGCATGACCCGGCGCTACTGGGTGCAGCCGGCCCGCCAGGCGGCGG
>QWHO01000073.1 GCA_021404945.1 bacterium CPR1
CCAGCTCTCGCGGGGCTATGAGTCGGCCAAGCTGAGGGAGCTGAGCGAGGTCTACCGCACCGGCTTCGGCCTGGGCAAGAAGGCCGGGCTGGGGCTGGCTGAGGAGGAGCAGCGCGTGCTGGTGGGCGGCGTGGTGGTCAGGAAGCGCTGAGGCCATCGTCCGGTAACACCCACAAAGGGGTTTGCGACCCGACCTCTAGAATCGTTGCTGCACGTTGCACCAACCCGGACCCCGCCTGGCCAGCTCCACCGACCTCCAGGGCGTCCTCGCGCTCGCCGAGAGAAAGATCTCTCCCTGCAATGAGGCGATCTACCAGCGCATACGCGAGGGTGACACCTGGCAGTCTGAATACGACCTGTACGTCTGCGATGGAACAGAAGGTCTGAGAGGCTTTCTGGTTCTGAAGAAGCACCTGACCCGCGGCATCACCGGCGACCGCGAGTCGGTCATTTGCGACTTCTTCGCCCCGCATGTGCCTGATCAAACAAGCCTCCTCGATTGCGCGGCAGACGCGGCGCGGAGTTATGATTCGCAATTTCTCACCATCGAGATCG
Source organism: bacterium CPR1 (assembly GCA_021404945.1). Lineage (GTDB taxonomy): Bacteria > Vulcanimicrobiota > Xenobia > Xenobiales > QWHO01 > QWHO01. The sequence continues at coordinate 556 of QWHO01000073.1, forward strand.
CTCCCCACGACAAGCACCTGCGAGAAGTGCTCGAAGGCCAGGGATACCGGTTGGAAAGCCACCGAATCTCTGTCGCGACGGCCGATTGTCGCCCTCCCGAAGCAAGTCCTTACTCGGTTCGCCTGGCCGAGGCGCAAGACCACTTCTCGATCGCCGTACTCAACTCGATGATGCTCGAGCACACCCTGTCGGCTGAACGCGACTATGACCTCAGCGAGCTCACCTTCCGATCGATGGAGGCGATCTTCCAGCAACTGAGCCGACAAGACGAGGGGTGCGTGGCCCTGGTCTTGACCCGGGGCCAGGAGCTGGTGGCTCACCTTCTCCTCGAGCTCATGGGAGAGACCGGCTACATCTACGACCTGGCCGTGGCCCGGGAGCATTGGGGCGGAACAGCAGTACGCCACATCATGCGGTCCGGCTCGCAGCTGCTCTTTCAAAGAAACATCCCCCTGCTGGCAGGCGATGTCAGCGCTTGCAACCTGCGGGCGCTCCAATTCGCCCGGCGCGCCCTGGGCTTCTCGGTGGACAGCCAGCGCTTTGGTCGCAGGCTGCGCTGAAGATGCAGGTTCGCAAGGCCCGGCTGGAAGACTTGCCCGAGCTCGAGCGCTTGAAACGAGCGATGGGCTATCCAGGTTCGGTCTTCTACGACGAAGAGAGCTATTTTCAGCTGGCCCTCGAGCGCCTGAGTCAGGTTCTCACGAGCCCTGAGGAGCTCCCTGATTGGCGTTTGTTGGTGCTGCTCGAGGAAGACAAGCCGCGCGGGTACGTTCTCTTCGTCCTCGATGATGAGCACGGAGTGACCCACCAGTTGCAGTCGCTCATCCTGGACTTTGCCGTGTTCAGCTTCGAGGGGCTCTCAGCCCTGGTGGCCCGGACCCGCAAGACCGTGACGGCCTTCGAGAACGAATACCTGGTAAGTGAGCTTCCCCCGGCTGACAAGCGCCTGCAACTGTGGTTCTATCGCTGCGGTTTTCGAGCCGAGCAAAATCGTGCCGCCAGACGCTTTCCTCGGGGCCACCGGGGAGCGTCCTCGCCAGATTACCGCATTCGCAAGGCTCGTCCCGAAGATCTATCCTTCATTCTCGAGGTGCACTCGGCCTATCCGGCCGCCTACCTGCCGGCCGGTCGAGATGTCGACCTTCAAACCGTCGAGTTCCGCTATCAGCTGCTCTATGCCGGATTCGATCTCACCAGCTCGAGCGGCTCTCTCTACTTCATCCTCGAAGAGGTGGCCTCGGGTCTTGCGGCCGGCTATCTCATCCTCCACGAAGGCCCCGTTCTGGGCAAGGTCAAAAGCTTCTACGTTTACGACGTGGCCGTCGCCCCTGCTTTCGCAGGTCGGGGATTGTCGGTCTACCTCATCGGCTTTGCCGAGACCCTGGCCGGGCAGGAGGGGTCGATTCTGTACGGAGACGGAAGCCTGGGCACCCGCGTGATCGCCAGCTGGCACGCGCAAATGGGCTATGTGGTCGACTCCATCCGCTTCGCCCTGGACTGCCGATCCGAAGCGCCTCTCGGGGATGTTAAAAGAATGTGAAACTCTTCCCATGCACCCTGTCCGTGTGAGATAATTTCCCCAAGTCAAACTACACTGGAGGACACAAATCATGGGTAATGCGATTGGTGGAATCATTGGCGCGGTCGCCGGCGGCGGCAAGGGTGGCGGCAAAGGTGGCGCTGGCGGGGGAGCGATGGAGCTCATCTCCAAGATCGTGGAAGCCGTGACCGGCGCTATTGCTGGCAAGTAGCTCCTGAAGAAACTTGAATCTAAAACTCGGCCTCACAGGTCGGGTTTTTGAATTTCTGGAGGCAAAAATGAGCTCAGAAGGTGAAGATAAAGCAGCCGATTGGAGCGGAGCGCTCCAGGGAGCAATCTCCGAGGCAGGAGACGAGGAGGACCCGTCCGGGATCGATGTCGTCAGCAGCGGCGGACTGTCCGGCGCGGGTGCGAGCGCGGGCTCGGAAAGCGACAACGGAGAGTTGCCCTACGTCGTGTTGCTGCATGCGGCGGCGCGCACCGTCCAGAGCGGCGAGATCACGGTGGAAGAGTTCATCGAGGGCATCGGCAAACTGGACGCCATCGCCGATAACGCCCTCAAGATTTACGCCATTCCGGCCGTCAAGAACGACCTTCCGGGCAAGTTGACCGACTACCAGAACTCCATCGTGTCGGCCCTGGAAGTCGAGCTTCACAACCTCAAGAAGGGCCTGGCCCTGATGCTCACCTACCCCGAGAGCAAGGCCGTCGGCGACCTGGAATCCGGGTTGAAGATCGCGGTCGCCTCTCTGAACGCCTCCAACGAGATCAAGAAGAAGGCGGACGCGGAGAAAGCGGCCATCTTGCAGCGTGAGCAGGACGAGAAGGCCGTGCGAGCGCAGAAGGCTGCCGAAGCCGATTCCGATTGATGTGCTCTCAGGTCTCGGTCTGATGATCGCACTGTAAGGGGCCAGGCCCACCGACGTGCACGTCAAGCTACCCTACTTCGACATGATCCTGGCCCGGCTCGCGCAAGGCGACCCGGACTTTGAGGAGGCCTTCCGACGCCACGTCCACTTTGGCGCCTGGGAAGACCCCGACAACGCCTATCTCGACCGGCCCGACAGCATCAAGGCCATGGATCGGCTCTGCCTGCACCTGATCAAGCTGGCGGACATCCAGGATGGTCAGGACATCCTGGACGTGGGCTGCGGTTTCGGGGGAACGCTGGCCACCCTCGATGAGCAGTTCTCCCCGGTGCGCTTGACCGGTCTGAACATCGACGAGCGCCAGCTCGAAGTGGCCAGGGGGCGACTTTTCCCTCGCCCCGGCAACCAGCTCGATTTCGTGCTGGGGGACGCCTGCGAGATGCACTTTCCGCCTCGCTCGTTCGACCGGGTCCTGGCTGTCGAGTGCATCTTCCATTTCCCGAGTCGCAAGACGTTCTTCGGGCATGTGGCCCGGGTTCTGCGCCCGGGGGGCAACCTGACCCTGACCGACTTCCTGCAGCCCGAGGGGGCACCGGCGGCCCACTTCGACACCACCGACGATCCGCTCTGGGGGTCCCACACGGCCATCGGTTTGCAGGCCTATCGAGAGCTGGGCGAGGAGGTCGGGCTGGTGTTGACCCACGCCCACGACATCAGCCGGCACGTGCGGCCCACCTACCACTGGTTCGGCCAGCTCCTGGGTCGCCACTATCCCGAGGCGGAGGCGGTGCTGAAGGAGTCTCAGCTCATCATGGACCTGGGCGGCCTGGGCTACTGCACACTCCGGTTCGACCTCAGATAGACGCGCTCGGGTCGGCCAGGGAGGCGAGCAGCCGAGCCTGGAAGTCTTGCACGTAGAGCTCGGCCTTCTTCCTGGAGAAACAGGTGGTGCGATAGCGAAACAGTCCCTGGAAGCCGTCGTTTTGCTCGATGATCTCGAGCATCACGGGAGACGAGTGGTAAGGCGGCTCGACGAAGAGAAATTCCCATGGCCCCAGAGGGCTGTCCACGACCCCGCCCGAGCGCAGTCCGAGCGGCTCTCCCCTGGGAGCCGCCTCGCCCTCCAGCCAGCGCGCCTTCTGGTACTGCTGGAACATGATCCAGACGTCGGTGCGAGGAGTGTCCATCGTGGTGGTCACCGGATAGAACTGCCGATCCAGCACTTCGCTGATGGTCACGCGATTTTTTGCCCATAGCTCTTCCCAGCTGCGGACCTGGCGCAGATCGCGACGATACAGGACCAGCTGGGCGAAGAAACCAACCGTATCGTCGAAACGCTGGTGGGGTCGGTTGGCCACCGCTCCCCCGATGGGGAAGTCGTCCATCCCCAGCGAGCGCCCCATGGTGACTTGAAGGGTCGACAAGAACAGGTTGAACAGGGTGATCTTGTGGGTCCGGCGGGTCTGGCGAGCCCGGGTCAGCACCTCGCTGTCGAGTCGGAAGAGGACGAAATCGGCAATGTCATCCGCCACCGAGTGGGGAAAAGCCAGACCCGGACAGCCCTCCAGCTCGTTTTTCCACCACTGGCGCATTTCTCTGGCCTTGGGCAGGGCGAACCAGGCGTGCTGCCAGGCGCAGAACTCGGGAAAGCTCGGGGGAGGTGGCCCCTCACGGGGCTCCTCCAACTCGGCCATGATGATCTCCAGGCTCCAGAGATCGGCGGCGCAGTGGTGCACGTCGAACTGCATCACGTCGTCTTGCTCGCGCCGGTAGAGCCGCAGCCGACAGACCGGCAGGCGAGTGAGGTCGTAGCTTTCCAGGGCATCGGCCAGCAGGCGCTCGCGCAGCTCCTCGGTGGTCCACGTGCTGGCGTCCAGGACGGTGAAGTGTAGAGTGTGCGAGGGGTGCACCCGTTGCTCGACCCTGGCCTCGAGATTGAGCTCATAGAGCTTCATCGCGTCAAGCTGGATGGTCAACATCCTGGCCTGGTAGTCCAGCTGGTGCTCGGAGGGCACCTCGTAGGTGGTGCGCAGGGCCGGGTGGCGATCGATGATGCGCTGCATCCGGCTGCGCAAAAGCTCCGGGTCGACCTTGCGAAAGAAGCGGATGGTCGAGCGCATGTTCCAGACCGGACCCGAGCTCATCATGCAATCGAGGATCAGGCCCTGCAGGATGAAGGCGGTCTTGCACACGGCCGGCTGCTGCTTGAGCAGGCGTGCCAGCATGGCCCGTTTTTGCTCCGGGGTGAGCGATTGCGTCATACGGGGCTGTCGTCGAGCATGGCGGCAAGCATGGCTTCGACCTCGTCGTCCTCCAGATGCTCGAGCTCCTGGTCGAGCGCTTCGGCCTGCGGTTGCATCGAGTCAGACAGCAAGGCAATGAGCTTCTCGATGGAGGGCTGCTCGAGCAGAGCGCTGGAGGGCAGGGTCACGTTCAGCGTGCTCTTGACCCAGTTGCGAAGCTGGAGCGACATCAACGAGTCCAGGCCCAGGTCCACCAGGGACTGGCTGGAGTCGATCTTCTGCGGTTGCGTGCCCAGCACGCGAGCCACCTGGGCCATCACCACCGGCTGCAGAGCGGTCCGGCGCTCGAGTGAGTCCAACTGCTCAAGGTGTTGCAGCCCGCTCTCATCGCCCCCGCGAGTGCTGGTCAGAAGCGCCTCGAAGCGAGGCACCGGCTTGCCTCCCATCGCCTTGAGCAAGAGCGTCCAGTCTGCGTTCATGATGCCGACCTGGGTGGGATTGACGCGCAAGGCCTTCTCCAGCCCCTGCAGCGCCTGGGCCGAAGTCATCATCTTGCTTCCCCCCTGCTCGAGCCAGGCGGCCACCATCGGATTGCGAGCCAGGTAGCCCACATCCCCCAGAGGACCCCAGTTGACCGTGAGGGCGGGCAATCCGAGCGACCGTCGATGATAGGCCAGGCTATCGAGGAAGGTGTTGGAGGCCGCATAGTTGCCCTGCCCGGCAGCCCCAAACCAGGCGGCGTTGGAGCTGAACATGACGAAGAAATCCAGCGGTTGCTTCAAAGTGGCCTGGTGCAGGTTCCAGGTTCCGTGGATCTTGGCCTGGAAGACCCCTTCCAGGCGCTCGCGAGTGAGGTTGAGGGTAGGCACGTCGTCGAGCTGCATGGCGGCGTGCACGACCCCCCGGACCACCCCGAGCTTGTCGAAGAGCTCGGTCACGGCTTTCTTGTCTCCCACGTCCACCGCGAACGCCTCGACGCGGGGGTCGTCAAAGCCGCTGTGAGCCTGCGGCGTGCGCGACAGCACGGCCACCCGGCCGGCCCCGTGGCGCAGCAGCCAGAGCACCACCTCGCGGCCAAAGCCGCCCATGCCGCCGGTCACCACGTAGGTATCCTGCGCTCCCGGTTTCCAGTGGGGCTGCACCCGGTCCGGGGTTTGGGCCTCCAGCACCACCTTGCCGATGTGCCGGGCCATGCTCAGGCAGCGGAAGGCCTCGATCGCCTGGTTGTAGGAGAACGTCTGCAGGGGAAGAGCCGTGGCCGAGCCAGCCCTGATGTCGGAGACCAGGATCTGCAAGAGCTCCTGAACGGTGTCCTGCTCGAAGTTGATCACCTGCTCGAGATCGATGGCGTGGTAGGACAGTCCCCGGCGGAACGGGCTCAGCCCCACCCTCAGATCGCTGTAGATGTCGCGCTTGGTCACGTCCAGAAAGCGGCCAAAGCGACGCAGGAGGGTCAGGCCTGCCGTGAGAGCCTCTCCCGCCAGGCTGTTGAGCACCACGTCCACTCCCTGTCCGTCGGTGACATCCAGAACCCCGTCCACAAAGGAGGTGGAGCGCGAGTCGAAGACGTGCTCGATGCCGAGCTCTTGCAGGAAGCGGACCTTCTCGGGGGTTCCGGCCGTGGCCAGAACCCGCGCCCCGACCTTGCGAGCGATCTGGATGGCCGCCAGACCCAGGCCGCCGGAGGCGGCGTGCACCAGAAGGGTATCCTGCGCTTTGAGCCGACCGATCGTGACCAGAGCGTAGTAAGCCGTGACGAAGACCAGCGGCATGGCAGCCGCCTGGGTGTCGCTCAGGCTCTCGGGCGTGGCCACCAGAAACGAGCGCGGCACGACGACCTGGGAGGCAAAGGCGGAGGGAGCGATGCCCATCACCCGGTCACCCGGCTTCAGGTCGCTGACCCGCGAGCCCACCTCGCTCACGGTGCCGGCCATCTCGATTCCCAGCACGCCCTCGGTGGGGTAAAGCCCCAGCGCCCGCATCACGTCGCTGAAATTGAGGCCGGCGGCGGCCACCTGGACGCGCACCTCGTCAGGAGCCGGCTCGCGGGTGGCGGGCACGGTCCACTCCAGCGCCTCCAGCGTGCCTGGCCGCTCACAGGTGAGCACGTAGTGCTGATCGGGCCGGGGAGGCACCGGGACGGGTGGCTGCTGCGCCAGCGGGAACCTCTGGCAACGCTGCACGGAACGTACCCCGTCGCGATAAGCCACCTCTTCGGCCTGCTTGCAGAAAAGCTCGCGATACACCCGATCGGCATCGCTGTCGTCCTGGATGTCGATCAGGGTGGCCCGCAGGCCCGGGTCCTCGGTGGCCAGGACGCGCACCAGTCCCCAGACCGGGGAGCCCTGCGGCTCGACCGCCAGGCCGCCGGCCGGCTGGCACCGCCTGGTCACCGAGAAAAGGCGCGGCGGCATGAGGCGGTGCCGGTCGATCTGCTGCACCATCTCCAAGAGCGGCATCAAGGGGCCGGCCGGGTCCTCCAGGGTGGCCGAGAGGGCCGAAAGGTGCAGGCAACCGACCAGCTGGCCAGCTTCTCGCATATCGAAGCTCTGGCCTGGCTCGACCACTTGAGTCGCATATCCGTCAGCCGCGAGGCGGGCCACCAGTTGTGAGGCCAGGCTCGAGCCGTCGCTGAAGACCAGCCAGCGACCTCCGGCCGAGGGCGAGCTTTCCACGGGAGCAAGCTCGGTGGGAACCCAGTGCAGAGCGTAGCACAGAGCATCCACGGCATCCCCGGCGCTCTCGGCGGCGCGCACCAGGCGGTAGCCCTGCAGGTCGAACAGCACCTCGCCCTGCCGGTTGCAGACCGTCAGATCCCCCTCCAGCTCGCGCGCCGTCTGGTGGGTGCAGCGCATATAGGCCACGATCTCTTCTTCCATCGGGCGCAGCACGCGCACGCGCCGGGCGGCCACCGGAAGCCAGTTGGTGCCCTCGCCCATGAGAGCTGCGTCGAGCGCGGCCAGACCGACCTGGAAACAGGAGTCGATGGTGCCAGGATGGGTGAACGAGAGACCGTCTGCTGCAGGCAGCCGGGCGGCTCCTTGCACTCGGGCCAGAGCCTCCCGGGGGCCGCGTCGTCCCCCCTGGATGGCGTCGAAGGTCGGCCCGAAGACCAGACCTCGGGCGGCCCACTCCTTCGACAGGCTGCCCTGCCATTCGGTCGCCAGCCTGGCTTCGATGGGAGCCACCTCCAGGTCGGCCGGGATTCCCCCCGGATCGCTGCAGATGTGGGCCCGGAAAATGACCGTTCGCTTCTCGCTGCCGTCGATGGCCTCGGCATGGATGGCCAGAGTGCCATCCTCGTTGACGATGGTCTGGAGCAGCATCTGGCTGTTGATGAAGCAGGCCGAGTCGATGTGGACGTTGTCGAGCGCCAGCGGCAGGCTGCCCTGGCGGGCGTGGGCCGCCTCGAAGCCCATTTCCATCATGGAGCTGGCCGATAAGATGATCTGGCTGTGGAACTGGTGGTCTTTCAACCAGGAGGGATCCTGCGAGGTCAAGAGCTGGTTGAAGACATTGGGCTCGACCTGGAACCCGAGCATGGCGTACTGGGTTGGCTCCAGGCGGAACCTGCGCACGCGCCGCGACTCCTGCCAGTAGCGCTCGTGCTGCCAGGGGTAATGGGGCAGCGCCACCCAATCCGGGGCGGCCCCATCGCCCCACTGCAAAGCCTGACCCAGGCTATAGAGCTCTCCCAGAGCCTGCAGAAAGGCCCGCCGCTCGGGCTGGTGACGGCGCAGGGTGGCCACCGCCCGCCCGCCGCTCTCGCTGATGGACGGCCCGAGCACGGGGTGCCCCCCCACCTCCAGGAACAGCGTGATGCCATCTGTAACGGCCCGGGCCACGGCGTCGGCAAAGCGCACCGTTGAGCGCACGTTCTGCCACCAGTAGGCAGCGTCGGTCTTGTCGACGGGGCCGCCGGTCACGGTCGAGAGCAGGGTGCGGGCGGGCTGGCGGGGGCTCAGAGCCTGGAGGGCGGCCTTCAGCTCTTCTTCGATGACGTCGAGCTGGGCGCTGTGAAAGGCGTATTCGACCTTGACGTCAGTGCAGTCGAACCCCGCGTCGCGCAGGCGCTGGTTGACTTCCTCCATGGCCTGGTGCTCGCCCGACAGAACCACCGTCCCGGGCGCGTTCACGGCCCCCACGCAGACGTCGGGCTGCAGAAAGCGCGACACCTCCTGAGCCGAGGCCGATACCGAGATCATGCGGCCCTTGCTGGACTCGCGGTCCATCAGGCGGCCTCGATGCACCACCAGGTGAATGGCATCGGCCAGCTCCAGAGCCCCCGAGGCCCAGGCCGAGGCCACCTCGCCCACGCTGTGGCCGATCAACACCTCGGGCTCGACGCCCCAGGACGCCAGCATGCGCGTCAGCCCGGCCTGCAGGGCAAACAGCATGGGCTGGACCACGGCGGTCTTATCGATGGAGGTGCTGTCCTGCTCGAACGCCTCCCGCAACGACCAGCCCGCCAGGCTCTTGTAGTAGGGCTCGCACTCGTCCACGAAGGCGCCGAAGGTGGGGTCTGAGAGCAGGGTGCGACCCATTCCCAGCCATTGCGAGCCCTGCCCGTTGTAGACGAAGGCCACCCGTGGAGCCTGTCGGACGGCCGGGTGCACGACGGCCTTCTCCAGGTCGGAAAAGCTCCTGTCGTCGCTGCTCTGGTCGACCACCACGGCGGCGCGATAGGGATGATGGGTTCGGCGCATCAGGCTGGAATAGGCGATCTCGCGCAAAGATGCCCCTTCGAGCGCCTGATAGCTGGCCAGCAGGTCGCGCAGGGCCCCCTCGCTGCGGGCCGACAGACAGAGCAGATGGGGCCCGTGGCTGGCGGGCAGGGGCTCTTTGCCGCCCGGGTGGGGGGGAGCGGCCAGCACCACGTGCCCGTTGGTCCCTCCGAAGCCGAAGCTGTTCACTCCCAGCAAGACCTCGCCGTCCGGCAAGTCCGATGGGGCGGTGGGGATCTCCAGCCCCAGTGCCTGGAAGGGGATGTTGGGATTGGGCTCGTGAAAGTGCAGATTGGCCGGAATTTGCCGCCTGGATGCGATCAAACAGGTCTTGATCAGCCCGGCCATGCCCGCCCCCGCCTCGAGGTGACCGATGTTGGTCTTGACCGACCCGACCCTCACCGGCCGCTCGGGAAGCCCGAGCACGGTGCCGATAGCCGTGGTCTCGACCGGATCGCCGGCCGCCGTGCCCGTGCCGTGGGCCTCGATGTAGCGAACCCGCTCGATCGGCAACCCCTGGTAGGCGTCTTTCAGCAGGCGGATCTGGCCCTCGACGCTGGGGAAGGTGAGACCCTCGTTGCGTCCATCGGAATTGACCACGGTGCGCAGGATGGTGGCGTAGATGTGGTCGCCGTCGGCCAGGGCCCTGGCCAGGGGCTTGAGCACCACCACCCCCGCTCCCTCGCTGCGCACGTAGCCGTCGCCACTTGCGTCGAAGGCGTGACATCGGCTGGTGGGACTGAGCATGGAAAGGCGACTGAAGGCCACGTGGTGGATGGGATGCAGCATCGCATTGACGGCACAGGCCAGGGCCGTGTCGCTCTCGCCGCGCTGGATGCTGGTGACGGCCGCGTGGATGGCCACCAGGGAAGAGGAGCAGGCCGTGTCGACCGTCAGGCTCGGGCCGTGCAGGTCGAAGGCGTAGGAAATGCGGTTGGAGGTCATGCACATGGCCCACCCGGTAACGCTGTGGGTAGTGAGCGAATCGAGGTCTTGAATGTCATAGTAGTCGTGCGACGAGGCCCCGGTGAACACGCCCATGCGGGTGCCGGCCACCTTTTCCAGGGGATACCCGGCGTCTTCCAGCGCTTCCCAGGCCACCTCCAAGAGCATGCGCTGCTGGGGGTCCAGGGTGGACGCTTCGCGCGGCGAGATGCCAAAGAAGGCCGGATCAAAACCCTCAATCTGGGCGAGAAAACCTCCCTGGCCCTGGGGAGTGCGATAGTCCTTGCCCTTGTCGGGGTGGTGGAAGCGCTGCTTGAGCCAGCGGTCGGGGGGAATGTCGCTCACCGCGTCCACGCCGTTCATGAGCAGAGCCCAGAACGTTTCCACGTCGTTGACGTTGCCAGGGAGTCGGCAGCCGATACCGGTCACCGCGATAGGAATCCACTCAACGACGACAGGAGCGGTCGACAGTTGCATGCTCATCTCCTCCAATCGGTCCCCGGATCAAATGTCCGGGAGACCGTGAGTCAGACCATGAGCTCAGCTTGAGCCGATCGATGCTGGCGAAGCATTGCTTGAGGGCCCGGCTTCTGCCCTGTGATTCGGGCCGTTCGATGCATGTCCTCGTACCCGTTTCGGTTGGTTTCCTCCCGGTGTTCGGGCACTCGACCGGGCGATGCGCCCGTGGCAAGCAGGTCCAAAGTTTCCCCGCCGGGAATCACGTCAGTTCTCTGGCCCGGTCCCGGGCAGTCTCATCGCAGCCTCATACTGGAGGGAACCCTATCCCATGCTCAGACTCCTCTGTCTGCTCCTGCTGGTCTTGCCAGCTCAGGCGCAAAACTTTCTGGCCCTCAATCTGAACCAGTCTCAGGTGGTGGGCGGCGCCACCGTGGGGGGCACGGTGGCCCTCACCAATCCCGCTCCCGCGGGCGGCACGGTGGTCACCCTCTGGAGCGGGGACGACGTGCGCGTGCCTTCCTCGGTGATCATCCCGGCCGGGGCCAAGTACACGGGCTTCTCAGTGGCCACTTCACCTACCAGCCAGGCCCAGTACGTGCGCATCCAGGCCACGGCGGGCAGCCTGCAGCAGCAAACCTTCCTGCAGGTGCTGCCCAGCGGGCAACAGACGGCTTCTCAGCCGTCTGACTCGGGCCTGCAGATGTACAAAGAATACCCGATGGTCGGCCCCGTCTACGGCTCGGGCATCCCCTACTACTACCCCTACGGCTACTACGGCTATCCGGGGCCCAACCCCTGGGCCGAGCCGACCCACTTTGACCGGGACGGCTACCCGATGATTCGCTCCACCGGTGGAGGACGACGCTGATGAAGAAGCTCTTGCTGGCCGCCCTGGCGGCCCTCACCCTGATCGCTCCGGCCCCGGCCCAAACCACCCTGGAGGAGGCTCTCAAATCGCCTACCAGGCTGGAAGTTCTGCAACTGCGTGATCTGAAGAGCCCGCTGGGGGCCGAGCTGGCCCGGTTCGCCAACCTGAAGGTCCTGATTCTGACCGACCTCGGGCTCAAGTCGCTCCCTCCCGAAATCGGACAGCTGAAAGACCTGCAGGTACTGATCCTGGACGGCAACCAGCTGACCGCGCTGCCGGCCGAGCTGGGACGGCTGTCCAAGCTGCGCATGCTGACGGCCAACAACAACCAGCTGACCTCGCTTCCCCCTCTGGACAACCTGGCCCGCCTCGAGCTGCTGGCGGTGAGCAACAACAAACTGACCTCGCTGCCGGCGCTGAGCAGCCTGCGCCACCTGCGGGCCAGCCACAACCAGCTGACCGCGGTGCCCGCGCTGGCGGGCCTGGAAGACCTTGACGTCAGCGGCAATCGCCTGGCCGCCTTCCCGGCCGAGGTGCTCAAATCAGCTTCGCTGCGCAGCCTGGTGCTCTCGGGCAACGCCATCGGCTCGGTGCCGGCGGAGGTCGGCGGCCTGAAGAATCTGGATACGCTCGATCTGGGCAACTGCCAGCTCAAGGCGCTGCCGGCCGAGGTGGGCCTGCTGAGCCACCTCGAAAAGCTCTATCTGCAGGGGAACGGCCTCACGGGTCTGCCCGCCTCGCTGGCCGACCTGTTGCACCTCGAGCAGCTCGATCTCTCCGATAACAGCCTGACCCGAGATGCAGCGGTGGTCTTCCAGATCACCTCGCTCAAGGGGCTGGACATCTCGGGCAACAACCTGGGCACCATCCCCGAGGGGCTGGGTGAGCTGAGCCAGCTGGTCTACCTGGATCTGTCCGACAACCAGCTGACGACCGTGACGGCCACCCTGGGCAAGCTGCGCGCGCTGCGCACCCTGCTTCTGGCCCGCAATCTTCTCACCGAGGTTCCGGCGCCCAAGAAGCTGACCGAGCTGCGCACTTTGAACCTGGACGGCAATAAGCTGACCAGCATGCCCGACCTGAAGACCCTGCGCGATCTCAGCGTGCTCAGCCTGGAGGGCAACAGCCTCAGCCACGTGCCGCCCGGGCTGGCGGGGCTGAGCGATCTCAGCCAGGTCACCTTGCGCGGCAATCCCATCCCGGCGGCCGAGGTGAGCGCACTGAAGGCAGCGATTCCTAAAGCCAACGTCGAGTACTAGGCAGGACTCAGAGCGCAATACCCGCGAGCTCACGTAGCGAACGAACGTTATCTGCCCGAAATCTGTCCAAAGACGCCCTGAGCCCACTTCTTTCCGGCCTCGCTGCCGTAGTGGAGGCCGTCGCTACCCGAATAGGTCGGCGTGAACGGATCGGAGGGGATATAGGTGCCGTAAGGGGCCATGGCGGCCGCCATCTTCTGGTCGAAGGCTTTGATCGCGCTGTCGTCGCCACTGTCCTCGCGGGTCTTGGGCGGACCCACCCAGATCAGCTTGATGCCATGCTTTTTGGCCACCTCGCCCAGGCTGCGCACCTGCGAGGTCGGGTCGCCGTTGCGGAAGTTGGCGCCCAGGTTGACGATGATCAGGCCGGGCTTCTCCCTGGCGATCAGCTCCTCGAGTTTCGGGATCGCGTGGGGCTGGTTCCAGGGTGGCTGCTCCACCTGGCCGTTCGCTCCCCGCGCTACCCAGCCTGACCGGGTGGTGCCTCCGTTCGCCCATTGGGTGGCCGAGCTGCCCGAGGCTCCGTAGGTGGCTACCTGCGCTCCGGTGCTGCGCAGCTTCGCGTCTAGCTCGGCACCGAAGGCACCCACCGTGTGGGAGTCGCCGATCATCAGCACCCTTGTGCCTGGTCCGATGCTGGTGGGTGCGGCTGTGGGCGCGGAAGGAGTCGAGTTTCCACTTGACGAGGCGGAGCTGACGGGGCTCGAGCCACCACTCTCAACGGCCCCTCCCTGCGCGCCGTTGCTCATCAACTGGCTCAGCGCCGCGGGTCCGCCCTGCTGGGTCATCAGGGTCATCAGCAACCCCAGCAAGTTAAGGTTGAGCTGCTGCATCCCCAGCATGACTTCCTGGCCAGCCATTGGCCCGCCCAGGCCGCCGCAGCGACAGGCCGCTCCTGAGAGCGGCGCGAAGGGCATCGACCCCATGGTGGCGAGGCCGAAAGGCGAAACGGCGTTGAGTCCGGTCAAGGGATCCATGCTTTGAAGATACCGCTCGACCGGCCGAAAGGCAGGGAAAGTGTTGTTAAGTTTTCCTGAACATTGTAAAAGGTTTGCTCAGTTGCAGCCGAGTCGGCCCTTCGAGCTCGGCCCGCTTCGTCCAGAGCCTCAGCTGAGGTGCCGCGCCTCGAGCTCGCGAAGAGGAAGCGCCCCGCCCAGAACCGCGTCCAGGACGAGACTGCCCCGGTTCAGCTTCTCTTCAGCGGACTGGCCCATGATTGTCGATATGGCGACCGTTTCCTCGAGTACTGCGGCGGCGACCCTCTTCGGAGCTCCCCGCCCGGTGCTGACCACCCTGGCCCGGCTGGCGGACGAGCCGGTGGACCTGCCTCCGGTCCTGGCGGCCGACCGGGTCTACGCGGGCGATCGCTCGGGTAACCTGCAGGCCCTGGACGCCAGCGGAGCACCCGTGTGGAGTTGCCGGCTCAAGGGCCCGCTCGAGCACCCCCCGACGCCGGCGGCCGATGGCTCGGTCTACGTCCTGGGCGGCCACCACCTGCACCGGATCAGCCCCGAAGGCAAGCTGCTCTGGGCCCGGTCTCTCTCCGAGCCGATGAACGCGCCGGTGGTGCAGGGCGAGCGGATTTACGTCGGAACCCGAGGGTGCATGCTGCTGGCCTTCGACCGCGACGGCAACGAGAAGGCCAGGATTCATAACGCGCTGGGAACTCCTCACAGCTTCTTCGTGCTGCCAGGCCCGGGCAAGGCCGTGCTGCTGGTCGGCAACCAGGGGCGGGTGGTGCAGTACGACCCCACAGCCCTGCTCTTCAAGAGCAAGCGCCTGCGGGATCTGCCCGGAATGGCCGGGCGCCCTCCCCGACTCGGTCCCGACGGGCGTTACTACTTCATCACCATGGAGCCGGGCATGCGCCACCACCTGGTGGCTCTGCAACCCGCCACGGGTCGGGTGGAGATGGACGTGGCCCTCGGCGAGCTCAGCCTGCCCGGCCAGCCCGGGCTGGGGCTGCCCGGCTCGGTAGCCCTGGCTCTGGCGGGAGGCGCGGTCCACCTCTACGATACGGGCGGAAACGAGCGGGGCATTCTGCCAGGCCTGGTGGAGAAGCTGCCGGTGGACCCGACCCTGGAGGTCAACACGATGGGCTCCGACGGGGCCCTGATCACCGGGACGAAGAGCGCGCCGCGGCTAATCTGCCAGGGCGAGGAATTGGAGGTCCCCGCGGACATCGTGGGCGCCGCCCGCGGGCCCGAAGGCTGGCTCTACGTTACCCGAAAGAACGGCGACGTGAGCCGGCTCGAGCTGCGAGTGGCTCCCGAGGACAACTCCACGGCCGTGGCCGAGGATGCCGGCAGCGTGCGCTTCGGCTCGGTGCGCCTCAAGAAGAGGCTCTCGCCGGCCTGAGTCAGGCGCGACCCCCTGGCGCAAGACCAGAGGGTCATTCACCGAGCCAGCACGTCTTCCACCAGGGCCAGCACGCGCGGATTGCTGAGCAGGGCCCGGTGGTGCTCGCCCAGCCGCCACACGTCAGGGTCGAGCTCGCTCATGGTGTGCTGCTCGACCCCTGGCAGACTGACGCTCTCGGCCGCCACCGCTCCGTCGCCGCCGGCCATGAACGGGAAGCGGGCCACCAGCACCGGCAGCCGGGTGCCGCTGACCGAGACGACCTGCTCGACCTTCTCGCGCTGCTCGTCCCAACGCTCGTTGAGCCGCTCGAGCTCGGGGGAGTCGTCGCGAAACTCGTGGGGCCCCTCGCCCAGCAACCATCCCAGGCGCAGGTGGTCGGCCCCCCGGGCCAGGGCCACGCCATGGTTAGGCACGCCCAGCATGATCAGGTCATGGATGTCGTCTTCTCCCCGATCGAGGTGCTCGCGGGTGACCAGGCCGCCCATCGAGTGAGCCACCACGTCCGACTCCAGGCCGGTCTCCTCGCGCAAGATCTCCAGGGCGGCGGTCAGCTCGTCGGCCTGCTCCGTGAAGCCGCCCTTGCGGTCGGAGAACTGGATGGCATAGGCTGTCCCAGGCGGATTGGAGCGCACGGCGGCCCGAAAGGAGGCCTCGCGACCTTCGCGATAAACGGCCGCAAAGTCGTCCTGGCCCAGGGAACGAGCCAGCTGGAGCCCGTGCGAAGCCTGTCCCCGATAGCCGGGCACGAACAGGAGCGGTCGGTCCATGGTCTGAGCCTAGCCGGTCCACCTTTGCAGAACCTTTGACCTGCTGTTCACAATCTGAAGAGGCGACGGGGCTAGAATCAGGTCATGCAGATCACACCCCGCACCGTGACCCAGGCCTTCTTCCAGAACGAGGCCCGCCTGCTGCAGCTCAAGGAGCGCCCCCAGGAGGCCGATTCGCTGACCCAGCTCTCTTCGGACACGCTGGCTCGAGCGCTCGAGCCGCTGCCGGCGGACTGGCGCGCCAGCGCCCGCCAGCTCAGCTTGCAGGCACTCTCGCAGGGCCTTTTGTGCGGGGCCCTGGACGGAGCCATCCTTTTCCAGGCCGGGCAGCTCGAGCCGCTGACCGAAGGCCGCTCGGGCGACGAGGGGAAGCTCTTGCGCAGCCTGAGCCAGGCCCGCGAGGTGGCCGACCAGAGCTGGCGTGGCATGGGAGCCGACGATCTGCAGCTGCTGTCTGGCTACGGCAAGCACCAGAACCAGGCCACCGAGGCCGAAGCCGAGCAAGCCGCCCAGGGCTCTGCCGAAGAATTCCGCACCTTCCTGCTGGCCACGTTCAAGGCAGGCTACGCGGTGGGTCTGGTGGATGCGGCTGTGGTCTTCGTGGCCGGCGAGACGCCCGGTCAGCCCCCGGCTTAACGGCCGTCAAAGCCCTCGCGACGCCAGCTGCTACACTGAGCCGTGCTGTCGTGCCCCGCGGGGATCCCCTGGTGCCCTCCGGCGGGCCCCGGGGCCAGGGCAGCTCAACCGTGGGCCCGCACCAGCTCCTGCAGGCGGCTGCCGTAAGCCGGCTCGCCGTGGGCCTCGGCCATCTCGAGCCCCGTGCGGGCAACCGCTACCGCTTCTTCGACCCGCCCGGACTGCACCAGGCAGTCGGCCTCCAGCAGCTTGAGATGGGGCAGGCTCACCCGCGCCCCGACTCTCGATCAGCTCCAGGGCGCAGCGCACGGCGCGCTGGGCGTCGTCTTCGTGGGCCGCGGGTATCCGAAGTAGATCAGCAGGCCGTCGCCCAGAAACTGGGCGATGTAGCCCTCCAGCCGCTCCACCACCGGCCGTCTGACTGGCAGCGCATCCTGGCGGACACTTCTGGCCTGGGTTCAAAAAGTGGCAAAGTGGCGGCAAACTCACGGCAATCCCTCGGCAACAATCGGCAACAAGACAGGCTGAGTTGGGTCGAACAACGAATCGAGACCGCCTTCGAGCAGATGAAAGAAGACTTCCAGTCCAATATGCTGGCTTTTGCCACCCAGCGCAGAGCCCTGCGACAGGCCACCGAGGAGCATCGCCGCGAGCTGCGCGAGGGACTGGCCGAGCAACATGGACAAATGGATGCAGCCCTGGCTGATCAGCGCCAGCAGATGGATGCTGCTCTGGCTGATCAGCGCCAGCAGATGGATGCTGCTCTGACAGAGCTGCACGAGCAGATGGATGCTGCTCTGACAGAGTTGCGCGAGCAGATGACTGAATCCCTGGAGAACCAGCGCCAGCACATGGATGTGGCCCTGACGGGCCAACAGCAGCAATTGGACTCGGGCCTCCATCAGCAGGGGCAGAAGTTGGACCGGTCCATCAAGACCTACGGCCGGCGGGCGGAACGGGCGCTGCGCAAACAGGAACAGCAGATCCGCAGCCACCGAGAGGCGACCGAGAAACTGATCCGGGAGACCTTCTCGATTTTCTCCGACCTGGATGAAAGCCAGGACCTGCAAGAGCAGCTCGTCGCTCTGCAAGAGCGGGTCGAGCAGCTCGAGAGGCATCCCCCGGCAGCCTGATTACTCATTCTCGCGCTTTTTCACCACCACGCCCCCGATGGTCACCCGCTCGGCCGTCTCGCCGATTGCCTGCTCGCTGGTCAGGAGCCCTGGCAGGCTGGCCAGGGCTTTCCGCAGCCAGTCCCGGTCGCTCGGGTCGGAGGTCAATCGTAGCTGGAGCAGTCCGTTGATGGCCCGAGACAGGCTGACCCGCTGCTCACGGCAGAAGGCCAGCAGCTCCTGGCGGGCCGGCTCGGACAGGCCGGCCAGAAAATCGAGGTAGCCGCGGCGCTGCGAAGGGGTGTGCTGGCCGTCCACGGCCAGGTCGAGATAGGGCGTAACCTCCTCCAGGGGCAGCTCGTCGAGCTGCAGCACGACCTTCTCGCCCTTGCCATCGGTGGCCTCGATGCGAGGGGCGGCCAGGCTGATGCCCGAGCGCTGGTTGCTGCCGTCGGAGGTCAGCCGGAAGCGCACCTGCACCCGCTGCCCCGCGAACGAGCTCAGGTCGATCTGGCGGCGCGAGAAGAAGTTCTTGCCCGAGTAGCTTTCCAGCTCGTTCCAGCGCTGGCCATCCGAGCTGACCTCCACCCGCACCGCGTCGTAACCGCTCTCGAGGTTGTGGTGCTCGGTGAAACGCAGCACCGGCTGGGAGAGCTGGGCCAGCGAGACCGGGGGCGAGGTCAGGCTGCTGTCGGCGCGCGGCTGGTAATCGGCGCCCGGGCTATCCTGCCAGACCTGGCGGCCCAGCCACCAGGGCGAGCGCACCCTGGCCCAGGTG
>QWHO01000576.1 GCA_021404945.1 bacterium CPR1
TCATCCGGTAAGCTCGTCCCGACCCTTTTTGTAAGACCCTGCAAAAGAGCCTCCGCATTTGCAGGACGAAGCACGGGTGTGAGCAAGCCGGCCAGGAAGTGGCTCGTCCGCTCCCTCCCCACCGAGGTGCTCTCCTCTTTCTTCCGCCGACTGCAGGCCATGACCTCGGCCGGAATTCCGCTGCACCAGGCGCTCAACTTCCTCAGCATCGAGGAGAACGCCATGCTGCGAGAGGCCCTCGAGCAGGTAGTCCACAAGGTGCACTCGGGCGTGATGCTCAGCCGGGCTCTGCGAGAGCATCCCAACGTCTTCCCGGCGCTGGCCTGCGATCTGATCCACGCCGGCGAGACCACCGGCAAGCTCGACCGCGTCCTGAGCGACCTGGCCGATTACCTCGAGCGCACCACGCGGCTGCAGAAGAAGCTGATCTCCGCCCTGACTTACCCGGCCCTTCTCATGGGGCTCACTTTCGTGATCGTGGGCGTGCTGGTGGTCTTCGTTTTCCCGCGCGAGGCCGAGATGGCCACCAGCCTTGGAGCCGAGGTTCCGGCTCTGACCAGCTGGCTGATCAGTGCCGCCAAGATCGTCGGCCATCCGGCCACGGTGATCCTGGCTCTGGTACTGCTGGTGACCGCCGTGGTGATCTGGCCCACGGTGGGCAGGCCCATCTATGAGCGCACCCTGCGCAAGTTCGTGGACGAGCGCGTGCTGGACATTCCGGTGGTCGGCCAGGTGCTGGCCAAGAGCGCCTACGCTCGCATGCTGGGGGCCCAGGCCAGCCTGCTCAGCGCCGGGATGGGCATGGGCCCGTCCATGAACGTGATCGGGGCTCTGAGCCAGAATCGGGATGTGGAGCGGCGCTTCAAGGAGTTCATCAGCGAGGTCACCCAGGGCGTGCCCATGGGAGAGGCGGCCGAGAAGGTCTATCCGCCGGTGGTCTGCGCCATGTTCCGCATCGGCGAGGAGCAGGGGCAGCTCGACACCCTGCTCGAGCGCACGGCGCTGATGTACGAGGAGGAGGTGGAGGCGTCCCTGGTCACCATGACCGCCCTGCTCGAGCCGCTGGCGCTTCTGTTCATGGGGCTGGTGGTAGGCACCGTGGTGATCGCCACCAGCCTGCCTACCATGCAACTTCTGCAGCGCCTGTGACTTTGATCAATTTCTTTGCTAAAGTGTGAACATGACCCGTCGATTCAAGCGCGGCTCTGCCCTGGCTACGGTCCTTCTGGCCGGGCTGGTCCTGTTTACCCTGGCCAAAGCTCTGATCTTGATCAGCCACGGCAGCGCCTTCAGCAGCCGCGCCTATCAAGACCGCGTGGCCGCGGGCTATGCCCTGGAAGCGGGGGTGGCGGATGCCATGGCCCACCTGGCCGCCGACGTCGACTGGAATGCCGGATTCTCCGATGAGCCCCTCAAGCACGGGCCCGGGACCTACAGCGTGGAGTTCGCGGCCACCGGCGTCAAGCCCGGTCCGGACCAATCGGTCAACAACCTGAAGGGCATGAGCCTGGTGGATGGCCCCCGAGGTGACAACACCGTTCCGGCGGGCTCAGCCGAAGTGGTTGTCATCGCCCGGGTGGGGGGCTCGACGCGCAAGGTGCACGTCTTCCTGACCGGCTCGGCCAACAGCTCCTTCTCGGCCGGAATCCTGGCCGCCAGCCGCATTGTGATGAGCGGCAACGTCACCATCAACGGCATCTCCGATCTGCTGAGCGGCCAGTCGGTGGCCGCCGAGTTGCACGCCAACACCCCGGGAAACACCAACGACGTGGTCACCTGGGATGGAACCGGAACCGCCAACATCAGCGGCAAGGTCAGCGCTCGCAGCACCGCCCCCAACGCCGTCAATCTGAGCGGCTACACACCCAGCGGCGGAATCTTGAATAACGCCGGGGACAAGACCGCTCCGGCGGTCGACATCGTGAGCACGGTCAGCGCCAACAGCGGTCATCCCAACCCGGGCCTCAACCCGGTCGGGTTCACCCAGGTCGACCCCGGAGAGTATTCTCTCACCGGCCCGATCACCATCAACGGTGACGTCAATCTGAACGGGGCCAAGATCTATGTCAACGGGGACGTGACCATCAACGGGTCCCTCTCCGGCTCAGGCGAGCTCTACATCACGGGCAAGACCGTCCTCAAGGGCGACACCACGTTGAGCGGTGCCGACGGGGTGGCCCTTTACAGCCACGGCAGCGTGGAGCTGAGCGGCTTTGACGGCACCAACTACCTGCAGGCAGTCGTGGCGGCAAATCCAGGGGCCCAGAGCGAGCTCAGCCAGACAATCCAGGCTCTCCAGGACCTGCAGAAACTGGTCTCCACGAAGACAGCAGACGACCTTTTCGACTCTGGCCCCCTGCATGACCAGATGGACACTTACCTCGAAGCGCTGGGCGGCTGGGACAGCAACAACGACGGCTCAGCCTGGCGGCTGGCCGATCACATCGCGACCAGTCAGCCGACCAGCCCCACGAGGGACTTCATGGTCCAGAGGTTGCGCGACCTGGCCAGGTTCGGGTCGGAGGAGCAGACCTGGGATCCCGAGCAGCACTGGCAGGCCGGCGATCACAAGCATGACGGCATCATGCTCTACGCCTCTCACGTCGATGTGTGCCTGCTGGAAGAGATCATGACGGCGGTCAAGCAGTTCGACGTCAACAAGCTGGGCTCGTCCTACTTCCAGGGCTCGATCTACACCAACGGCTACCTGTACGCCAACAGCGACGTGTCCGTGGTGGGGGCCGTGTTCGCCACCGGCAGCAACGCCGGCGCCGGGGGCACGGTGGACGGCCAGGCCGTCAACCCGGGAGACATCATCCTGAAGAAGGGCGTCGACCTGACCCTCAACGAGGAGACCATCGAGAAGTTTGGGGGCGCGTCGGCCAGCGGCGCGGCTACCATCAGGCTGAAATCTTGGATCGAAATGTAGCCAGGGCCGCCCCCCTTGACAGGACTTTCCGGCCGCGCGAACAGATTGTGTCTCGTGGTGGCGGAAGGGGTCTGCGAGAGCGTAAGCTCCACGAAGGGGTTTTCGACCGGTCCTCCAGGGGCCTTTCTCTGGCCGAGTTGCTGGTGGCCATGGCGGTGACCTCCATGGCCCTGCTGGCCATGATTGGGATCTTCGTGGGCGGCCTGCGCTTGATGACCCGGGGAGAGGCCATGACCGCCTCCACCGAAGCGGGCCGAGAGATGCTCGAATCGATCAAAGAGGGCGGCTTTGCCTACCTGCCGGCCACCGACAGCGTGTTCGACGGGCGCAAAAACGATCCGCCCGTGTCCGGGTTCCCGCCTCCCCCCTACCCCAAGGTGGATGAGAAGCCC